>SFLG01000039.1 GCA_004553485.1 Bacteroidales bacterium | reverse complement strand
GCGGGCGTGAGGGTAGACGGTGTTAGACTTTGTGCCAGGTGCCGTCTTCGGCGAGGGCGACTTTGCGGTCGCGGTAGAGGGCGCCGATGGCTTTTTTGTAGTCTTTTTTGGAGCAGTGGAGGATGGCGGCGACTTCGTCGGGGGTGGATTTGTCGGTGAGGGGGAAGGCGTTGCGGTCGATGAGCTCGAGGATTTTGTGACCGAGGTGGTCGACGCGGTTGCCGGTGCCGGGGACGGTGAGGGTGAGGTCGATTTTGCCGTCTTCGCGCACGGCTTTGACGTAGGCTGTCTTTTGCGACTCAAGCTCGAGGGGGGCATAGATTTCGTTGTCGTATATCATGCCGCGGTGGCGGTTGTCGACGATGGCGGTGTAGCCGATGTCGGTGTGCCCGGTTATGAGGGCGTGGACGCGCTGTCCCTGCCGGTAGTCGGGGTAGACGTTGCCGAGGAAACGTTCGACGCGTGCCGAGGCGACGATGCGGTTGGTCTTGTCGTCGAGGTAGACGTATACCAGGTATACGCCGCCGGTGTGCATGCGCATCTTTTGCTCGCTGAAGGGGCACAGCAGCTGTTTTACCACGCCCCAGTCGAGGAAGGCGCCGTATTTGTTGACGTCGACGGCCTGGAGGTAGGCAAACTGTCCCACGGTGGCAAAGGGCGTCTCGGTGGTGGCTACGGGCCGCTCTTCCGAGTCGTTGTACACAAACACTCTTATCTCGTCGCCGGGGCGGATGTCGTCGGGCACATATTTTGCCGGCATAAGCACTTCGTCGGGCTTTCCGTCGGGGCGTGTGGTGCCATCGGTAAGGTAAAGGCCGAATTCGGCCACTCTTGAAACTCTGAGGATGTTGTATTGTCCTAATTTTATCATTGCGGGGGTGTTGGGGGGTTATGTCGGGGTTTGTGTTGTATGTGTGACTGATAGAACAAACACCTTAAATTTTAGGGTTTTTGTAGAAGTTGTGAAACCTGAATTATAATATATATACATATTACTTATTATATATACTTATTGCCGGCGCGAAAGTTCGGCCGGGGTCAGCGCAAAGGTAAGCAAAAAAAGTCGTACCTTTGGCAGAAATCTGAATTAACCCTCCCCGAATAGCATAAACTCCGAAAAAAATGGACTACGAAGCCATAGAGAAATTCCTGGGCACAGAGCCCGATGCCCGTCAGCTTGAACAGCTGAAGGCGCTGGGCGGGCTGTATGCCGACTGGAATGCCAAAATCAACGTCATCTCGCGCAAAGATATCGACAACCTGTACCTGCACCACGTCATCCACTCGCTCACCATAGCACGTTTCCTGGGCGACCTCAAGGACGGCACGACGATGCTCGATATGGGTACCGGGGGCGGTTTCCCCGGCATCCCTCTGGCCATAATGTACCCCGCGTGCCGGTTCCACCTCATCGACCGCATCGGCAAGAAGGTGCGCGTGGCCCAGGAGATAGCCTCGGCAATAGGACTGACCAACGTCACTGTTCAACACGGCGATATCGGCGAGTGCCGCAACCGCTACGACTATGTTGTAAGTCGTGCCGTGATGCGCCTCGACGAGCTTGTGCCGCTGATACGCAAAAACATCAAGCCCGTCAGCGTCAACCGCTATGCCAACGGCCTGATATGCCTTAAAGGCGGCGACCTTGACGAAGAATGTCAGGGCGTGCGCGAGCCCGTAATAGACTATCCCGTCACCGAATTTTTCAATGACCCGTATTTCGAGACAAAGAAACTGATATACGTCCCCCTTGCCCCCGGCAGAGACAAAAAGAAATAACCAGCATAGTATGTTCCGCCTAATCCATCTCCCCGTAAATCCATTCGAGGAAAACACCTTCATCCTTGTGGACGAGGCCACCAAAGATGCCATCGTCATCGATCCCGGTATGCTCTATCCCGAAGAGCACGCCAAGTTTGACGAGATAATCAAGGACGAAGGGCTACACCTGACCCAGATAGTGAACACGCACCTGCACCTCGACCATGTCTTTGGCGCTAACGCCGTCAAGGACAAGTACGGAGTAAAACTCGCTGCCCGCGCCGCCGACGATGCCTTTGGCCAATCCGTTGCCGACCACGCCGCGCGCTTCGGCATCAGGAAAGTCGACCCGAGGCCTGTAGTAAGGGACATTGCCCTTGCCGACGGCGACATCATCACCGTAGGCAAGAGCACACTGCACGTTATAGCCGTTCCCGGCCACACCCCCGGCGGAATAGCCCTCTACTGCCCCGAACAGAAGTTCGTCCTCACCGGCGACTCGCTTTTCCGCGGCTCGGTAGGGCGCACTGACCTCGGCGGCGACCACGCGCAGCTCATCTCATCGATAAAGAGCAAGCTCCTCACCCTCCCCGACGACACCACCGTCATCCCCGGCCACGGCCCTACCACCACCATCGCCGCCGAAAAGTGCACCAACCCCTACCTGTGACCCCGCCGCAATTGGTGAGCCCTCATTTTACGGTTGGCATGTATAATGTATAATATCAAAATCTACGATTTAACAGAAGTGTCAGCTTGTTTGTTATATCAATAAATTTGATTAACTTTGCAAAAATTGAGAGCGCAACATAACGATATGTAAAACAATTAATTAAATTATATAAATAAGTATGGAAATCAACGAATTTATTGAGAAGTTCGCCGAAATTTTCGATGATACCGATGCCGCAACCCTTAAGCCTGAAACGAAATTTCGTGAACTTGACGAATGGTCGTCGCTGGCAGTACTGGGCCTTATCGCACTTGCCGATGAGGAGTTCGACGTAGAGCTGAAGGCTGATGATATGCGCAAAGCCAACACCATCGCTGAAATTTACGAAGTCATAAAATCGAAGGCGTAATGACCGGTCGGTGTTTCAACCCATTCTCTTTGGAAGGGAAGACGATTCTTGTGACAGGTGCCTCATCGGGCATCGGTCGTGCCACAGCTATTGCCTGTTCCAAGATGGGAGCGACAATGATTGTCACAGGGCGCAATCAAGAACGCCTTAACCTGACTCTCTCCCAGCTGGATGGCGAAGGACATTTGGCCATCTCAGCTGACATAACAAAACGGGACGACATTGACAAACTTGTTGCAGAGTGCCCTGCTCTGAATGGTGTGGTGCACAGCGCCGGAGTCGGAGACCGCACATTGCTAAAAATGGTGCGTGAAAAGGATTTGGAGCGGGTAATGTCCGCTAACTTCAATGCCCCGGTACTTCTGCAAAAGAACTTGTTGAAAAAAAAGAAAATCCTTTCCGAGTCATCGATAGTTTTTATCGCCTCAAGGGCACCATTTGCCCCGACGGTCGGAAACGGCATTTACTCGGCCTCCAAAGGCGCTCTTATCGCGTACGCCAAAGTTCTTGGGCTTGAGCTTTCAAGCCAGTTGATAAGGGTAAACTGCATCTGCCCGAATATGGTATGGACCGAACTGGTGGAAAGAGACTCCCAGTTAACCGGCGTTGATTACCATCAGGAGGAGCTCAAGTATCCCCTGAAAAGATATGGTAGGCCGGATGACATAGCAAATCTTTCGATATATCTTCTTTCAGACGCAAGCTCGTGGATGACCGGCAGTTGCCTGGACATAACGGGCGGGTCTATTATACTCTAACAGCCTGTTCCCCAAAGCGCCAAGGCGATTAGGGTAAACGGTTCTAAAATTGTAGCACAAAATGGCCTGTATAAAAGCAATTTCATATTATCTGCCAGAGAAAATCGTGACCAACGAAGAATTGGTGATAGATTTTCCAGACTGGACTGTCGAGAAAATCGCGACAAAAGTAGGTGTAAACCAAAGACATGTGGCTTCAGAAGATGAGACAGCCACCGATTTGGCAGTAAAAGCGGGCGAAAAGCTTTTTGCTGCAAACCCTGAAATTAAGCGCGAAGATATTGACTTTGTGCTACTCTGCACTCAGTCGCCCGACTATCTTTTGCCCACCTCGGCCTGTTTGGCTCAGGACCGTCTTGGATTGCGCACGAATATCGGCGCCCTTGACTATAACCTCGGCTGCTCAGGGTATGTCTATGGACTTTCGTTGGCAAAAGGTTTAATTGCAGGAGGAATTGCACAAAATGTATTGCTTCTGACGGCAGAGACCTATAACAAACACCTTCACCCACGCGACAAGGGCAACCGTACAATCTTTGGCGATGCGGCCACTGCAACGGTGGTTTCAACCGAAGGATATGCCGAAATTGGTAACTTCTCGCTCGGCACCAACGGTCAAGGTGCCGAAAACCTGATTATACACAGCGGCGGCGCAAGGCATCCCGAAAAAGTCAACGACCTAAGCTTTGACGAAAACGGCAACCCTCACTCATCCGACTTCCTCTTCATGAATGGTGCTGAAATCTTTAGTTTCACGCAGAAAAATGTACCTATCGTTGTAAAGGATACTCTGGAGAAAAACGGGCTGACACACGACGATGTCAATATGTTTGTTTTCCATCAGGCCAACAGCTATATGCTCAATTTTCTTCGCAAGAAGATAAAGATAGCGCCCGAACGCTTCTATGTTAACATGAGCGAAATAGGCAACACTGTCAGCAACAGCATCCCCATCGCCCTTGCCGATGCCCGTCAGGAAAATGTTCTTAACGGTCCCGTCCTTATCTGCGGTTTCGGTGTCGGCTACTCATGGGGCGGTTGTATATTAAACTATAAATAAAGTATGTTAAACTAAAAATAGTTTACTAAAAGACATACAAGTGCCTAAACCCCTAAGCAGTGCGAGTGCGCACGACACGAAAGGCAAGAATCCCGTAACATTAAATACTCGGTAACATTAGATACCCGGTCCATCGGGGCCGTTACCAGATTCCCAGACAATTACCATAGTACTTTATAATGGATTTTGTATTCAAACGCACCAACGAACTTTCAACGCAAGAGATTGAGGGTATCGCGGCGCTTTTCGAAGCGGTTTTCGGGAAACAACGATCCGTCGAGACCCATCTCGCTCAGTTTGTCAACAATCCTCTCGGCTATTCTTATCATTCGTTTATCAAGGATGACGAAGGAGCCATTGTGGGGATAAATTCCTATGTGCCGGTATACTACCTTGTAAATGGTCAAAAGTATTTGTTTGCTAACAGCATTGACTCAATGATAGCAAAGAAATACCGCGACTTCTTCGCTTTCAAAGAGATGGTAGACCTGGCATATTGTAAGATGAAAGAAGAAGGGGTTGTTTTTGTTTACGGTTACCCTAATGACAATGCATATCCTGTTCTGGTCAAATCACGAATGATGAAACCGATTGGCAAGATGTGGACGTATTGTCTGCCTCTGCACGTCGGGGGCATAAAACCGGCATTAAAAGTGCTGAACCCACTGTCCGAGCTGTTTTGTCGTGCCTATGCGGGGTGCGCTTCGCTGTTCGCTTCATCAAAAAAGACCGGGTATTTGGTCGTAAAAGAACATGAGAGCTATAACGCCTCGCGATACAAACGCGGTGATGGCAAATACAATATTGTTGATTTGGGGCACGGCGTGACAGTATATTATAAAATTAAACTTCATGAAGGTGTTCGCACAGCTTTCATCATTGACCTTTCAGAAAAATCGTCCAAAGCATTTAACAAGGCTGTAAAATATATCATCAGTCACCATCGCGAGGAATTCGACATACTTATTTATCCCGGATTTTTGCCCTTCCTTAATACCGGAATGATACGTATTCCACGCAAATTTGAGCCAAAGAATTTTAACCTCACCGGCAAACTGCTTGATAAAAAAGCTCTTCCCAAAGAAATTTGGGAGATTAAGAACTGGGACACAAACCTTTCAAACTACGATTTGATTTAGAATACTATGAATGTCTTGACTTTTGATGTAGAAGAGTGGTTTCACCTTCTTGACAACGATTCCACCCGTTCTGAAGAGCAATGGAAACGGTACGAAGTACGCATCCATGAAAATATAGACCGAATTTTCCGTATCCTTGAAGAAACGAATACTAAGGCGACATTCTTTGTTATCGGCTGGATTGCAAAGACATACCCCGAAGTGGTAAAACGTCTGGCCGAAAAATATGAAATTGGCACACATACGATGAACCATCAGCTTGTCTGGCAGCAGACCCGCGAAGAGTTTCGTGCAGACGTTGACTCGTCGATTAAGTTACTGCAAGACCTTACCGGTAAGCCTATTAAATATTTCCGCGCTCCGGGCTTCTCCATCAGGGAGTCAGAGGCGTGGGCCTTCGAAATTCTTAACGACCTTGGCATCGAGGTTGACTGCTCGGTGTTTCCTGCTCATCACGCCCACGGCGGCATACCATCCTATGGCAAAGGAGAGCCGGCGATTATTGACGTCAATGGTGTACAAATCAAGGAGTTCCCAGTAAGCACGCGCGAAATTTACGGGCATCATCTCATTTATTCGGGCGGTGGATATTTCCGACTTTTCCCTTATTGGCTTATACGTAAATGGGCCCGCGAAGACAGCGACTACCTACTGAGCTATATCCATCCGCGTGATCTTGATCCGGGTCAACCGTTAATCAAAGACCTTCCTTTGCAGCGCAAATTCAAGAGCTACGTCGGTCTAAAAGGCGCCGAGGCGAAACTCCGCCGTTTCCTGACAGAATTTCCGTTCACCGATCTCTCAACCGCCGTCTCTCTCTACAATTGGAGCGAGGCCAAACATATTAAGTTGTAAACACATCCGGCGGGATACCCGGTAAAGAGATTTAATTATGACGGAAGTAAAAAAGTGGGAGGTGCTGGGGAGAGAGTATTTGTATCGGCGGCCGTGGCTGACGGTGCGGCGCGATAGGGTGCGGTTGCCGACGGGGGCGGTCAATGACGAGTATTATGTGCTGGAGTATCCGACGTGGGTCAATGTCATTGCCATTGACCGGGAGGGGCGTTTTGTGATGGTGGAGCAGTACCGTCACGGACTGCAGGAGGTTTTCACCGAGCTGGTGGCCGGGGTGGCCGAGGAGGGTGAGGCTCCGCTAGAGGCAGCCAGACGCGAGTTGCTGGAGGAGACGGGGTATGCCGGAGGCACGTGGCGGCTCAGCACGGTGCTGTCGGCCAATCCGGGGTCGCAGAACAACCTCTCTTACTCGTTTATCGCCACTGGTGTGGAGCGTGTGGCCGAGCAGCACCTCGACGAGACGGAGGATGTGGCGGTGCGACTTCTTTCTCGAGACGAAGTGCTTCAGCTGTTGCGCTCCGATACGTTGAAGCAGGCCCTGATGGCCGCGCCGTTATGGAAGTATTTTGCCGAAAACCTCTGATTGGTTGTTAGCTGACGCCGAACCTGATGCCGTTTTTGACGCGGCGGTAGATTAGGAAGTTGTCGACGCAGAAGTCGCCATGGTCATCATCGTCATCGGCATGGCCCTTACCAACATCGGCAAAGGCCACCGCAAAGCACCCCAATCCGCAAGCAAACGTTAACTCCGGTTTGTAATTCATACAGTCCCGTTCCACTCGCTTTGGGTGGAACGGGTTTTATTATATAACAGGGCTTTAGTACATTAGGTGCTTCTTGGAGTTGTTTTTCCAGCCGGCGCGGTATTCCTTATCGGTGAAGTAGACCTTTAAATCGGCCTGATATTCGTGGTCGACAAAGAATATTTTCTTGTCGGCCCGATAAGCCTTATCCGTAAAAAACCAAATGCCCTTGTTCTCCGTGTCCTTAGCCCGATACTCCTTATCGGTGCGATAGACAACGACATCGGCCTGATACTCATTATCCACCACAAACACCTTCACGTCAGCCTGATACTGCCTGTCGGTCGAGTAAACCTTCTGCGCCTTCACTCCCAAAGCCGCAAACACACACAAAGTCAAAATTATTTTCCGCATATATTTCTAAGTTAATTCAAATTTCGCAAGTTCTAAAAGAACTTGAAAATTTAAGGTTTATAAGTTTATATGTTTATGGGTTTATGGGTTTATGGCATTATAGGCTTTTAGTGTTTATGGGTTTGCTTATATTGGTTGTGAGTTTTAACATATAAATCTTAAGCTGAGCTTGCGAAGCTTAAATAATCTAATTGTTAATATTAGTAGGCTGTACCAAATAGTCAGTCGATGTAGTCACCTGAAGCCTCGTCGTCCTCATCGAAAATATCGGCGAGTTCGCCGGTGTTTTCGTGGTAGTCGTAGTCGACCCACATATCATGCTCCGTATCGCCATTGTATGCATCTAAATCGTCATAGTCCATAGGGGTAGGCCTTTTACAGTTAAATAAGTTATTATAGCTATGGTAGCTAAATTAGCTAAATAGTTTGGCCGGCGGAATAAGTGAGCCGGACTATTTTGTCGCAAATTTAAGAAATTTGGATATAGGGTGCAAGGGCTGCTAACTCTGATTTCTGTGAGTTATCCGATAACTCTGATAACCCTGATAAATCTGATAACTCTGGTGTCGTGCATTACGCGGTGCCTTGGGGGGCGGGGCGCTGGCCGGGGAGGGCGGGGGAGCCGAGCCGCGGAGGGTGTTGGCCACCATGGTGTAGCGGGGATAGGCGATTGCCGCACGCGCCCAGAAGATGATGGTAATCAGTATCTTTTGCGTAATTCTGTGATTAGTGACGCGGCTTTATCGAAGGTTCTCTCCCGCCGAAAAACTGGTGCCGCCGATAAGGCCTCAGCACAAAAGAATTCCTTCGGATTTCAGTAAATACTCTTTTGCTTTCAGCCCTCCGGCGTAACCGGTAAGGCTGTTGTCGCTGCCAATGACCCGGTGGCAGGGGACGATGATGGATATTACGTTGGCACCGGTTGCATTGGCCACCGCGCGCACCGACGACGGGCGCCCGATGCGCCGTGCCAGCTCGCCGTACGAGATGGTGTGCCCAAAAGGAATTTTGGCTATTTCGCTCCATACCATCCGCTGGAAGTCGGTCCCGGCAAACACTATGGGCAAATCAAAGACCGTTCTCCGGCCGTCGAAGTACTCGTCGAGCTGACCGGTGGCCTTCTCAATCACCGTCGACGTGCCCTCCTCAAACTCGGCTTTCAGCCGCCTTGCCATCACCGTTATGCTGCGTGCTCGCAGCATCCTGCCAATATCGGTACAGCCTGCCGAGTCCTCTCCCGGCCACTCGCACAGGCACAGCTTTTCGCCAATCGAGCCAAGCACGATGATGCCGCAAGGCGTGGCGTAGGGCTTTACTATTATTTTCTCTTTCATGGTAAGGGCGTGTAGCGACCGGCCTCGCTGTTTTCAAATATCTCAGCGACGGCGCGGGTGAATGTTGAACATATTGATGTGTATGTCCTCGAGGTGCTCGATGCGGTAGTTGTGGGCGTCGCCGATTATGCCGATGTAGTCAAACTGATATTCGAGCCGCAGCCCGTGCATACGCAGAAAGGCATCGGCGGCACAAGCCAGCCGTCGCTGCTTGCGGGTATCGAAGGCAAGCAGACCGTCCGGCGACCCCTCTTTGCGCGTCTTTACCTCGGCAAAGACTATGCGGTTGCCGCGTTGGGCAATGACGTCTATCTCGTAATGCCCTGAGCGCCAGTTGCTGTCAAGGATAGCGTACCCCTTTGATATAAGGAGCTCGCGGGCGATATTCTCGCCCCATCGTCCAAGGTAGTTATGATCGGCCATCGGTAAAATGTCTATCGAATATGTTATATAATCGGACAAACGGGCAGGTAGGACACTGCCGATGTCACTTATTTTGCGAAGGTAGTGAAAATTGCGATAAAAATTCCGTAACTTTGTCTGACTTTTTATCAAATGTTATACCACGTTTAACCCACAAACGGACAATCTGACGTCTTACTAACCCCTCAAAGACTTACCAATATGCCTATGCGAAAGTGGCGCATCGAGGACAGCGCCGAGCTTTACAATATTGCAGGCTGGGGCCGCAATTATTTCAGTATCAACGCCAAGGGACACGTCGAGGTGCACCCTCGTCAGGATTGTGTCAGCGTCGACATCAAGGATGTCATGGACGAGCTGCAGGTGCGTGACATGACCTCGCCTGTTCTTCTGCGTTTTCCCGACATACTGGACTCGCGCATCGAAAAAATCTCGAACTGTTTCCGTAAAGCCGCCAGCGAATACGACTACCAGGGCCGCAACTATATGATTTACCCTATCAAGGTAAACCAGATGCGCCAGGTGGTGGAGGAGATTGTCACCTACGGCTCGCGTTTCAACATCGGCCTTGAAGCCGGGTCGAAGCCCGAGCTGCACGCCGTGCTCGCCACCAATATCGACGAGAATGCCGTCATCATCTGCAACGGATACAAGGACGAGACATACATCGAGCTGGCCCTGCTGGCGCAGAAGATGGGACGGCGTATCTACTTGGTTGTGGAGAAGCTGAACGAGCTGCGCCTCATCGCCGACATCTCCAAGCGCCTGAAGATACGCCCCAACATCGGCATACGCATCAAGCTGTCGAGCAACGGCGCCGGAAAATGGGCCGAGAGCGGCGGCGACCAGTCGAAGTTCGGCCTGAACTCGTCCGAGCTGCTCGAGGCACTGGAAATTCTGGAGAAGCGCGACCTCAAGGACTGTCTGCGCCTCACACATTTCCATATCGGCAGCCAGATTACCAAAATCCGCCATATCAAAAATGCCCTGCGCGAGGCCATGCAGTTTTTCGTGCAGCTGTCGCTCAAGGGTTTCGAGATTGACTTTATCGACATAGGCGGCGGACTGGGCGTAGACTACGACGGCACACGCTCGTCGGCCAGCGAGAGCTCGATGAACTACACCATCCAGGAGTATGCCAACGACGCCGTCTCGGCCATCGTGGACGCCTGTCAGAAAAACGGCCTCAAACAGCCTAACATCATCAACGAGAGCGGCCGCTCGCTGACGGCACATCACTCGGTGCTCGTCTTCGAGGTGCTCGAGACGACGTCGCTGCCCAAGTGGAACGACAGCGACGAACTCCCCGCCGACGCGCACGAGCTGGCACGCGAGCTGTTCGAGATATGGGACAACCTCAACCCGCAGCGGATGCTGGAGGGCTGGCACGACGCCTTGCAGATACGCGAGGAGGCCCTGGATATGTTCTCGCTGGGCATGCTCGACCTGGGCACAAGGGCACAGATCGAGAAGCTGTTCTGGTCCACGGCACGCGAGGTGGGCCAGCTGATGGCGTCGATGAAGCATGCCCCTGAAGAGCTGCGCGCGATACCGCGCATGCTCCCTGACAAATATTTCTGCAACTTCTCGCTGTTCCAGTCGCTCCCCGATGCCTGGTCCATCGACCAGATTTTCCCCATAATGCCTATCTCCCGCCTGGACGAACGCCCCACACGCACCTGCACCATCCAGGACATCACGTGCGACTCGGACGGCAAAATCGACAACTTCATCTCGCAGCACGACGCGTCGGGCGCGCTGCCCGTGCACCACATCAAATCGGGCGAGTCGTACTACATTGCCGTGTTCCTCGTCGGCGCCTACCAGGAGATTTTGGGCGATATGCACAACCTGTTCGGCGACACCAACGAGGTGCACATCAAGGTATACAAAGACCACTACGAGATGAGCCAGCTTGTCGATGGCGAGACGGTTGCCGAGGTGCTTGACTATGTGCAGTACAACCCCAAAAAGCTTGTGCGCAACGTCGAGGCCTGGGTAACGGCGTCGATGAAGGCTGGGACTATCTCGCCCGAGGAGGGACGCACGTTCCTGTCCTTCTATCGCTCGGGCCTGTATGGTTACACCTACCTCGAAAAGGACTGATGCGTTATTTCCTCGACATCAGCTTCAGAGGTGCCCGCTACCACGGCTGGCAGATTCAGCCCGGCGACATCACCGTCCAGGAGGAGGTGCAGAAGGCTCTGTCGCTTCTTCTGGGCAAGGAGACGGCCGTCACCGGCGCGGGACGTACCGATGCCGGAGTGAATGCGCTGCACATGCCGGCGCACTTCGACAGCGACGTCGAGCTGGACGCCGACCGGCGCCGCAACCTGTGCCGGTCGCTGTGCGCGATATGCCGTCCCGACATCACCGTCAATGCCTGCGTGCCCGTGTCGCCTGACGCCCACGCCCGTTTCGATGCCGTGCTGCGTACGTACCGCTACTTTGTCAACACACGGCCCGACCCGTTTGTCTATCCCCTTTCGTGGATGTCGGCGGGGAGTCTCGACTTTGAGGCGATGAACCGCGAGGCGCGGGAGCTGTTGGGCACACACGACTTCACGTCGTTCTCAAAGCTGCACACCGATGTGCGCACAAACATCTGTACCGTCAGCCGGGCCGAGTGGCATCGGATTGACGGCGACCGCTGGTATTTTGAAATCAGTGCCGACCGTTTTCTGCGCAATATGGTGCGCGCCGTCGTGGGCACGCTGATAGACGTGGGCAAAGGCAAGGCCGGCGAGGGACATATACGCACTGTGATGTCGAAGATGGACAGATGCGGGGCCGGAACGTCTATGCCGGCACACGCGCTGTTCCTTTGGGACGTGGAATATCCTTATCCGCTTTGGACAAATAATCAGACTGAATTGCTGTGAGAAAACGTCGTTATAATAAAAAGAATAAGATCGGTTTTACGCCGAAGCACCTCGGCTGGGCCGTCATCGCAGCCTGCGTGTTGCTGGTGGTGGCCGGCTGGGTGTATGCGCGCTCGGTGCGGAATATTCCGAACGTCAAGCCTATTGACACTGAGACCAAGGCGTTGATGGAGGTAGTGATACCTGAGTCGACGCAGAGCGAGATGATTGACTATACGGGTTTTACGGTGTCGTTCAACGCCGACAAACGCCAGCCCAACTATGTGGCGTGGGAGCTGACCGACGAGGAGACTGAAGGCGAGGTGCCGCGTCGCACCAAGTTTCTGACCGACTATCGCGTTAAGGGCTGTGCCACGGATGCCGACTATCGACGCTCGGGATACGACCGCGGCCACATGGCCCCCGCCGCTGACATGAAGTGGAGCGAGAAGGCGATGGACGATTGCTTCTACTTTACCAACATCTGTCCTCAGGACAGAAATCTCAACTCGGGAGCCTGGGGTAAGCTTGAAGCCAAATGCCGCCAGTGGGCCAAACGATACGGGTCGCTGGTGATTGTCTGCGGACCCGTTCTGACCGAAGCCATGCCTAAGACTATCGGGCCGGACAAGGTGCCCGTGCCGCAGCGCTTCTTCAAGGTTGTGCTGGCCCGCGACGCCAACCCGCCGATGGCAATAGGCTTTATTATGAACAACGGCAGGGTTGAGGGAGGCATGCAACAGGCGGCCGTGAAGGTGGACGAGGTGGAACGTGTAACGGGCTTCGACTTCTTCAGCTCGCTGCCTGACGATATCGAAAACAAGGTAGAATCAACATGTCGATTTGGCAAATGGTAAGCACGACAGACAACGATACAATTTGCGCTGTCTCCACGCCGCACGGGGTAGGGGGCATCGCTGTCATACGCATCTCGGGGCCAAAGGCCATCGAGGTTACATCGGCGCTGTGGAAAGGCAAGAACTTGCAGAATGTGCCCTCGCACACGGCGCATCTCGGCATCGTGAAAGACCACGAGGGCGAATTTCTCGACCAGGCCGTGGCCACGGTCTTTCGTGCGCCGCACTCTTTCACGGGCGAGGACGTCGTAGAGCTGTCGGTGCACGGGTCGCTGTACGTCCAGCAGCGCCTTGTCGAAGCTCTGTGCCACAGCGGGGCGCGCCTGGCCGAGGCGGGTGAGTTCACACGTCGCGCTTTCGTGTCCGGCAAGATGGACCTGGTGGAGGCCGAAGGCATCGCCGATATGCTGGCAGCACGCACGCAGGCGGCCCATCGTCTGGCGGCGTCCCAGATGCGCGGTGGAATGTCGGAGTGCATCAACGGACTACGCGACAGACTGATAGACCTAGCGTCGCTGCTTGAGCTGGAGCTCGACTTCTCGGAGGAGGATGTCGAATTTGCACCGCGAGCCGAGCTGGCCGAAAAGGCGCAGTCAATAGTCGACGAAGTGACCCGTCTGCTCGACACATACAATGCCGGTAACGCCATTCGCAACGGCATCCCCGTCGCCATCGTCGGCAACACCAACGCCGGTAAATCGTCATTGCTGAACGCTATCCTTAACGAAGACCGCGCCATCGTCAGCAACATCCACGGCACCACCCGCGACGTCGTCGAAGACACCATCACCCTTAACGGACTCACCTTCCGCCTCCTCGACACCGCCGGCTTCCGCACCACCGACGACCCCATCGAGCAGCTCGGCATCGCCCGCTCCCAAAAAGCCATTGACACCGCCTCCATCATCCTCCACGTCCAATCCCCCGACACCGCCGCCACCCCCTCCATCCTCCCCCCGCAAGAAAACACCCCAACGCCAACCACAACCGTATCATCCCAATCCATCCCCAACGATATTTCTGCACAACCCACCCCCAGCGATATATCATCCCAACCTATCCCCGGCGAAATATCATCGCAAACTATCCCCAGCGACAAAACAGTCATCATCGTCCACAACAAATCCGACCTCACCCCCAATAACCCCAAACATCCAACCACAGGAACCCACTTCCCGGAAATCACCATCTCCGCCAAAACCGGCCAAGGCATACCCGCCCTAATAGACCTATTGACAGCCCATGGCCGTCGCCTGACCGAAATACAAGGCGACATCGCCATCACCAACCTCCGCCACAAAGAGTCCCTCACCGCCGCCAAAACCTCCGCCCTCCAAGTCCTCCAAGCCATCGAGACCGGCCTCCCCACCGTCCTCACCGCCCAGCACCT
>SFLG01000038.1 GCA_004553485.1 Bacteroidales bacterium | reverse complement strand
GCCCGGACATCACGGAGCCTACGAGAAGGATCTTGACGAGCTCTACAGCCGTGCCGCGCAGATAGACAACATCCTGCTTCTGTTCCTGAAGAATGTGGCAACACCCGCGACCAATCCGAAATCGACCGCTTCCTTGACCGACTGCGACAGAATAACCTAAAAGATTAGACTGTCTCACTTGACGGCTGTATCAAAAGCCCTCGGTAAGATTAAAATGGCACACCTCAACAATTGGCACAGTCCGTGGAAAGTTCCAAAAAAATTTTGAGAGATACACGCATAACGGTTGCCTGGGACATACCCAGGACTCCCCAACGGAGGGGGAGGTGGGTTACAGTGCTTAAAATCTGCTAAATGGGTTTACAAAAACCACCCGAACCGCACTCCCAGGCAATATGACTGAAGACCTATGGTATACCATATCAATCTGTGTTTGCATACATTTCAAAGATTTCGCAACTTTGCAGTCGCAAGCCGACTGAAATAGCAAAGACGGAGAATAATCCCAGCAGATAGCATGGGATTTCAGGCCTAACTTGCTGTCCTTCAGAACGCCTGCAAATATCAAAACATCCCCGTATTCCATCCCCGATGAAACAGAACAAACATATAACTCGCGATATATCAGTATTCTCACATATCAAATGCTTAATCGAGTGGGAATAGACTGATTCAAATGACATCCTGTAGCATCATCTACAATTGTTGCTGCTCTTATGGCTTGCCCCTATAGGGCGGTTACATTTTGAGGGACTGGCCGTCGTCGATACGGTCGTAGTCGCCTTTGTGGCCAACTTCCCATTCGCGTTTCTCGCTCTGGCTGCCGCCGCCGACGTCTTTGGGCGTGCGAAGGGAGGGATGACCGGCTTTCCTGACTTTCGGCTGAATGGGCTGTTGCGGCTGTTTGGGGGCCTTCTGACGAATGAGGCGGGACAGGTCGAAGCCTTCTTCGGTGAGATTGATTATGATTCTTTCCGAGAAGTTTATGGCAAATGTGTTGTCACCGTCCTGCTTTACGACGAAGCCGTCCTCTCCGAGTCTGGCTTTGACATTGGTTATCTGCGCGTCTGCGAAGATGTTCTTCATTCGGGTGACGGTTTGTCGGTAGGTTTCGTTTCTGCCCGACGAGAGGGAAACGAACGACGGGTCGGCGCCTTTTCCGGCTTTGCACAGGAAGTCGCGCTCGGCCTCGGTCATGGGGTGGAAGCTTTCTACCCATTTCACTCTGCTGTTCCTGGCCAGCGCATCGACAAGGAACTGCTTGAGCGGACGGGTCTGGCCGTTGAAGTATACCACTCCTTTCTTTATATAGGCGTGCTGTCTCCAGAGTTTGTCGTAAATCTCGTTCTGGGTTATCTTGGGGTTGATTGTGAACAGGTCGTCGATGAAGGCTTCTATGCGGTCAAAGCGCTCCTGAGGCAGGGCGAAGTCAAGCAGCTCGTCGACCGCCAGGACCCTGGCCCCGTGGAATACCATCTTGCGGCTGTGGTCGACAAGGATGTATCCGTAGGGCTGATCCTTTTTGCCGAAGAATACGATATCGACGCCAAGTTTGCTCTTCAGTTCTTTCTTCAGCTCCTCCTTGTCGGTGCAGGTGTCTCGATACTTTTTCAGGACGGCACGGAGCTGCCGGGCTCTTGCCTTGTCGGTAGCACCATATTTATATAATGTGTTGAAGTCGGCGAAGGGGACTTTCATTTGCACGCGGCCACCTCTTTTTATATATACGGTGTCGTCCTTTTCATAGACTTCATATCCCATCGAGGACATGATGGCCTTGAACTGGGCGAAGGATGAGAAGGTGTACTGCTTGGCGGCCTCGAAGTCTTTCTCCACTTTCTTCTTCCGGTCTGTGCCGAGAATACGGTCGATGACTTCCTGGGAGCGACGGCGCTCGTTGTGGTCATTTATCTTTTTTCCGTCAGGGGAGACACGGGATGTAACGATATGAAGATGGGTGTTCCCTGTATCATAATGTGAGTATATGAGGATAGGTTGTCCGGGCTCCATATATCCCATTTCATTGAGGTATTGATGGGCGAAGTCAAGCAGCTCGTTTTCGGTCAGCTCATGTCCTTTACATGATATGGCCACATGAAACTGCGCTTTCTTTATCCGGTCATTCCGTGAGCTGTATGTGTCGAGATAATGGGCCAGCTCATCAGGCGTCGGTTTGCCGAATGTGCCGACGTTCCCGAAGTTCTTAATCTCAATGAGACGGGCTACGCCTTTCGAGACTTTCCGTTCATTGTAACCGACGGCATGGAAGTTCGAGCTTCCCGGTAATATGGTTGCTATCATCTTGGATATATGGGTTTGTTTGTACTTGGGTTGGTCGTGATCCGGAGTTGTCTTACTGTGGTATGTCGGTGCCCCGGTTTGTCTATATCTCGGTTTGTCGATACCTTGGTTTATTGATACCTAGATATGTCGTTACCCAGATTTGTCTATATCTAGAGCCCGAAGGTCCCAGCAATCTCGGTTACTCGGTAACTCGGTAACTCGGTCATTGAGTACCCGGAAAGTTCGGTAGGATTTTTCTGCCGACCAAGATAACCGCAAACCGAAGTATCGGGTAATCCGGAGCAGTGGGTTACTTTAACCGTTATAGCTTGGTAGCCTTTTTTGTGACGACTAAGAGTTCCCGTTTCATAGTGTCCAAGGTACTTCGGACATTGGATATCTCAGGCATCAGGACTTCGGTGATATAGGCTCCAGGCAGTAACCCGGCAACCGAAAGCTCGTTGGCTCTCTTAACCGATTGATTGAGGTTTCCTCCTATCCGGGATAGTTCATCCTGGAACTTCCGGTAAAACTCACCGAGATCATTCAGTAGCTCGAGCTTCTGCCGGGCGTTGACATCGGAGTATTCCGCTATGGCAGAGCGGATATAATGGCTTACAGAGGTGTAGGCGGTGGATTTCGCCTTTAACGAGGCATACTCCTCCGGAGTCAGTCTTAACTGAAAATACTTGTTTCTGTTGTTCATCGTAACTGGATTATTTAGGGTTCTAGTGCTCCCGGTACTCTTTCGCCTTGGCGAAACAGCGATGAAATCGCCCCGACGCGCAGCGGTCGGCAAGTCGCTTTTGTAATGACAAAAGCACAACTTGCTTAGCAAATCCTGCAACGCAATTCGATATCCTTCCGGGTATTTTTCTCTCCGAAATTACCGATAAAACCCAATTCGCAAAGAATTGCACAACACAAATTTTCCGAGATACCCTAATACTTCGGTTTAACCGACTGAGGTTTCCCGGTTGACAGCTCCCTCGGTTATTGCAACTGGATTTCCCAAGAACCGGTTGTTCCGGATATCTGCATCCGAATTACTTCGAGCCATAGGTTGGAGTAACCGTGAGCGCTGAAACATTCGGTTCGTGGGTTGGCCTATACTTGATATCTCTCAACTTCGGTTGCCGGATACCTCGGTTACAGCAACCGGTTGCCCGCGATGCTTGCGTACCGAACGTTCAGAGTTAATGAAACCGAATATACCAAAACCATAAGATATAGTACTCCAGCTCTATAGGATTCCCGGTTAATGGGTTGGAAGAACCGTGATACTCATCGACCGCGGTTATCCGATACCTCGGGTAGAATAACAGAGTAACCTCGGTTGCTCGGTGTATAAGTAATTCGGAACTCTGGTAAAAGCAACTGAGATAACAGGGGCTTTCGATAGTAGGGGAAAGGGTTATTGGGTTGTGCGGTTGGTTTGCTCTCGATGTCAAGTGAACAGGCAACATCGAGCTCTCGGAATACGAAGATATGGGTATGTTGGTCCAAAGATATGCTAGTCTATTGTGTCCGGGATACTTCGGTTGCTTTAACCGGAATATCGAGGGTTCGGATTACTCATGTTTCTATCTTTCCAAATATCTCGGATTATGGGTTAATCGGTTGTTATTATACTCATTAACGATTGCGTATTTCGTAAAATTTTTGTAAATTTACATATGGATTTTTACCCTGAACTATGTAAAACTTTATACATTAAACTATGTCTATCCCATACGATATAGTAGTACTTCTGATACTGTCTCCGTTTCTTATTCTGTTAAGGATTGTGGTGTGGATTGCCGTCCGTCTTTTTCGCCTGGCTCTTTTCCTCGGCAAGTGGATGGCAAAACTCTCATACCGGATGCTATGTTGGACAGCCACAAAGCTTGCCACCGGTATCGCGTGGCTGTGGCGCCGATATGCGGTTCAGCGTTCAAATCTCTGACAGGAGGGAAATGAAAAAGCCATGCCGGTTTTGATGACCGACACGGCTTGGTAGTGGGGATTGCGGGTTCGTTCCCTAATGTGGGACTTTTCAAACGTCGCTACGGGGTGGATTAAAATCCTTTTCCTTTCGTCCGTTCATAGACCGCCTCTTTCTGGCTATCGCAGTTGGTGATTCGGAATAGGACTTCACATCCTACAGGAATTTCATCGTGAAATTTGTCCACGAGAGCCTTGATTACTGATTCGATGGTATTGAAACCTATATCGTTGATCTCAGCAATTACTTTGCCTTTGAAATAGGCTCGACCGCGGATCATCATTTTCTTTGATATGCGGAAGAGTTTGTCCTCGCTTTCTTCAATATCACGGGCTTTACCCTGTTTGCTTTTCTGATCACTGAAGAAGACAAACTCTATGACTTTTGCATTGAGTCTCCATGCCGGTGAGAAGTCTAGCTTCACATAGCCACGTGTTATTCTGAAGCCATGGCTATGATTCATACCAAAGGCAACTTCAAACAGATTGGCATCACAATCGTTCTGAGCGATTGTGGCCCATGTATGTCTGAATGTATAACCACTATACATTTCATCTTTATTTACGATGCCCATGTCTTTGCATATCTTTTTGATACCGGTGTTAACGTTTGCATTGAAGCTGTCGGAATCGCAATATCGTTGGTGAAATATGAAAAGGTATTCATCATCGTCATCAGCAAGATACTTGTCGAAAATAGGCCGAATGAATGGCTCTACTCGCATTTCCATATATGCTTCATCAGAACGGCTATGGCGAGTCTTTGCTCTTTTATAATGAAGAATGCCGTTGCGGTAATCACTTTTCTTCATATTGTATAGGTCTACAGTGTTGATACCGCCAAGACATAGTACAAGTTTCGCTACGTCCCGCCCAAACTCGGGCAGTATAGAGAGCATCTTCGTCTTAGGGAGAGGACGGGTGAAGAATTCTCTGCATTCTTCTGCGCTTATTGCCTTTTGCTCTGCTTTGTCCGCTTTAGGTATCGAGATCTTTAGCCATGGATAATACTTGATACGTACGATGCCTTTTTCATCATCGTTCAACTCTAATATTGCCGCTTTAAAAATCTGGCGAATACATACGGGGTACATTTCCTTACATCTGGCTTTAGACATGAGTGTCTTTATCCAACGTTGTAGAACAGCGGATGTAAGATAGGAGAACATAATTTGGTTAGTTCCAAGAAACCGTTCCAAACTTTGTACTGCCATCCTATAGTTTTTGGCGTTTCTAACATGACCCGTATTGATCATATTATTAATATGACGTTTTGCATAGTTTGTAAAGCTCGCATCATTCTCCTGTGTTTGGAGAAACGACACGACATCTTTCACACTCCATAGAGACGTGTCCTGAAAATTTAGTCGGCGATTGTACTCCGAGATAAGTTGGGTACAATAACGCAGGACTTCGTTGTCGCGAATTTCTTTAGTCTTTGTGATACCGGAAGACTCTACAACCTTATCAGTTTTGATGTACCCGGGTTTTCTGTTTTGGATTACTCTGATGTAGACAGGATAGAATCCGTCTGAGCGTTGCTTCTGAACGCATGGTTTTAATGATGCCATAATTCTCTTATTTGATTAATTGTTGGATGTTTGATACATTTGGGCTTTTTTTTTATTAATCAGAGATTTACGGCTGATTATTTACTCTAAACATCGCTCTAAACACGCTCTAAGCAGTGGGGTGAAAAACTCTAAACTATTTCTAAACATTATCGTTTATACTGCTCGGTTTTTGTGCTGAAATGAACGAGAGGCTTAAGTGTAAATTAGGCCGTAACCCCTGCGATGCAAGGAATTACGACCTAATTGTTAGATTTCAGTTGCTAAGGATTAATCCTCAATCGCGGCCTGCGCCGCGGCGACGCGGGCGATGGGGACGCGGAAGGGGGAGCAGGAGACGTAGTTCATGCCGAGTTTGGCGCAGAACTTGACGCTGGAGGGCTCGCCGCCGTGCTCGCCGCAGATGCCGACTTTGAGGTCGGGACGGGTGGCGCGGCCTTTCTCTACGCCCATGCGGACGAGCTGGCCTACACCTTCCTGGTCGAGGACTTCGAAGGGATCGACTTTGATGATGCCGTGCTCTTTGTAGTATTTGAGGAACTTGGGAGCGTCGTCACGCGAGAAGCCGAAGGTCATCTGGGTGAGGTCGTTGGTACCGAACGAGAAGAATTCGGCCACTTCGGCGATCTGGTTGGCGGTGAGGGCGGCACGGGGTACTTCGATCATGGTGCCGACTTTGTAGATGACGGACTTACCCTGTTCTTCGAATACTTTGGCTGCGGTGGTGTTGATGACGTTTGCCTGGTTCTGGATTTCCTTGAGGGAGCCTACCAGGGGTATCATGATTTCGGGGTGTACGTCGATGCCGCGGTCTTTGCAGGCGAGGGCTGCTTCGATGATGGCGCGGGTCTGCATCTCGGTGATTTCGGGATAGGTTACGCCGAGGCGGCAGCCGCGGTGGCCGAGCATGGGGTTGAACTCTTCGAGGGCGTCGACTTTGGCCTTGACTTCGGCGAGGGTGATGCCCATTTCGTCGGCGAGCTCTTTCTGGGTTGCGGTCTGGTGGGGTACGAACTCGTGCAGAGGGGGATCGAGCAGGCGGATTGTCACGCCGAAGCCGTCCATTGCCTCGAAGATGCCTTCGAAGTCGCCACGCTGCATGGGCAGGAGTTTGGCGAGGGCTGCACGGCGGCCTTCGAGGTCGCTGGCGAGGATCATCTCGCGAACGGCTTTGATGCGGTCGCCTTCAAAGAACATGTGCTCGGTGCGGCACAGGCCGATGCCCTGTGCGCCGAATGCGCGTGCCTGCTTGGCGTCGCGGGGTGTGTCGGCGTTGGTGCGTACGAGTGTTTTGGTGTATTTGGCGCTGAGGTTCATGATTGCGCCGAAGTCGCCGTCGAGGGAGGGCTCGGTGGTGGGAACCTGGCCGTCGTAGACTTCGCCGGTTGAGCCGTTGAGCGAGATCCAGTCGCCTTCGTGGTAGAGTATGCCGCCCATTTCGACGGTGCGTGCCTCGTAGTCGACCTTGATTTCGCCGGCGCCGCTGACGCAGCACTTACCCATGCCGCGGGCAACTACGGCTGCGTGCGATGTCATACCGCCGCGCATTGTCAGGATGCCCTGTGCGACTGCCATACCGCGGAGGTCTTCGGGCGAGGTCTCGATGCGGATGAGGACGACTTTCTTTTTCTTTTCGGCCCAAGCCTCGGCGTCATCGGCGAAGAAGACGATCTGGCCTGTTGCTGCGCCGGGAGATGCGGGCAGACCTTTGGCGACGACTTTGGCGCGCTTGAGGGCGTCTTTGTCGAAGACGGGGTGCAGGAGCTCGTCGAGTTTCTGGGGCTCCATACGCAGCAGGGCGGTCTTTTCGTCAATCTCGCCTGCGCGGAGCAGGTCCATTGCGATTTTCACCATTGCGGCGCCGGTGCGCTTGCCGTTACGGGTCTGGAGCATCCAGAGTTTGCCGTCCTGGATGGTGAACTCCATGTCCTGCATGTCTTTGTAGTAGTCTTCGAGGCGGTGTGCGATGGCGATGAGCTCGGCGGCGCAGGTAGGCATCGACTCTTCGAGCGAGGGGTACTTGCTTGCGCGCTCTTCTTCGCTGATGCCCTGGAGGGCTGCCCAGCGGCGCGAGCCTTCGACGGTAATCTGCTGGGGTGTGCGGATGCCGGCTACGACGTCCTCGCCCTGAGCGTTGATAAGGTACTCGCCGTTGAAGATGTTCTCGCCGGTGGCGGCGTCACGGCTGAAGGCGACACCGGTGGCCGAGTTGTCGCCCATGTTGCCGTAAACCATTGCCTGTACGTTGACGGCGGTGCCCCATTCTTCGGGGATCTGGTTCATGCGGCGGTAGATGATGGCGCGCTCGTTCATCCAGCTGTCGAAGACGGCGCAGATGCCGCCCCACAGCTGATCCCATGCGCTCTCGGGGAAGTCGTTGCCGGTGAAGTCCTTGACAGCGGCTTTGAATTTTACCACGAGGGTCTTGAGATCCTCGACGTCGAGTTCGACGTCAAGCTTGATGCCTTTGGCTTCCTTGACCTCTTCCATGATTGCCTCGAAGGGGTCGATGTCGGTTTTGCTCTTGGGTTTCATGCCGAGCACGACGTCGCCGTACATCTGTACGAAGCGGCGGTAGCTGTCCCAGGCGAAGCGGGGGTTGCCGCTCATTTTGGCCAGGCTCTCGACGGTGGCGTCGTTCATACCCAGGTTGAGGACGGTGTCCATCATGCCGGGCATCGAGGCGCGAGCGCCCGAGCGTACCGATACGAGCAGGGGATTTGCGGGGTTGTTGAATTCTTTGCCGGTGAGCTTCTCAACGTGGTTGATGGCTTTCTTGACATCTTCGCTGAGCCGTTTTACCACTTCGTCTTTGCCGTACTGAGTGTACTCAGAGCAAACTTCGGTGGTGATGGTGAAACCGGGAGGCACGGGCATGCCCAGGAGGTTCATCTCGGCCAGGTTGGCGCCTTTACCGCCAAGGAGGTTGCGCATCGAGGCGTTGCCCTCGGCGTGTCCGTCGCCGAACGTATAAATTCTTTTCATTGTAGATTGGAACTTAGTTAATAATATTAGGTTGTTAGATAATTGTCAGTATTATAACGACTTAGCAGGGCTGAGGGCGTTTGGGCGTCCGTTGCCATGGAAAATCAGTCAACAAAATTAAGCATTTATCGCCAATTTAAAAAATAATTTGGGTAATAGTGAGCCTCAAATTTTAGGTTAATTCACTAAATATAATGTTTGATAAGGGCTGGGAGGGGTGAAGAGAGGGGGGATAGGCGGGCGCGTGGGGGCGGCTGCCGGCGTGGCAAGGAGCGCAGGCGGGGAAGTGGGGCGCATGGGGGCGAAAGCAAGCTTTCGCCGCAGTGACAAATGCTGATGCGAGGGACTGCGGTGTGGGAAGAGGCGCGCGGGCGGCTGCTGGGGTGGATAAGACACTGGCGATGACGGCCAGGTGCCGGAGGGAGTGCGCGCGGGCGACGGCCGGGGGTTGTGAGGGACGGGCTCTGGGGCGAGGGAGCGGTGTTGGGCATTTAGGAGCATAAAGGAGGGGGATAAGCAATAAAATTGAAGGATTTTTCGTTTTTTGTAAAAATTTGTTTATATTTGCGTGTTCTAAAACATGACTGTATAACATACTTAATGCTTTTGCAGGGCTTACAAGCGCTTTTTGCAATGTTTTACAGGGTGTTTTGGAAGTCGGTTAATCCGGGCTCTCAGGTCGGTTAATCCGGGCTTTTACTTTGACTGCGGGGCGCAACGTTGGCCTGACGGTTTCCTTATTTATTAACGGCTGATGCCTTTGGGTGTCAGTAATGACATCTGCTTATTAAAATTTTCCAAGAATCTCACAGCGCAATGCTTAAGACAACGATAGAAAAGGTTATCAACGAAGACTTATCGGCGATATGGACCGTGCTCGACAATGACGAGCGACGCCTTATCGTCGACAATTTCCAGATTCATAATTTCAAGAAGAATCAGATAATCTACACACAGGGCGAGGAGGCCGAGCATCTGTGGACGCTCATCAAGGGCAAGGTGAAGATTTTCAAGGACGGCATAGGCGGGCGCCAGCAGATTATCAGGCTTATGCGCCCCGTGCAATATTTCGGCTACCGTGCCGCTTTTGCCGAAGGGCCCCACATGTCGGGTGCCAGCGCCTTCGAGCCTTCGGTGCTGGGCTCGCTGCCGATGGATCTGGTGAAAGAGATGATCGACAACAACCGCAACCTGGCCTGGTTCTTTATCCGCGAGCTGGCACACAACCTCGGCGGCTCTGATTCGCGCATCGTCAACCTCACGCAGAAGCACATCCGCGGACGTCTCGCCGAGGCGCTGATGGTTCTACGCGACAACTACGGCTACGAGGACGACGGCGCAACCATCAACATTTATATGTCGCGCGAGGATCTGGCCAACCTCTCCAACATGACCACCTCCAACGCCATACGCACGCTGTCGGCCTTTGTCTCCGAAAAACTGCTCATTGTCGACGGCCGCCGCATACGCATCATCAACGAGAGCGCCCTGCGCAAAATCTCAAAATTCGGCTGATTCAGCCGGCAAAATCCTCCTCACCTTTCCGCTTGCCGTGCGTGCGAGCGACGGCACCTCCACTATGCGCTTCGGGATGTGGCTCGATGGCATTGCGGCCTTCATAAGGTCGGTCATCGCCTGCACGTCCGGCGACAGCCCGTCAGCATCTTTCTCCACCACCATCACCACCCGGTCGCCCCATTTGGCGTCCGGCTCAGAGGTTATGAAAAAGTCGATATTGCCGAATGGCGACGAAGCCAGAGCCTTTGCTATCTCCGCTTCGAGCTGTTCGGCGAACAGTTTTATTCCGCCCGAATTTATTACGTTGTCGATACGTCCCAGCCACTCGAACGAGCCGCTGTCGGCCAACCGCACCATATCGTTGGTGACAATCACGGCCTCCGAAAGCCTCTCGGCCTTAATCACCAGACAGCCGCGGCCGTCGGTAGAGAACGTCACCCCCGGCATGGCGTGGAAAAGACCGTCACCCCCTACCCTGCGCAGTGCCACGTGGCTACACGTCTCCGTCATGCCGTACGACTCGTAAGCCGCCACCTGCGGCAGCTCCTCGGCCAGCATCCGTGCCGTCGATATAGGCAAAGCCGCTCCTCCGATCAGCAAATTCTCCACCACCGTTTTCCCCGCTTTTATTGCCTGCGCCACCGCCGGGACCTGCGACGGCACCACAGCCAGCAGCGAGCAGAGCGGCGGCAGGTCAGGCCTGTTCGACGGCGCCACCATCAGCGGTTCGGCACCCAAAAGCCAAGCACGCACCGCCATCATCTTGCCCGCGATATAATCCAAGGCAAGCGGACACACCAGCAGCGAGCCGGCATCCAGTCCGAATAACGTGTTTGTGGCGCGTGCCGACGCCTCCATGTCGGTCTTCAGCAACCGCACAGGCTTGGGCTGTCCCGTCGAGCCGGACGTGTGGGCCGGGATGAAAAGAGAGGGCGACTGCCACTGTTCTCTGAATTCGTCAAGAGTCATCGCTGATAATTCATGGGGTTGTCGCGAGGGGCCGAGGGGTCGAAGAAGAGATTCTGCCCGCACAGCTTCAGTTGCGACCGCGTATTGTTGGTGTAAAGAGCGCCCGTGCCGAGGCCCTGGGGCAGCTCGGGCCGGTGAGCGGCGGCCCATTGCGCGATGGCGTTGAGGCCGATGTTCGATTCGAGAGCCGACGTCGCCCACCATCCCGCCCCGGCTGCGGTGGCGGCGTCAATCCATCTGTCCGCCTCGGCGAAACCTCCGCACAGAGCCGGTTTGAGAATTATGTACTGTGGTTTTATCAGATCGAGCATCTGCGCCTTCACCTCGTCTGAGGTTATGCCTATCAGCTCCTCGTCAAGGGCCACCGGCACCGGCGAGAACTCACAAATGCGCGCCATTGCCTCGGGTTGACCGGCACGGATGGGCTGCTCGATGGAGTGAAGACCGTACTGCGAAAGCCGCTCCAGCCGCGACAGGGCATTGTCGGGGGTGAAGGCTCCGTTGGCGTCGGCACGCAGCTCGAGCACATCGGCCGGGAAGCGCCGGCGTATATATTTAAGGAGGTCCGTCTCGTCATCGAAGTCGATGCCGCCGATTTTCAGCTTGAGGCATCCGAACCCCTGCTCCAGCTTCTGCTGTATGCGTTCGAACATCGTGTGACGGTCGCCCATCCAAATCAGTCCGTTTATGACGATGCCGCTTTGCCCCGACAGCCACTGCGAGCCGGGGAAAATTATTCCGCGCCCGCCGTTTCCCAGGTCGGCGAGGGCTGTCTCGAAGCCCATACGCACCGACGACGGAGCCTGAGCCCAGTCCATCGTCAGGCATGCCTTGTCCAATACCGATTCAAAATCCGGCGTGTCCTCGGCGCTGAGTCCGCGGAACAGCGGCACCTCCCCTATCCCGCATACGCCGGGGCGGCTGTCATCCTCGACACATAAGAAATATGTGTCCTTGACGTGCATGACGGCGCGCGAGGTGCGGGCCTCGAAGTTGAAGTCAAGCCGATAAGGGCGCCAGCGGGCTGTCAGCATATCAGTCGGGGAACTGCGGGAACTGCATGAAGTCGGGGTCGCGTTTCTCGAGGAAGGCGTTCTTGCCCTCCTGGGCCTCGTCCATCAGATAGTACATCAGAGTGGCGTCGCCGGCAAACTCCATCAGGCCTGCCTGGCCGTCCAGCTCGGCGTTGAGGGCGCGTTTGATCATGCGGATGGCGAAGGGACTGCGCTTCATAATTGTCTCGGCCCAGTCGACGTATTCGTCCTCCAGCTTCTCCAGGGGCACCACCTTGTTTACCATACCCATCTCGAGGGCCTCCTGCGCGGTGTACTGACGGCACAGGAACCAGATCTCGCGGGCCTTCTTCTGTCCTACGCAGCGCGCGAGGTACGACGAGCCGAAACCGGCATCGAAGCTGCCGACCTTGGGCCCCGTCTGTCCGAAGCGGGCGTTCTCCGAGGCGATGGACAGGTCGCACACCACCTGCAGTACATTGCCGCCGCCGATGGCATAGCCGTTGACGGCCGCGATGACGGGCTTTGTGAGCGAGCGTATGGCCTTATGGATGTCGAGCACGTTGAGGCGGGGCGTGCCCTCCGTGTCGCGGTAGCCGCCGCGCGTCTTGTAGTTCTGGTCGCCGCCCGAGCAGAAAGCCTTGTCGCCGGTGCCGGTGAGAACCACCACGCGCACCGAAGGCGTCTCGCGGCAGTAGTCGAGAGCCTCGAGAATCTGCTCGTTGGTGAGAGGCCTGAAGGCGTTGTAAACCTCGGGGCGGTTTATCGTTATGCGGGCGATGCCGTTGTACGACTCAAAGAGGATGTCGCTGTATTCCTTTATGGTTTGCCAGTTGCGTGTCATATTGTTTTACGGGTTGATGATTCGTTATTTGGAGTTTGCTTCGTCGAAGTAGCGGTTGAGCTCGGCGGCGGACAGGCTTCCGTCGGTGACAATATCGAGGATGACGGGGCGGTCGCTGTGGCCGAAAAACGCCGGCAGTGCCGCCTTCATCGACTCTATGCCGTCGGCCCGCAGGTATCTGAAGCCGAAGCCCTCGGCAAGCTGCCGCAGGGGCAGGCGCACGTCGGCGGCAAAGCACTCGTCGAGCTCGTCGAGCGTTGCAGTAGACTTGATGAAGCGGAAAATTCCTCCGCCGCCGTTGTCGAGCACCGCCAGGCGGAAAGTTGACGGGATGCCGCTGATTGCCAGTGCGCCCATGTCGTATTGCGCCGACATGTCGCCCGAGACGAGCACCGTCAGGTCGCCGTAGGCCATCGAGGCACCGATGGCGGTGGAGGTGCAGCCGTCGATGCCGCTCACGCCGCGGTTGCAGTCGGTGCGGTGGATATGGCCGTTGTCGCACAGCTGGATATAGCGCACCGCCGTCCCGTTTCCGGCCTGCAGGTTGGCCCGTGCGGGTATGTCTTCCACTAACATATCCATGGCCTTCAGGTCGCACCACGGGGCCCGGGCCGTAAATTCGCGGTAACGCTTGCGGGCCCTCCCGGCCAGCTGCCGCCAGCTCTCGCCGTAGGTGCTTGCCGAACCGGCGAAGGGCTGCATCGCCGACGCCAGCTGGGGCATGAACGACGCCGCGGGCAACTCGATGCGCAGCGACAGGCATTTGAAGCAGTCGACCGACGCTCCGCGCTCGCCAACATGCCAATGGTGCACACCATGGCGGCCGCGCAGCCATGCCTTGATAAAACGTGAGACCAGCGACCCGCCTAAGGTTATGACGATGTCGGGCAGCAGGTCGGTGCGTTCGGCGTCGGTCATCTCGTTAAGAATGCGGTCGATATTGCTGTGGAGCCCCGGGCCATGCAGGTTGGCCTGAGCCTCGCACAGCACAGCGACGTTGGGTATGG
The DNA here is from genome assembly GCA_004553485.1 of Bacteroidales bacterium. Classification (GTDB taxonomy): domain Bacteria; phylum Bacteroidota; class Bacteroidia; order Bacteroidales; family Muribaculaceae; genus CAG-873. Next base: position 5,655 of record SFLG01000038.1, on the reverse strand, counting down.
CGGCCAGGCGTGTCATCGCCCGGCTGAGCTTGCTGTCGGGGTTGTGGAAGCCCGCCACCACGAGTACCTTGCAGGGCGGAGCCAGAAGGCGGCCCAGCTCGCGCGCCTGCGCCGTGGGCAGCACCGTCGGCCGCTCCACCGTGCTGATCATCCTCGGCTGCTGCGGCGTGGCCTCGGTAAGGGTAGTGAGCGGGACATCGAGCTGAACGTTGATGTGCACGGGACCCTTGCGGCCCGACGACGCCTTGAGCAGGGCGTCCGAGACGAGGCGGTTCACCATCCACATCTGTGTGGCGTCACCCGTCTCGACGGGTATGTTGTACGACTCCTTCACGATATTGTCGAGGGCGCCGTATTGCCTTATGGTCTGGCTGTCGTCCTGGTCGATCCACTCCTGGGGACGGTCGGCGGTGATGACAATCAGCGGCACCTCGCGGTAAAAGGCCTCGGCCACCGCCGGCGCGTAGTTGAGCATCGCCGTCCCCGACGTGCACACAATTGCCACGGGCCGTTGCGACTGAACGGCCATACCCAGGGCGACGAAGGCCGCGCAGCGTTCGTCGACGACAACGCGAACAGCGCCGCCAGCTCACGACAAACAGCTTTGTCAGTAGTCAGCATCTTCAGGTGGTTTTTGTACAAGTACAAAAGTACGAAATATTTTTGAAACGGCGGCGAAGATGGCGGCTTTGGCCGCGGCGCCGGCATTAGCGGAGGCTGCGCAGGAGGCCGCCTGGCAGGTTGTGATGCTATTATTTCGCTTTCCGACGAAATTTTTGTACCTTTGCACATTAATTAAAAGGCCGGGGCTGAGATATTAGTTTCCGGTACAAAGCTTGCAATAAATCTTTCCAAAAATATATCACTATGGGAATTTTCAGTTTTTTCTCATCCAAGGAAAAGAAAAAAGAGACGCTCGACAAAGGTCTTGAAAAGACCAAGGAGGGCCTTTTCGACAAAATCAGGCGCGCGGCGCTGAGCCGCAGCACCGTCGACGAGGACTTTCTTGACGAGCTCGAAGAAATCTTTGTCTCGTCGGATGTGGGTGTGGAGACATCCATCAAAATCATCGACAACCTCAAAGAGCGTGTCGCCCGCGACAAATACGTGGGCACCAAGGAGCTGTACAGCCTGCTCTACGACGTCGTTGCCGATATGATGGCCGAAGCTCCCGGCGGCGACGGTGCCGCGGAGGGCAAGGGCGACTTCGACATCCCCGAGGGCAAACGCCCTTACATCGTGCTTGTGGTGGGTGTCAACGGCGTAGGCAAGACCACCACCATCGGCAAACTCGCCGCGCAGTACAAGGCCGCCGGACACAAGGTTATCCTCGGCGCCGCCGACACTTTCCGCGCCGCCGCCATCGAGCAGCTCGAGGAATGGGCACGCCGCGCCGACGTGGAGATAGTGAAGCAGAAACTCAACAGCGACGCCGCCTCGGTGGCCCACGACGCCGTTGCCTCGGCCCTGGCGAAGGACGCCGACGTGGTGCTCATAGATACCGCCGGCCGCCTGCACAACAAGGTCGGGCTGATGAACGAGCTCAGCAAGATCAAACGCGTGATAGAGAAACTCGTGCCGGGAGCGCCCCATTCGGTGCTCCTCGTCCTCGACGGCTCGACGGGCCAGAACGCCATCGAGCAGACGCGCGAGTTCAGCCAGGCCACCGAGGTCACAGACCTGGCCATCACCAAACTCGACGGCACGGCAAAAGGCGGTGTGGTGATAGGCATCAGCGACCAGTTCAAGATTCCCGTCCGTTACATCGGTCTGGGCGAGAAAATCGAAGACCTGCAGGTGTTCGACAAGCACGAGTTCGTTAAGTCGCTCTTCGAGGTAAAGGAATGAGAAAACAGACCAAAAACAGCCCGCGTCCCAATACGCTCGACGTTATCACGATGGGCTGCTCGAAGAACCTCGTCGACAGCGAGCGCCTTCTGCGCATGTTCGGCGACGCAGGATTTGAGGTTCGTCACAACCCGGAAGAGCCTCACGCCGCTCAGGTGGTGGTTAACACGTGCGGATTTATCGGTGACGCCAAGCAGGAGTCGATCGATATGATTCTCGAATGTCTCGAGGCCAAGAAGGCCGGGAAGATCGGCCAGCTGTCGGTGATGGGCTGCCTGGCCGAGCGCTACCGCAAGGAGCTGCCCGCCGAGCTACCCGAGGTGGACCGTTGGTACGGCAAATTCGACTGGCCCACCCTGCTCCAGGATGTCACCGGAAAAGCCGCCGCCGAAGACCGGGCGCGGCCATGGGAGCGGCAGCTCACCACGGGTCCGCACTTCGCCTATATAAAGATTGCCGAAGGGTGCGACCGCTTCTGCGGCTTCTGCGCCATCCCCCTGATAACGGGCCGTATGCACTCGCGCCCCATCGAAGAGATTGCCGACGAGGTACGCAGCCTCGTGGCCTCCGGCACGGACGAGTTCAATATCATCGCCCAGGATCTTTCGTCTTACGGCAAAGATCTGTACGGCCACAAGGCTCTGGCCGAATTGGTGCAGACGCTCGCCGATATCCCCGGCGTGGAGTGGCTGAGGCTGCACTACGCCTACCCTGCCGACTTCCCCTACGACGTGCTGCCAGTGATGGCCCGCAACGCCAACGTCTGCAAGTACCTCGACATCGCCCTGCAGCATGTCAGCGACAACGTGCTCAAAAATATGCGCCGCCATATCACCGGAGACGAGACACGCCGTCTGCTCGAGCGTATACGCCGCGAGGTGCCGGGAATACATATCCGCACCACTCTGATGACGGGCTACCCCGGCGAGGGCGACAAGGAGTTTGACGAGCTGCTCGACTTTGTACGCGAGCAGCGTTTTGAGCGCATGGGCGCCTTTGCCTATTGCGAGGAAGAGGACACCTTCGCTGCCCGCAACCTCCCCGACGAGGTGCCGCAGGAGGTGAAGGACGACCGCCTCGACAGGCTGATGGAGCTGCAGGAGAAGATTTCGCTCGAGCTGCAGGAGGAAAAGATAGGGCGCACGCTACGGGTGGTATGCGACAGCGAGGACGAGGAGTTCTTTGTCTGCCGGTCCGAGTTCGACTCGCCCGAGGTGGACCCGGAGATTCTGGTGTCCAAGGCAGGTGCCCCCTACCCGCTCCGCCGCGGCGAATTTTACAACGTGACGGTGCGCGAGGCTTATCCCTTCGAGCTGATAGCCGAAATAGCGGAGGAGACAAATGAGTAACGCTGATATATCTTTTGCCCTCGTTGCCACGCCGGGCAAGGACTTCCGTCTGTTCTGCGACGACGGCCGCGCCCGCCTGCGCAGCCTCGACCGTTTTGTCGCCGTGCCCTGGCTGATGCCTTGGGCCGCCGGAGTGACAATCAACGACACGGTGATTGACGCCGGCCCATGCATCCCCGCCGACAGCGTGGGCGAAATGCCGCCTACGACAGACCGCGAGGTCTACCTCGAGCGCGTGCGCGCACTTATAAAGACATTGGGCGAGACGGGCGGCAAGACTGTCATCTCAAGGGTGACGTCAGGTCGGTTCTGCGTCGACACCCGGATGGTGGCCGACGCCGCCATAGACTATCTGCACAATGCTCCTGCCGACTGCTACCGGTGCCTGTTCCACACCCCCGCCACGGGCACGTGGCTTATCGTCTCGCCGGAGACACTGGCCGACATCGAACCTTCGTCCGGGACGCTGCGCACGATGTCGCTGGCCGGAACGCGACCGGCCGGTACCGCCGGCGCCTGGGACGAGAAAAACCGCCGCGAACAGGCCATCGTCACCGAGTTTATTCTTGACTGCCTGCGTGAGAACGGTCTGACGGACATCGCCGTGACCGAGAGCATACGCCATGCCGCCAATGTCGAGCATATCGTCTCTGACATCACGGCACGCCTCAGCCCGGGCTTCGACACGGCGACTTTTCTCAACAGCCTCAGCCCCACCCCGGCCCTCTGCGGCTATCCCCGGCCGGTGTCGGTAGAGCGTATCGAGGCCATCGAGGACCACAAGCGACTGATGTACGGCGGTTACACTGCCGTTGTCGAGGGTACGGGGCATATCTATGCCGCGATAACCCTGCGTTGCGCGCGTCTGTCGCCCGAGGGCTGGTGCGTGTACACCGGCGGCGGTATCACGGCCGACTCGCAGGCCGAGGCCGAATGGGACGAGTCGTGCATGAAGGCCGCGCCTCTTGTAAACCTCTTCACCCGCCTATCGCACCGGGTATGAGAATTTTAATCGGCAACTGGTGGTGGCTGATGCCCGGGATAGCGGCAATAAACCTCTTTGGCGTCTTCTTTGTGCGCCGAGGTTTCCGACCATCGCCGCGACTGCTCAACCACGAGTCGATACACACGGCGCAGATGCGCGAGCTGCTGTGGCTGCCGTTCTATCTGGCCTACGTGCTGGAATTTGCCATGCGCTGGCCTCTGTGTCGCTTCTCATGCGACAAGGCCTACCGCAGCATCAGCTTCGAGCGCGAGGCCTACGGCAACGACGGCGACGAGGGCTATTTGGCCCGACGACGCCACTTTGCCCAATGGAGACGGAGGGGACAGGACAGGCGCAAGATATAAGTTTAATTTACTGACCGTTATATATTTGACAGCAATTATCATCGACAATGAATAACGATACAACACCTACGCCTCGTGGCGCCCTCTTCGACCTCGACGGCGTGCTCATCGACTCGGAAGGCATTTACACCGAATTCTGGCAAAGTATTGACGACGAGTTCCATACCGGCGTCGACAACTTCGCCCTGGCGATAAAGGGAACGACCCTCGATAATATCCTCAGCACCTATTTCAGCCAGGATGACTACCCCGAGATTTTGCGTCGCCTGAAGATGCAGGAGCAGGAGATGGTGTACCGCCTTTTCCCCGGCGCCGAGGAGGTGCTGAACCTGCTGCGTGCGGCAGGATGGCGCACGGCAATTGTTACGTCGAGCAATCCCGCCAAGATGGAAGGGCTGTTCTCGCAAGTGCCGTCGCTGCGAACTCTTGTCGACACGATAATCACCGACCACGACGTTCAGCGCTCCAAGCCTGACCCGCAGGGTTATCTGCTTGCGGCATCGCGTCTGGGATGTCGGCCCGCCGACTGCCTTGTCTTTGAGGATTCGCTGCAGGGCATCGAGGCCGGACGGCGCGCCGGCGCCCGTGTCATCGGCATCGCCACCACCAACCCCCGCAGCGCCGTCGAGCCCGTCGCCGACCTCACCCTCGACACCATTGCCGACTTTGACCTTACCCTTCTGTAAGGCCGGGCTATTATAGCTAATATAGCTACCTTAGCTATTATAGCTACTATAGGTAGTTTAGCTATTGTAGCTCTGATAGGTGCCTTGTCGGGCGTCACGCGCTCCCGGGCCAAAATTTCTTATTTAAAATCTTTCTAAATAAGCGCAGGTGATGTTTATTTTGGCAACTCGGTTGTTGATGTTATTAGTTAGAGGTTTATGGCAGGGGTAAGGCGGCCGCTAAATATTAAATTTATTGTTTAGATTTTGATAGCAAGGTGTTGCAATACAGGGTACTGTATACTAAAGCTAAAGCAGTGGTTTAATACGAGTTTCGCCTCGTTTTTAACTTGCTGGATTTCAGAGCACTGTGGCGAGAGGCCATTTTTGAGTTTGGGTGGCGGCTTGGCTATCTCAACATTTTTTTGCAAATTTGCAGAACT
>SFLG01000115.1 GCA_004553485.1 Bacteroidales bacterium | reverse complement strand
CGGCTTGTTTTTATCTGTCTCAACCGGGGCGGAGGCCTCGGGTGTGACCGTGGGAATGTTGTCCGGCGCAAACATGCCGGGGGCAAGGTGCATCTGCCGCCCGTTCACAAACAGGCTGCGCCCGTCCGCGCTGGCGGCGATGCTGGTCGGCTCCGCGTCCTCGATCAGTTCGTCCGCAAAGCCCTTGTCGATGGCCTCGCGGCCTGTCATATAGGTCGTGTCCGCCATCATGTGGGAGATCACCGTGGCTGACAGCCCGGTCTTGCGCGTGTAGACCTCCATCTGCATCTTGTCCCACGCCTCCTGCTGGGTAGCCTGTTCCCGCAGCTCGTCGGCGTTGTAGCCGCCCCACAGGAAGGTCCAGCATTTGTGGATCATGACGAGGCTGGAGGGATTGACCCTGACCGTATCGCAGGCGCACATGATAAGACTGCCGCCGCTCATGGCAACGCCGTCCACGATGCAGGTGAGCTTCGTGCCATTCCGCGCCAGCTCCCGCAGGCGGTTGTGGATCATGTTGGACGCGCCGGCGTCGCCGCCGTAGCTGTTCATGCGGATAGTGATGGACGTGCAGCCGGAGATCTGCTTGAGGTCCTCCAAAAACTCGGAGAGCAGGATGTACTGCCCCTCAACGGGCTCGCCCCACCAGTTCGTGGGCTGCTCCTCGTAGATGTCTCCGTACATGGTGATCTCAGCATCACTGCCGTCCACCGTGGCCATCGTATAGACCTTTTTCGAGATGCTGACGGCGGGAGACTTTCGCCCAGCTCTCTTTGCCGGAATACTCATGCGCATTACCTCTTTTCTTTCCAGATATCGCTTGACGGAATGTAGGGACTGTTCAGCCACTCGCGGATTCCCGCGCGGCAGTTCTCGTTGCAGCGGCGCTCCATGTTCTTCGGGCAATAGGCGCAGTAGTCGCTTGCATAGTTCCAGATGGCGAGCGCCATGCTCCGCACATTCAACGCTGCAGCTGCTCCACGTTCTCCTCCCAGTCGCCGCCGCTCATTTCGCGGCTGACCTGCTCGTGGGTCTTGATGGCGTTGTCGATCAGCATGAGGGCGGCTTCCGCCTCCTTCTTGGGGTCAAGGCTGCCCTGCACGGGGCCGATCCAGCGCGCGCCGCACCATGCCTCCCGCACAAGGGGGTCCGTGAAGAAGCCGGGGGCGTTGATGCGCCCCAGAGCGACCGCTTCGGCCAGGAACATCTCATAGACCGGCTGGCAGAAGTCGTCCACAAACCACTTCCGGCGCATTTTGAATGCTTCCCACGCCTCCAGCAGCGCGCCTCGGCTTGCGGAATAGGAGCTGTTGAACTCCTTGATCAGCACATCGTAAGGCAGCTCTAAGGCTGCGCCGACCAGCTTGCACAGCGTCTTGACAAAGGTTTCAAAGCCAGCGGTGGGGATGTTCGGATTACCGAAGTTGACCTTTTCCCCGGGGGCGAGGTGCGTCACCGTACCCGGTCCCATCTCGTACTCGTTGTCATCATCGGAGATGTTGTTCGCCATCGGTCCACCGTCCGCGTTGACCTCGGCGGGGACGCCGGCAATATCTCCGGCGCCTACCTCGTTGAAGGGCGTATCGGAGGGGTCGGTCTCCGTTTCGATCCATGCAGTGAAGAAGCTCTGCACCAGCGCCGCCATCAGCTCGGACTCCGTATAGCGCCGAAGCTGGAGCAGCGGCTCGATGACCTGCGCCAGATAAGGAACGCCGCGGTACTGGTCCGGGCGCTCACTGTCCATGATGTGGAGAATGTTCGGCAGGCCGGTCTTGGCGCCGTAGGCCTCAACGCGCTGCCACTTCTGCGGCTCGCTGGTGATCTGGTGCGGGTAGGTGTTGCTGATGTGATAGGCGACCACGCGGCCGTTGCTGTCCACCTCCACGCCGTCGTAGACCTTGTGGCCTGCGCCAGGCTTTCCCTCGGGGATCTTGCCCTCCACGAAGCCGCCGATGGTGACACCGCCGCCATATTCGCTTGGCGTGCAGGCGCGGTCCGCCTCCACGATGTGGAGCCGCAGGGTATAGGGGTTTAGCGGTGTCGCCGGGTATCGCTTGACCAGCGCGAACACGTCGCCGCTGAGCAGCCACGACTTCAAGGCGAGCTGCTGCAAACTCTCAAAGTTGTTCAGGCCCAGCGCGTCGCAGTTCTGCTTTTTCCCTGCCCACAGCCGGAATTCCATCTCCGCCGCGTGCTGCCACTTCTTCGCCGCCTCTGGGGAGATGCCCAGCACCTCACGGTCCACGGACGCTTTGAGCGTCAGCCCCGTCCCGATGACCTTGGTGCGGTTGGTATTGATCGCCGCCGTAGGATGTCCTCATTGGGAGCGCCGCTGTCCGGAACAAATCCCTTGAGCGCCCGCCGCGTCAAGCTGGCCCCGGCTTCGCTGTACCCCTTCGCCTGCGGCGCGGCTGCGCGGCGGAGGTCTTTCTTATTGCTCAATGCTTATCGCCTCCCGTTTTCGGAATAAAAAACAGGCCGTCCGGCGGCGAAAGGAGCAAACTCCGCCGGACTGCCTGTGGTAAAGCCCTTTCGGGCGAATACCCTTGTTGCAGAAAATGCAACAACCACTTTGCCGGGGTCGGCAAAATGGTCATTTTCGTGGCCTCACGAAAAAGGTCACCAATCGCGGGGGACGATGCCAAAAGCCTTTCTCGGCTTGCGGCCGTTCAGCTCCGCGAGCAGCGCAGCTTGGAAAGGGCGCTCTGCCAGAAGTCCAGCCGCGCCCGCAGTTCAACTTTATCCATATCGGACACCTCACCAATCGTCGTAGTATTTCTTCCCGCTTCTACGCTTCGGCCTCTGCTTGGCGGCGGGAGGCGGCATGTCCAGCGCCTCGTTGCGCTCGTGGCCGGGGATCTTCTTCCACTGCCACGGCTGCTTTTTGTTGGGGTCGTAGACCTTGACCTCGGAGAGCAGCCCCGTGAAGTAGCCGGAGCCGTAGTCATCCCGCTTAGGGAAGTGACAATATTTCGCGCCCGGCGTCTGTACGCGCAGGTTGTCCATGATGACCTCCTTGCCGGAGTCAACGCCGATCTGGTACTGCCAGCAGGTGCCGACCGCCGTCTGCTTGATGATGATCTTCTGCTTTTTCGGCGGCGCAGTGTAGGGCTTATCGCTGCCGGGCATGCCCTTGATGCAGAACACCTTTTTGCCCAGCCGCGCCCGGCACTGCATACGGACCTCCTGTGTGAAGTGTCCGCCCTCGTCCACAAAGGACATTGACATTTTCAGCCCCACGCCGTTCTCAAAGCGCAGAACGCGATCAAATACCAGCTCGTCCAGCTGCGCCCATACGGCATCGTCGTCGGGCCGTCCCATGATGATGCCTTTCTCAATGCCCCAGGTCTCCCCAAAGTGGCCGTGGCCGACGATCTCGTATTCCATGCGGTCGTCCTGAGTATCGACACCGGCCGTCAGAACAAGCACACCCTCCGGCAGCTCGGCCGGGTATTCCTCCCGGCGCGCCATCAGACTGTCCTCGTCCTCCAGGTCGCCGCGATCCTCCCACAGCTCGCCGAAGCAGGTGTTGTAGACGACCTGCATCTTGCGGGTACTGCCGATGGCGTTCAGGTATTTCAGAATGATGGATTCCCAGCTCGCCCACTGGCTGACAAAGGCGTTCAGCCAGAACGAGCGCGTGCCCTGCTCATAGGCGGCGGGGTTGTCCGCCTCCCATCTTGCCGGGGCGCGCTTCATTTCCGCCTCGGTGGAGATGCAGCCGCAGCCGGGGCAGGCATAGCAGACGCTGCGGACCTTGTAGGTCTTTTTCCCCGCGACGATGATCTCGTCGTGCTCAAAGCGGATGTCCGCCCATTGGATCTCGTGATACTCGCCGCAATGAGGGCAGCGGGATTTCCACCGCTCCATCGTGCCGGTCGCGTAGGCGGCTTCGATGGCGCTGGCGTTTTTGACGGTGGGCGTGGACACCTCACCGCTTTTCGCGTTGTAGAATGTCGTCTGCCGCGCCATCGCCAGATCCCACGGGTCGCCCTCGTTACCGGCGGACAGCGCCCAGCGGTCGCGCTCGTCACCCAGCACATAGCGGATGGGCTTTGACGCCAGAGCGTGGGCCTCGGTGGAGCCGCACATCGTGAGGATGCCTCCGGGGTAGGTCTTTTGGAGGATGGTATTGCCGCTGTCACGGCTCTTGGGGTCGCTGACCTTCTTTCGCAGCGTAGGGCAGTCGCGGATCATCGGCGCGATGCGGAGCTTGGAATACTCCTTTGCGTCAATGGTGGTAGGGTGGACAAACAGGATCGAGCCGGGGTCCTGGTCGATCACATAGCCGATGCAGTTATTGAGAAATTCAGACTTACCGACCTGGGACGCGGCCACCATGACGATGTGCCGTATCTTTGGGTCGGTCCATGCGTTCATCGGCTCACGGAGATAGGGGGTGCGCTCGGTGCGCCACGGTCCGGGCTCTGCGGCGCTCTCGGCCGACAGGCGGCGATTCTGCTCCGCCCATTCGGTCACGGTCAGGTCGTCCGGCGGGAGCATACCGGCCATCGCCTTGGCGATGACCTTGTTCAGCCGGACGGCGGCGAGCCTACTCGTCATCGCTGTCACGCTCCGACCAGTCGCGCCGTTCTCTCACGCGCTCCTCGTATTTCTTGGGGTCGTAGTGATACCCGGCCAGCTCCCGCATGACCTTGCTGACCTCTTTGCGGATAACCTCGGACGCCTCGGCGGGCGTGGACACAGCCGCTACATCGACGGCCAGCCGCCCCGGCAGCGCATTGAGCGCGCCGCGAATGGTGTAGACCAGATCCTCCGTCAGCGCGGCAACGTCCTCCGCACGGTGCATGGTGCCTTTCAGCTCCTCGGCCTCCAGCTTGGCGATGGTGGCCTTGGACGCCTTCATCGTCGTCTCCGCCACGCGGCGGGTCTTCTCCAGCTTCTTATCCTCTTCGTCCATTGGGCCGTCGGACAGGAACTTAACATACCGCTGGACGGAATCGGCAAGGAGGAAGCGCCCCTTGCTGACCTTTTGCAGCTGACCGTCCTCCGCCATCTGGCGAATGCGCCGTCCTGTGATGCCCAGGACACAGGCCAGCTCTGTCGTGCTTACCTCCGTTTCCTCGGTAATGGCATCAATAGCTTCAGACATGGCGCTCCTCCTTCCTTGCGCAGTTCAGTCGGCTTGACTGTCTGCGTAAATTGTGATATGGTATCGATATCGTAGATTCCATATCGCCTGAGGGCGCAAGACCTGACTGTTGCAGCAGTCGGGTCTTTTTTTATGTCCGAATGCGGGACTCACCAGAATTGCACTGGAGCACACAGGCCGGTACCAGCAGCTCTGTGCGAGACCCTTATCCCGCGCGTGGTCTTATATTACATAGGAGGCCTTTATCTGGACTTCCTCCACATTCCCGCGGAGAAAGACGGATAAAGCGATGGGGGATTGCGGCAGGTACCGCCACAGGTGCCGCGCTTGGCACCAAAAGCAACGCCAAAGCGGAACGGAAATGCCAAAATTTTGCCTTGGTAACTACGCTTTTTTCGGGGTCGGCGAGCCCGCGGCGTGTGGGGCGGGGGTCGTCACAGTACCTTTTGCCGTCGTCGCCTGTTGCAAC
>SFLG01000114.1 GCA_004553485.1 Bacteroidales bacterium | reverse complement strand
TTGAGGCCGTTCTTCCACATATAAACCTTGAAATCGTGATTGGTAGCTGCCGAGTTGCAGGCAATGAGTTTGCCGTTGAGTGTGGCAAGCGAGCCAACAGGGATAGTGCCGCCTGTGATGTTGGTCTTGTCCACGTCAGTGACAGTGTTGGGATTGTCGATGTTGATGGCTTTGATAGAGGGAGCGCTGCCCCATGCCTTGTAATTGGCAACGACAACCTGGTCGCCTAAGATGGTAGCCGAACGGGAATAGTTGTCGGTGGTGTTGAACCACGAGGGGATGTTGTTCTTGGCGATAGAGTAGTGCCACTTTTCGCTGAGGGTACCGAGCTCGGTTACGACAGGAGTGGGATCGGTATCGGGTTTGGGATCGGGATCGGGAGTAACTGTGCCCGAGCTGGTCTCAGGCTCCTGGAGATCGAGTTTGGCGGGGGTCTGTTTGGGAACTGCGCCGTGGGCGTAGTAAGCCATGCCCTGCTTGGTGGAGAGCACCCAAGCCTCGAGGTAGTCGGTGCCGTTGGTGTTGACGAAGCAGTCGCCGGTAGCGTTGGTGTTGCGCGATGTAGCGCCGAGACCGTCGCCGGCAGGATAATCGCCTACGCTCTGCATGCGGGTGAAGTCACCGCTGAGGTCCTGGATGATGCGCATGCGGCCCTTGATGTAGTTCTTGGTAGCGTCGAGAGCGCCGGTGGAGGTGTACTGCTTGCCCTCGAAGACGAGGTTGACCGAGTGCTTCTGGCCGTTGTATTTGAATTCGTGGTGCGATGAGCCCCAGCTTTCGCCGGTGTCGACGTAGGTCTGACGAACAGCTTTGCCATCGCTGAGTTTAGCCCAGGTGGGATAGCTGTCCTTGCCGTCGATCCACCAGCCGCCTGTCTGGTGATAAACGCGAACGGTGGACATTGTTGAAAGGTTGGTCTGGGTGGTGCCGTACTGGGTTACAACCTCGTAGCTCTGGCTGGTCCAGTTGTTGCCCTTCTTGTTCCACTCGATGATGCGGGTCTTGCCGTTTTCGTTACCGAAGGAGAACCACACGTCGGTGTTCCAGTCGCCGAAGAGTTCGAGGCAGTCGCCGAGACGGTTTGCGCCATGGAATTCGGAGGGGGTGATTTCCTTAACCAGGTAGGGGTTGGCGTTGTCGTTGTCCCAGGCGTAGAGGCGCAGGTTCTCGTTGCTTGCTGCAGTAGCGAGGTTGCAGGCAACGATTTTGCCGCTGATGGTCTTGACGTCGCAGAGCTGCAGAGTGCCGCCCTTGACAACGTCGCCGCGCTTCATGAAGCCGAGCTTTTCGCCGGTCTGGGCGTTGAGTACGATGATGTCTTTGTGGTTGTATACGCCATAGATTTTACCATCCTTGTAGCAGAAGTTGCGGATTTCGCTGGCGTCGTAACCCTTTGAGGTTTTGTTGTTCTTAGCCTCGGAGAGGTTCCACTTCTCGGTCGGCTGCAGGGGGTTGGGTTTGATTTTGGCTGCCAGCATGACTTTTTTGGTTGTGGCGCCGGATGAAGCTACGTCGATGCGCATAAAACCTGTTGCGCCGTCGAGGTTCCACTCACCGGCCTCGCTGCTCATATGGAGACGAACCTTGACTGTACCGCCGGTTTTGCCCAGTGTCTTGGAGGTTGCCTTACCGAGCTCGCCGGTGCCGCCGACGATGTTGTAACGGCCCGAGTGGCAGGTAACGGTGATGTTGCCGGTGCAGTCCTTGCCGGTGATGGCGAGGTCGAGCTCGGGGTGCTCGTTAACATAGCACTCGAAGGTGAGGCCGCCGGCGCAGGAGAGGGTGGGCGTTTTGGTTGTGGGAGGGGTAACGGGAGCGCTGCCGCCGTAGTTGGCGTCGCCGGTGATGCCGGCGCTCTCCGAGTTCATGAAGTCTTTGAAGCCCTGCAGGTGACCGTTGACCCATGCCTTGAAGCCGGCTTTGTCGTTGCTGTTGATCATGTTGTTTTCGGTGATATTGTCAACGAAAAGGCCTTCGGTGAGGATTGCGGGGATGTAGCTGGCGCCGGTGATGACGGTCCAGCCGTTCTGCTTGACACCGCGGTTGACGCGGCCCAGCTTGCTTACCAGCTGAGACTGTACCTTCTGGGCCAGGACGGGTGAGCGGTTTGCCCAGTAGTACCAGGTCTCGGTGCCGTTGGCGGTGCCGTTGAAGGCGTTGAGGTGAACCGAGCAGAATACCCAGGGGTCAAAAGAGATTGACTGCTGGCGACGTGACGACAGGCTGACATCGTAGTTGCCGGTACGTGTAAGTTTCAGTGTGCCAGAGTTCAGGCCCTGACCTTCGAGCCATCCCTTCATGGCATTGCAGCAACGCAGAACAAGGTCGTGCTCGTAGGGATAGCCCGAACGACCGGCGCCGGGGTCACTGCCGCCGTGGCCGGGGTCGAGCATGATTTTAACGTATTGCTTGTTCCATGCAGCGTGGGCCGGCATTGCTGCACCTGCGGTGAGAGCGGCGACTGCAAGTAAAGTATATATCTTTTTCATACGTATATAATCTTATAAGGTGTGATTTACTTGAGGTCGGCTACGTAAACCTGGCCGTCGTTGTAGTCGGTGTAGACAATCTTTTTGCCGTCGGGGCTGACCGAGGCGTTCATCTCGATGCTGCGCGAGGTGTTGGTGATGGCGACGGGGGTGGTGCCGTTGACATCGCCGAGGTAGAGCTCGCCCGACTGGTAGGTGTGGCCGTCGTCGGTGGTGCGCTCAAAGACGAGCTGAGTGTCGTTTACCCAGCTGGGGGCAAAGCCTTTGCCGATG
>SFLG01000113.1 GCA_004553485.1 Bacteroidales bacterium | reverse complement strand
GTGCTCCCAGTAGCGGGCGCACACCATGGCCAGCGTGGGTGTCTGCACACGTCCGAGGGAGTAGGTGCCCCTGCCTGCGGCGATGGTCATGGCCTGCGTGGCGTTGATGCCTACCAACCAGTCGGCCTCGCTGCGTGCCTTGGCGGCATGGTAGAGGCGGTCGTAGCGGTTGCCCTCTTCGAGGTGGCGCAGCCCCTCGCGGATGGCCTTGTCGGTGAGGGAGCTGATCCAGAGGCGAACGAAGGGCGTGCGGCAGTTCAGGTAGCTGTAGAGGTAGCGGAAGATGAGCTCGCCCTCGCGTCCGGCATCGGTGGCCACTACTATCTGTTCGCTCTCGCTGAAGAGCCTGCCCACGATGCGTATCTGCGTGACGACGCTGGGTTCGGGCTTGTAGCCCTTCTCCGTCTTGGTGTGACGGGGTTGCAGGGTGAAGGTGTCGGGCAGGATGGGCAGGTGTTCACGGGCGAAACCGTGGATGCCGTAGCCTTCGGGCATGGTGAGCTGCACGAGGTGCCCATAGGCCCAGGTGACGGCATAGTCGTTGCCGGAAAAATAACCTTCTTCTCTCTTGCTCGCGCCCACGATGCGGGCTATCTCACGTGCCACGGAGGGCTTCTCTGCGATAATCGTCTTCATACTGATTTACTGTTTTGATGTTGTCATGATGAATATTCGGGATAATTGTGGATTTAGTGGTGGCACTCCGGTTCATACCTTCATGCCTTTGCTCTTGCGTTTCTCCTGCTTCTGCTGGATGTCGTCCTTCGGGGCTGTCTGTCCCTTCTGCAACGGCTCGTTGACATTCTTCGTCGCTTCGTTGGTCTTGCCCTGACTGTTGACGGCCACCTGCGTGCGGCTCTCGTTTGCCGGAGCTACCTTCTGGGCGTTATCGGGATTGGTGTCGTAACGGTAGGGGCGGCCTTTCTCAGGATTGAAGCGGAGGTACATGGTGGAGGGTACACCCTTGTCGTCGGGCACGTTCTCTAACTTCACGGTCTTGCCCGCCACGTAGTCGGCTTTCTGCTCCTCGGTGAAGGGCACGCCCTTCCATTTGGTGATGGGGCGGATGCTGCCGTCCTCGTTGGTCCATGTGTTGCGGCGTTGCTTGCCGGGTTCCTGTTGCGGTGCTGCCTGCGCTACCTTCGTGGATTCCTTGTTGCTCTGTTCTTCTACGGTACGGGGCGACTTGCCTGTGCCGGGCACGAACTCCACACCCCGCTGCTCCACGTTCACCTGAAGGGTGGTGACGAACTTGCGGCCGTCGTTGCGCTCGATGAGCTTGTCCTTGACGGGGAGTCCGGCACGGAGCATCTCACGTTCCTGCGGGGTAATCTCCGTCTTGCCGATACGTTCGGGGATGCGGATGCGGGCGGCGGGCATGTCGGTAATCTCATTGGTCTTGCGGTCGATGCTGATGAAGGAGGGGGTTATCTCGCCCGTGGCCTTGTCCACCAAGTCCACGATTCTGCCAAGGTTGCCTGTCTCCTTCAGGGCTTTCTTCTCTTCCGGGGTGAACTTGTGGCCCTTGTACTCGTCGAGCTTCTGCTCCTTGCGGATGAAGTGGGGAACGAGGCGCACGTTGCCGTCATCGTCCTTGCGGAAGGAGAGGCGGGCATCGAGGCTGAACGACTCGCCGCCGAAGTTGGGCGTGACACGCACGAGGTCGGACTTGCCGTAGTTGAGCATCTTCTGCAGGTCGCCGGACTGCTCCAGTTCCTCACGCTTCACGCCCCAGTTCTTTTCCAAAGCCTGCCAGTCGATGCGGCTTTCATCAATGGGCTGGTAGCCTTGCCTTTGCTTGTTCTCCTGTTTGTTTTCCTGTGCGTTCTGCTGCACGTTTTCCTGTTGTTTCTGTTCCATGTTTTCTTGTTTTTGGGGTTCTACATTGTTTGTCTGATTCTGTTCCTGCTTCTGCTCTTCCTGCGCCTTCTGCTCCTGCGCCACCTGTTTTTCGTAGGCAGAGGTGTCCACCTTGTGGGGTGCGAGCAGGTCTGCATTGGTCACGGGGTCTTTCAACAGCTCCTTCATCACGCCGAGCAGGTTCTCCGCCTGGTCTGCTGCGATACGGTAGAAGCCGAAGCGGCTGGGTTCCTTGCACTGCCGGAAGAAGTTGCGGAAAAAATTGTCGAGCACGTCGCCATTCTTGTCGAACTGCAAAAAATCTTGGGCATTCTCCATCTTTGGCGGTGTGCGTCTGGGGGTGCCGTCCGCCTGCAATCCGGCCACCACACTGATTTCGCCCGTCTTCTCGTCACGGACTATCAGCACGTCTTTTTCGTCTTTTTTCTTTGCCATCTTGATTGACTTTTAATTGTGAAACATTGATTGTTATCGGATGCGGGCCTTGTAGTCCGCCATCTTCTCTTTCTGGAAGCAGTCGATATGCTCCGAGAGGAACTTCTCCACGTCCGACTCCTTGTAGTAGGTCTTCTGCCGGAGCATGAGGTAGGGCAGGATGCCCAACGTGCGGTAGCGTTGCAGTGACCGCTTGCTCACCTGCAACATCAGGCAGAGGTCCTGATTGTCGTAAAGCCGCTCACCGTTGTATATCTTGTGCTCCGTGTCCTCCTCCTGACACGCCATTTGCCGCTGGCTGCGGAAAATCAGGTCACTAATCATCTTCTCTTGCCTGTCGAGCCGTTCCATGAGGAGGTGGAACAGCCGTTCTATCTTGTAGGTATCCATCTTCTTTCCCGTTTTATGTTTTCTTGCCTGTCCTTACCATATACTGCCTGTGCAGTTCGCCGATGCGCTCTGCGTTGCCGCTCATGGAGCATTCCTTCATCATGCGCTCCACGTCCGTGAGGCGGTAGCGGCAGGTGCGCCCCATCAGCGAGAAGGGGATGCGCCCCTCGTCACG
>SFLG01000037.1 GCA_004553485.1 Bacteroidales bacterium | reverse complement strand
TTTTTTGCGGAGAGGACGGGATTCGAACCCGTGGTAGGATTACTCCTACGGCAGTTTAGCAAACTGCTGGTTTCAGCCACTCACCCACCTCTCCATTGGTGGTGTTGCTGAAGCCGGGCCGGATGGCCTTGCTGTTTAGCGGTACAAAGGTATAAAAAATTTTTATACCAACCAAAAATTTTGCCCCTCCCGGCAATTATATTGCAAAAAAACGCACGGCAAAGGGGGAAGGGAGGGGCCGGCGCAAGGGGGAAGCCCGGGCCGGAGGTGGGGGAGAGGCGGGGTTGTTGGGGGGAGAGGCGGTTATCGGTCGAGCTCGACCGATAACGGTGACGGGTGAAGGGCCGGGAGAGGGCCGTGCGCAGGGGCGTTGCGGGGCGGGTGGCTGGCGGTGGGTGCGGGTGGCCGGCGGTTGAAGGCCGCCATTCTATAAGGCGGGCGGTTGGTTTTTTTTGGGGGGGGGATTGGGAATAAAGCGACAGGGGCGCTGCCGGGAGGGAGCGCCCCTGTAGGGGTAAGCATTTTATAAAGCTGGGGTCGGGCTGGGCCGGGGCGCCATGGCCACGGTTGGGCGAGGGCGGAGTGGGCCGCGGCGGGGCGGCGGGGGCCGGGTTAGGCTTTGGTGAGGGTGGGGGGGAGGATGGGCATGGCGCCGTTTTTGGTGCAGACGTAGGCGGAGGTGCGGACGGCGAGGGCGTGGGCGTCGGCTACGCTCTTACCTTTGAGGATGGCGGCGATGAAGGCGGCGGTGAAGGAGTCGCCGGCGCCGACGGTGTCGGCGACTTCAACGGTGGGGGTGGGCTGGAACGATACGTTGCCGGGGGTGAAGACGTAGCTGCCGTTAATGCCGCAGGTGAGGATGAGCATCTTCAGGTTGTACTTGCCAAGCAGAATCCAGCATTTGTCCTGGAGGTCGATGCCGGGGTAGCCGAACATGCGGCTGACGGTGACGAGCTCCTCGTCGTTGATTTTGAGTATGTTGCAGCGCTCCATCGAGTTGGTGAGGATTTCCTTGGTGTAGAAGCCCTGACGGAGGTTGACGTCGAAGACGCGCAGGGTGCTGTCGTTGTCGGGCATGACGTCGAGGAAGCGGTTGATGGTCTCGCGCGAGACGACGTTGCGCTGGGCCAGCGAGCCGAAGCAGACGGCCTGGGTGTTGCGGGCGAGGTCCTCGAGGGTGTCGGTGAAGGGGATGTTGTCCCAGGCGACATTCTCCTTGATCTCGTACTGCGGTATGCCGGCGGGGTCAATCTCGACCTGGACGGTGCCGGTGGGGTAGGGCACTTCGGCGATAAGGAGCGAAAGGCCCTTTGATGTGAGGTTGTCGATGATTTCGTGGCCGAGGGCGTCGTCGCCGACAGCACTGACGACATAGCTGGGGAGGCCGAACTGCGAAACGTGATATGCGAAGTTTGCGGGAGCGCCGCCGATTTTCTTTCCTTCAGGCAGAACGTCCCAGAGGGCTTCGCCCATGCCTACTACTAAGTTTTTCATGTTGCTTATGCTTTTATGCTTTTTTGATTTTGAACGTGTAATAGAGGAGGTATGCAACGCCGACGGTCATCACCATCACTGCGCCGGCCTGGCCCATGGCGTCGGCGGCGTAACCCATTGCGAGGGGGAAGATTGTGCCGCCGAAGAGGCCCATGATCATCAGGCCCGAGACCTCGTTTTTCTCGTTGGGGCTGTAAAGGAGGGCCTGCGAGAAGACTACCGAGAAGATGTTTGAGTTGCCGAAGCCGATGAGTGCGAGGCCGGTGTAGAGGGGGGTGAGGGTGTTGCTGACATAGAGCAGGCCCATGCCGGCGAGCATCATCAGCACGCTGATGGCAAAGAATACGCGGGTCGACATCACGCGCAGCAGGAAGGTGCCGGTGAAGCAGCCGATGGTGCGGAAGATGAAGTATACCGTTGTGGCGTATCCGGCCTCGACGATGGAGATCCGGAGGCGCTCCATGAGGATGTTGGGGGCGGTGGTGTTGGTGCCCACGTCGATGCCTACGTGGCACATGATGCCGATGAAGCAGAGCAGGATGAAGGGACGGCCCAGCAGCTTGACGCAGGCGCCGATGCCCGAGGCCTTGTCGGGGCGCTCCTCATCGATGGGGGTGGCGGCGAGCAGGGCGATGGACAGGAAGCTGACCACGGCATATATCACGAAGAGGGCGCGCCATCCTAGGCCAAAGGTGGGGAAGGCGGTGGTGGCGCCCCAGGCGGCGAGGATGGGAGCGAGGAACGAGGCGATGGCCTTGACGAACTGGCCGAAGGTGAGGGTCGAGGCCAGCTTGTCGCTGCTGATGAGGTTGGTGACCAGGGGGTTAAGTGATGTCTGCATGACGGCGTTGCCGATGCCCAACAGCGAGAAAGATGCAAGCATTATCATATAGCTGTCGCCGAAGACGGGGATGAAGAGCGACAGGGCCGTGATGATGAGCGAGATGAGTACGGTGTTTTTACGGCCTATCTTGTTCATCAGCATGCCCGTGGGTACCGAGAAGATAAGGAACCAGAAGAAGACGAGCGAGGGGAACAGGTTAGCCTGCGAGTCGGAGAGGGAAAGGTCTTCCTGTACATATCTCGATGCTATGCCTACGAGGTCGACGAAACCCATGACGAAGAAGCAGAGCATCACCGGAATTATCTGCAGCAGAAAGGATTTGCGGTTTGTAACAAGCGATTGAGCCATAATTGTTGGTTTTTATTCATATTTTCAAGGTCCCCCCCCCGGACCTTGAAAATATGAGGTTTATTGGTTTATTGGAGAAATGGGAATTGCGGGAGAAATGGGAAATGAGGGAGGCTGGGGGGACTGGCCTGGCTTACTTGATTGAGTAGACCTTGAGGTTTTCGAGGCGGGCTTTGCCGCCCCGGGCCGAGACTTCGATGGTGGAGTAGGGCTTGTTGGGGAAGACGAGGTTGGTCATTACAAAGCGGCCGTTGTCGCCGAAGAGCTCGATGCTGGAGCGGTCGACGAAAATCTGCAGCGAGATTTTGTTGTTGTCCTCGTATGTGGGAGCGACGGTGACCGAGGGGAAGTCCCGGCTGAAGTCGACGATGCCGCTCTGAGTGCGGTCGAACGACATGGTGTGGGCCCGGGCGTCGTAGGACATTACAACCTTCTCGCCGGCGTCGTTTTTGAGGACGATGTCAAAGGTCTTGCACTTTTTGGTGTCGAAGTTGGCGACAATCTCGCAGATGCCGTTGTTGGCTGTGGGGAGTGCGTAAGTCTTGGTGGTCTTGCCCACCGAAGTGCCGCGGACGTTGAGGGCGAGCTTGCCGCGCAGGCCGGCCACCTCGGGCGCAGGCTTGGACGACATATAGAGCTGTCCGTCGGGGGCGCGGAAGAGGGCGACGTCGCGGGGCAGCGTGTTGGCGCTGCGGAACTGCGTGGTGGGCACCTCGGCGGCATACTGCCAGTTGCTCATCCAGCCAATGACGGTGCGTCGGTTGTCCGGGGCGTCGCTGAAACTGACCGTGGCGTAGTGGTCTTTGCCGTAGTCCATCCACTTGGTGGGCACGGTGCCGTCGGCGAGGGTGTCGACGGTGAACTTATTGCCGTCAAAGTCGCCCACGAAGTACTGCGTTGCGCTGCCGCCGAAGGGACCGCCGGGGTTGATGTTGCAGAGGAGCACCCACTTCTTTGTGCCTTCGCCGTCCACCTCCAGCTCGAACAGGTCGGGACATTCCCATACGCCGTCCTGTGCTCCGAGGCCCTTGCCGAAGTTGCTCTCCAGAGTCCAAGTCTTAAGGTCGGGCGAGGTGAAGAAGAGCATCTCGCGGTCGATGGCGTGGGCCAGGGTTAGCACCCAGCGGTTGTTCTTGGCGTCCCAGAACATATTGGGGTCGCGTGCCTCACTCGATAGCGTGAGCACGGGGTTGCCGGGGTACGGGGTGTAAGTGTAGCCGCCGTCGGGGCTCGAGGCGAGGCTCTGTATCTGGCTTGCGTCGGCCGAGGTGTATAGGGCCACCACGGCGTCCTTGCCGAAGCCGGCGCTGCCGGTGGGGTCGATGGCCGAGCTGCCGCTGAAGATCATGCCCAGGCCGTCGGGCTCGAGCACGGCGTCACTCTGGTGGTCCCAGTGTATCAGGTCGCGGCTGGTGGACTGGCCCCAGGACAGGTTCTGCCACTTCGACCCGTAGGGGTTCCACTGGTAGCAGAGGTGCCATACACCGTCCTTGTACACCATGCCGTTGGGGTCGTTCATCCATCCGTAGAGAGGGGTGTGGTGGTAGGCGGGACGGAATTTCTCGCGGTTGGTGGTGTCGAAGGTGTCGGCGACAGCGATGGCGCTCCAGCAGGCATCGTCCTTGGCCTCGCGCACCGAGGCGCGGTCCTGCTTGGTGATGACGCTGAGCACGATGTTGTGGCCCTTGTACCTCTCGATGTTGAAGGGAACCGTGTAGTCGACTTTCGACTTTGCCAGACGCACGTTGAGAGTCTTTTCGACTTTGCCGTCGACAAGGACGTTTATGCGGGCATCCTCGTTGCTCTCCTGCACGGGCAGGAGGATGTATTTGCCGGGCTCGGTGACGCGGACCAGGGTGTTGTTGACACCCAGGATCTCGACCTGTAGACCGGGAGTGGCTGCCGCGGCAGGTTGTGCCGACACAGCCGCTGTGGTGATTATCAGGGCGCCGAGGCCCTTTTTGTAAATACTCATATATTAAAATTTAAAGTTTCTGATGTCAAAGTTAAAAACCTGAAACAATCTTTTTTTACCTGCGAAACCATACTCGCTATGGAATCCTTTCTTTTACCTTGAAAACAACTTTGGGTCAAAAGAGTCCGCATCGAAATTCCGGGCAGTCACTGACGGGAAAGTCGGGAGGCGAACCCCCTGCTATTTTTCACAACGCAAAACTAACACGTTTTGTCGCGTAGGTCTATGAAAAATCGTGCATCGGGTATCAAAATTATTGCAATGCAGAATTTTTCATCGATAATGCACATAATTTTAAACGAAATTGCTATCTTTGAACCTCTAATCCATGAAAGGACCCTAATCACAACATGAAAAAACTGTACCTTATTATATTATGTGTTGCCATTTTTTCGGCAACGGTGGGATGTACCAAGGAGAAGATATATAAAATAGGTGTGTCGCAGTGCAGCGAGGACGACTGGCGCAAGAAGATGAACGAAGAAATCAATCGCGAGATCATGCTGCACGAGGACGCCGTGGTGGAGATACGTTCGGCAGACGACAGCAACGAAAAACAGATTGCTGACATCCAATATTTTATCGACAACGACTTTGACATCCTCATTGTCGCCCCCAACGAGGCCGAGGCACTGACGCCGGCGATACGCAAGGCCTACGAGAGCGGCATGCCGGTGATAACCTTTGACCGCGACATCAACGGCGACAGCTACACCGCCCGCATAGTCGTTGATAATGACGGACTTGGGCGGTCGGCGGCCGAATATGCCCTGCACCTGACGGGCAAGGACACGCGCGCGCTGGAGATTTCGGGCCGTCCCGGCTCGACGCCGACGGCGGGCCGTCACAACGGCTTTGCACGCGGGCTGGGCGCCGGCGGGGGCACCGTGGTGGCAAGCGCCACGGCCAACTGGCGCGGGGAGGAGGCCAAAACGGTGGCCGACTCGCTGCTGCGACGTCATCCCGAGACAAACCTCATCTACGCCCACAACGACCGCATGGCCATCGGCGCCGCCGAGGTTGCCGCCCGTCTGGGCCGCGACAGCATAAAGATTATCGGCATCGACGCCGCTCCCGAGATAGGCATCCGCGCCGTCGCCGACAGCGTGATAGACGCCACCTTCCTCTACCCCACCGAGGGTCATCGCCTGATACAGACGGCATTGGCCATCCTCAAAGACGAGCCCTACAACCGCGAGACCATCCTGCCCGTGGCCTCCGCCGTCGACCGCTCCAACGCCGACATCCTGCTGCTCCAGAACGAGACGCTGAAGGCCGAGACAAGCAAGATGAAGAAGCTGAAACAGCGCATCGACGACTACTGGGCGCAACATTCGTCGCAGGAGTCGCTGTTCTATGCCAGCATCGCCATCATCGTGCTGCTCTTCGGCGTGGCCTTTCTGTTGCTGCGCGCCTACTGGCAGCACACGCGCCACCAGAAGGAGCTGCTGACGCAGAACAAGCTGCTCGAGGAGGAGCGCGACAAGCAGAAACAGCTTAACGACCAGCTGCAGGAGGCCATACAGTCAAAGCTGATGTTCTTCACCAACGTCTCGCACGACCTGCGCACGCCGCTGACGCTCATCGCCGAGCCCGTCGACCAGATTGCCCGCGCCGACAACCTCACGCCGCAGCAGCATACCCTCATCAAAATCGCCAACAAGAACCTGAAGATACTGCAACGCCTCATCAATCAGATACTTGACTTCCGCAAGTACGAGAACGGCAAGCTGGCGCTCAAGCTCACCGAAGTCGACTTCAGTGCCGCCGTGGCCGACTGGATGGAGTCGTTCTATTCGCTGGCCCGCAAGCGCAACATCCGGCTCACACTCGAGACCGAGTTTGCGGGCAAGCCTCTGCCCGTCGCCATCGACAGCGAGAAAATCGAGCGCGTCTTCTTCAACATCCTATCCAACGCCTTCAAGTACACCCCCGACAACGGCTCGATTACCGTCAGCTACAACAGCGACGGCAAAGACCTGACCTTCAGGGTGTCGGACACCGGCGATGGCATCAGCGAGCGCGACCTCGGCAACATCTTCGACCGCTTCTACCAGGTCGACCGCGTGCACCCCAAGGGCTCGGGCATCGGCCTGTCGTTGGCCAAGGCCTTTGTCGAGCTGCACGACGGCACCATCGCCGTGGAGAGCACCGTCGGCAAGGGCTCGGTGTTCACCGTCACCCTGCCCGTGCGCCACGTGGCCGAGGAGACGGTGAGCGTGGACAAGACAATAGGCAAGATGGACGTCGAGACCGAGCTCGACACCATACAGAGCGAGGTCAGCATAGACGAAAACCTGCCCATCGTGCTCGTCGTCGACGACAACCGCGACATCCGCATACTTGTCAGCGAGCTGCTTAACGCCGACTACAACATCATCACCGCCTCCAACGGCAAAGAGGGCATAAAGATGGCCGCGCGCTATGTCCCCGACCTGATAATCTGCGACGTGATGATGCCGGTGATGGACGGTCTGGAGTGCTGCCGCCGCATCAAGGGCGAGGTGTCGACCTCGCACATCCCCGTGCTGATGCTCACCGCCTGCTCGATGGACGAGCAGCGCGCCCAGGGCTACGACAGCGGCGCCGACGGCTACCTGTCCAAGCCCTTCAGCAGCGAGGTGCTCAAGGCACGGTGCGTCAGCCTCATCGCCAACCGCAAGCGTATAAAAGAGCTGTGGCAGGCCGCCGAGACCAAGGTAACCGGCACCGGTGAGGCGCCCAAGCGCCCGCTCCCCGCCGGCGGCGGCGCCGACATCGACGACAGCTTCTACAACCGCTTCCTCAAAATTTTCAACGAGGGGATGGGCGACGCCACGATGTCGGTGGACACGATAGCCTCGAAGATGGGCCTCGAGCACTCGCAGTTCTATCGCAAAATCAAGGCCCTCACCAACTTTGCCCCCGTCGAGCTGATGCGCCGTCTGCGTCTGCAGCGCGGCCGCAACCTGCTGCTCAAGACCGACCGTACCGTCAGCGAGATTGCCTACGAGATAGGCTTCTCCACCCCGGCCTACTTTACCAAATGCTACCGCGACCTCTACGGCGAGACGCCCAGCGAGACGCGCTCCGGTTTGACCGCATAATAATCCCGGACCCGAATTTTGCCGGCTCCACAGCCCGAAATATACAACAAAACGGGCATTTGCTATCAATTTTTTTGCATTGTCAAAATTTTGATAGTCTCCGCAACATCCCTTATGTGTGATACATAGGTGATGGTGCTAATTTTGTCGGCAGAAAACCTTAAACACTAAATCATCACAAAATGAAAAGAACAATCCTCAGTGCAATCCTGACTCTCCTTGTAGCAGTCACGATGCAGGCACAGAACATCACTGTGCACGGGACAGTGCTTTCAAAAGCCGACGACGAGCCGCTCATCGGTGCATCGGTAGTGAGCGTGGCCACCCAGGCCGCCGCAGTCACCGACATCGACGGACGGTTTGAGATTTCGGTTCCCGAAGGCTCGGTCCTCAAAGTGTCTTATGTCGGCTTTACAGCCGTAGAAGTAAAAGCCGCCCCCGAAGTGACGGTTTACCTCACCGATGACTCGCAGGTCCTTGACGAACTCGTCGTCGTCGGTTACCAGACCGTCCGCAAGGCCGACCTCACCGGCGCCGTATCGGTAGTTTCGACCGAGTCCCTCGAGACGTCATCTGACACCGACCCGATGCGCGCCCTGCAGGGCAAGGTGCCGGGCATGACCATCACAGCCAACGGTTCGCCAAGCGGAACGGGTGCTGTACGTATACGTGGTATTGGCTCGTTCAATGCCTCGCAAGATCCTCTGTTCATTATCGATGGTGTGCCCACAACAGCTACCCTCAACTCGCTTAATATGAACGACATCGAGAGCATGCAGGTGCTCAAGGATGCTGCTTCGGCTTCGATATATGGCTCGCGTGCCGCCAACGGCGTGGTAATCATCACCACCAAGAAAGGCAGTGCCGCTCAGGAGAAAAAGGTGAATGTAAGCTTCTCGGCCAACCTTACCGCTCAATTTTACTCGGCACAGTCAAAGATGAAACTTCTTGACACTCCGGGCTACGCAACGGCAATGGCCCAGGCAGCCATGAACGACGGCCTCGACCCCGTGTCGTACGCCCAGGGCTATGGCCTTAACCTCAACGCTCCCTCCGGTTACCCCATCAGCGTATACGACGCCGTGAACAACCGCTATGTAGATTACACTGTAAACGGTTTCTATGACGGTTATATCAACGCCAAGCGCACCATGCTCATGAGTAATACCGACTGGCTCAACGAGATATCACGCACGGGCTTTTCGCAAAACTACGATGTGGCCGTTTCCACTGCCTCGGAGCGCGGTTCGTCCTTCTTCTCGCTCGGCTATCGCCGCAACGAGGGTATACTCAAATATACTAATTTCGAGAACATCGCCGCACGTATAAACACATCTTACAACATTTGCCCGATTGTTACCGTCGGCGAGAATTTTACCCTCACCTACACCAAACAGGTTGACTGCCAACCGCTGGAGAATGCACTGAAGATACCTTCGATAGTGCCTGTATTTGAAATCGACGGCAAAACCTACGGCGGCCCCGTGGGCAGTATGGCCGACCGCCAGAATCCTCTTCGCGAACTCGCCTTCAACCGCGACAACTCGCTCAACGTATGGCGACTGTTCGGCAACGCTTACGTTGACATCAAGCCTGTGAAGGGCCTGGTGCTCCGTTCAAACTTTGGTCTTGACTACGACGCAGCCTTTATCCATTCATATAATTACACATTCCACAGCGATATCGTCAACAACGACACCAACTCTACAACCCTGTCTCAGGCCAACGACTCGAAGTGGACATGGACCAACACCGCCAATTACAACTTCACGGTAGCCAACGACCATATTTTCACCGTTCTTCTGGGTATGGAAATGTTCCGTCAGAGCCGCATAGACTTCTCGGCCTATAACCAGAACTATGACATCGAAAACCCCGACTACATGTATCCTGATGCAGCTTCGGGCATTGCCCGCTCAAAAGGCAACAAGTCAGCGTATGCGCTGATGTCGTTCTTCGGCAAGGTTGACTACAACTGGCGCGATCTCCTCCTTGCATCGTTCACCATCCGCCGTGACGGTTCGTCGCGCTTTGGCCGCAATAACCGCTATGGTACATTCCCCGCAGCCACACTCGGCTACCGAGTGTCGGAGAACATCAAGAAGCCGTGGCTCAACGACCTCAAGGTGCGTCTGTCGTGGGGTAAGACAGGTAACCAGGCTATCTCCAACACCGCCCGCTATGCCCTATACGTGGCCGACTACGGCAACGACCGTGTGACATCTACCGCCTACGACCTGCTTCTGCAGCAGAGCGGTGTGTTCCCCTCGGGCTATTATGCAAGCCAGACGGCCAACCCCAACCTGAAGTGGGAGTCGACTATACAGTATAACGCCGGTATCGACTACAGCATGTTTAACAGCCGCCTCTACGGTACAATCGACGGCTATATCAAGGACGTGAAGGACATGCTCATCATTCCCGCCTACCTCGGTGCCATGGGCGAAGGCGGTGCATCGTGGCTCAACGGCCCGTCGTTGCGCAACTGGGGTATGGAATTCCTCATCGGCTGGCGCGACAACCTCAAGTGCGGCCTGAACTATAAGGTAGGCCTTAACTTCGACTTCTTCCGCAACCGTGTCACCTATCTGCCGAGCACTACCACCGGCTCGTATGTGCACACCACTACCGAGAACCTTGTAGAGGCCCGCAAGCCCTATGGATCGATTGTCGGCTACGTGTTCGACGGCCTGTTCCAGACCCAGGAGGAGGTTTACGCATACGGTCAGGACAATGCCCGCGTAGGTGGCATGAAATATGCTGACCTCAATGGTGACGGACGCATAACATCGGCCGACCAGACTTGGATTTTCAATCCCGTTCCCGACCTCTCGTTTGGCCTGAATGTCGAGCTTGCTTACAAAAATTTCGACTTACAGATGTTCTGGCAGGGCGTGCTTGGCCAGGATGTATATAACAACCAGAAATTCCAGAACGACTTCTGGAGCGTCACCGACGCAGGCAGCAACAAGGGTGTGCGTGTGCTCGACGCATGGCTCCCCAATGTTAACACCCGTTCAGAAATTCCCATGCTCACCACCAACAACACCGGTGACGAGGGCCGCGCATCCTCATACTTTGTCGAGAATGGCTCATACGCCAAACTTCGCACCCTGCAGTTAGGATATACACTGCCTGCAAATGTGATGTCGAAGCTGCGCATGACAAAGGCCCGCTTCTATGTTTCGGGACAGAACCTTCTTACAATCAAGAGCTCGTCGCTGACATGCACCGATCCCGAGAACCCCAACTGGGCTTATCCTATCCCCACTTCGGTGTCGTTCGGTCTGCAACTTGAATTCTAATCCATTAATAACTAAAAAGATGAAACTTCTAAGATTATCTATCATAACACTGGCCGCGCTCACCATAACGTCGTGCAATGATTTCATCGATGTACCCCCGACCGGAGTGGTGGATGGCGACTTGGCCTACTCGCAGCCCGAAAAGATGGTCACCGCTGCATACGCATCGCTTGGCGACTGCTGGTACACTTATCCTTTCAACCTGTGGCCTTATGGCGACCTTGGCTCTGACGACTGCCTCAAAGGTGGCGGTGGCACAACCGACACGGGCTACCACCCCATGGAAATATGGTCGACACTTACCTCAACGCCCGGCGAACTTGACGAGTTGTGGTATCGTCTGTACTGCAACATCTCGCGCTGCAACCGCGCCCTCGTATCGCTCGAAGAATATGGCGAAAGTGTACTTGGCGCTAAAACTTGTGCCCAGCGTATAGGCGAGGTTCACTTCCTTCGCGGTCACAGCTACTTTAAACTTCTCACCATGTTCCGCCAGATTCCCTGGATTGATGAGGAGGTATTCAAAAACAACTCACACGAGCAGGTTAGGAACGACGAGTATACTTATCAACAGTTGTTTGATAAGGTGATAAATGAATTCAAGCTGGCCTATGACGCCCTGCCCGCCCAGGTGAGCGACGGCGGTGGCCGTGCCAACAAGATTGCCGCAGCGGCTTATCTTGCCAAGTGCTATCTTACCCTTGCATGGGGCGACGGCTACGAGGCTACCGATGGCGTTGGTTTTATCAACGAGGAGTATATGAACAAGGTAATCGAATACACCGACGTTGTAAAGAACTCGCAGTACGGCTACCTCGAGGACTTCGGCGACATTTTCCTGCCTGAGTACAAGAATAGCAAGGAGTCGGTATTTGCCGTCCAGACGTCGCAGTACACCGAAGACAACACCACCTTTGGCCGTGCCAACTGGTCGAATATGCTCAACGGTTGCTGGATGATGTGGTCGTGCGGATGGGACTTCCACAAGCCCTCGCAGAATCTGGTAAACGCCTTCAAGACTCAGAATGGTCTGCCGATGTTTGAGAACTATGCCGAAAGCAACGACTACCCCGTCAACGGCACTCCTTCGGCCCAGAAGTGGGATCCACGCTTGTTCCACACTGTTGGCATGCCCACCTTCCCCTACAAGTATGAGGAAGAATACATGATGACAACCGCCAACTCGCGCACCCCCAACACATACGGCTACTACACATCGCTTAAGGACGTGCCTCAGCGTAGCAAAGGCGAGACATTTAACGGCTCGTGGCAGGCATTTGCCATGAACGACTACGTGATACGTTATACCGACGTGATGCTCATGCGTGCCGAGGCCCTCATCGAGACAAACAAACTTGAGGAAGCGCGCACCATCATCAACGATATCCGTCAGCGTGCCGCCAACTCTATCGACAAGCATATCGCTTACGCCGCCGACTATTGCGACATCGCGCTCTATCCCTCGTCCTACTTCAGCAACAAGGAAACAGCCCGCAAGTGCCTGCGCTGGGAGCGTCGTCTGGAGATGGCCATGGAGAGCAGCCGCTACTTCGACCTTCGTCGCTGGGGCATTGCCTCGACTGTGCTCAACCGGTACTTTGAATACGAGAAGAACTCGAGCTACGACGGCACCCGGTATGGCCAATACTACCAGGATGCCCACTACACCCCCGGTAAAAACGAATTCTATCCCATACCCTACAACCAGCTCTACTACGTGCCCGGGCTGTATGTACAGAATAAAGGTTACAATTAATTATATAAAAACTACCTGCAATGCATGAGTTATATAGCATACTCCTCTATTTCGCTCTGGCAAAAAATTCGCTGGAGTACCTGAAGACCCGCTAACTCCTGTTTTTAAGGTTATATTCCACCCCCAAGGAGACGGCCCTCTGCCAACGGAGGCCGTCTCCTCTTTACTATCCTCGGTGCTCACGACATCTCCGCCCCCTATCACCTTTCCCTCAACTCCCCGCAAGGGAGGCCCCGTTCCACACCCCGGGAACCTGGCCTCCCTTCGCCATACAGCAACGTATCAAAGCCTGTTTTTTACTGTTGCCAAATAATTTTTTCGCTGTTTGTTGCGGGGACGCCTCGGTGTTGAAGTTTTTTTTGTATTTTTGTGTCCGGGAAGGACTGATTAGTGCTTGACGGCCGTTCCCGTCTAACCCGAATACCATGATACTGATCTTATGAAAAAGTTTTTGTTTGTACTGTCGACGTTAGTGTGTGCCTTGGGCGCGATGATGGCTGAAACGCCGGTGTATCTCGACGACTCAAAGCCTGTCGAGGAGCGCGTCGAGGATGCGCTGTCACGTATGACGACGGCCGAGAAAATCGCTGTCATTCACGCCCAGAGCAAATTCAGCTCGCCCGGAGTGCCGCGTCTGGGTATCCCGGAGGTATGGTGCACTGACGGGCCGCACGGCATACGCCCGGACGTCCTGTGGGACAAATGGAAACAGGCCGGGGCGACTAACGACTCGTGCGTGGCTTTTCCCGCTCTTACCTGCCTCGCCGCCACCTGGAACCCCGACATGGCGCTGTTGTACGGACAGTCGATTGGCGAGGAGGCCCGCTACCGCAACAAGAACGTGCTGCTGGGCCCGGGCGTAAATATCTACCGCACACCGCTCAATGGCCGCAACTTCGAGTATATGGGCGAAGACCCGTTCCTGACGTCCGTAATGGTGGCGCCGTATGTCCGCGGCGTGCAGAAAAACGGCGTGGCGGCGTGTGTCAAGCACTATGCCCTCAACAACCAGGAGGTCTACCGCGACCACGTCAATGTGCTCGTCGATGACCGTACCCTTCACGAGATATACCTCCCCGGCTTCAAGTCGGCAGTCACCGAGGGCGGCGCCTGGGCGATTATGCCCGCCTATAACAAATACAACGGCGACCATGCCTGCGAAAACGCGCCGCTGCTGCTCGACATCCTCAAGGGCGACTGGGCCTTTGACGGCGTGGCAATAAGCGACTGGGGCGCGGCGCACAACACCGAAAAGGTGGCCACGAACGGTCTGGATATGGAATTCGGCACATGGACAAACGGCCTCAACTGGGGCGCCAGCAACGCATACGACAATTATTATCTGGCAAAGCCCTACGAGAAACTCATCAACGAAGGGAAACTGCCGATGAAGGACCTTGACGACAAGGCCCGCAGGGTGCTCCGCCTGATTTTCCGCACCGAAATGAACCGCAACCGTCCCTACGGCTCGCTCAACAGCGACGAGCACTATGCTGCCGCACGCCGCATCGGCGGCGAGGGCATCGTGCTGCTCAAAAACGACAAAAACCTCCTGCCGGTTGCTCCCGGCGTAAGGAAAATTCTTGTGGTGGGCGAGAATGCCATAAAGATGTTGACCGTGGGCGGCGGCTCGTCGTCGCTGAAGGTGCAGCGCGAAACGCTGCCCCTCGACGGCTTGCGCGCCAAGGCGGCCGACAAGGGCGTCGAGATTGTCTACGAGCGCGGATACGTCGGCGACATCAACGGCGAATACACCGGCGTCACCACCGGCCAGGACCTCAAGGACAGCCGCTCGGCCGACCAACTCATCGCCGACGCCGTAAAGGCCGCCAAAGAAGCCGATATGGTGATTTTCATCGGCGGCCTCAACAAGTCCAAGCATCAGGACGCCGAGGGCAGCGACCGCACTGATTTCGCCCTTCCCTACGGCCAGGACAAGGTCATCGAAGCCCTCGTACACGCCAACCCCAACACCGCCGTCGTCACCCTCACCGGCAATGCCTACGCAATGCCGTGGCTCGACAAAGTCCCCGCCGTCGTCCAGGGATGGTATATCGGCTCGGAGGCCGGCAACGCCATCGCCGACGTCATCTTCGGCGACGTCAACCCCTCGGGCAAACTCCCCATGACATTTGCCAAAAAGCTCACCGATTATGCACCCCACGCCCGGGGCGACAGCCTCGTATACCCCGGCGTCAACGGCGACGTACGCTATAACGAAGGCCTCGACGTAGGCTACCGCTACACCGACAAAGCCCGCAAAGGCGGCAATGTCAACTTCGCCTTCGGCCACGGCCTCAGCTACACCACCTTCAGACTTGGCGCGCCAGTCGCCTCGGCCAAAGAGTACGACGGAGAGGGCACCTTCACGATCACCGTCCCCGTAACAAACACCGGCGACCGTGCCGGCGCCGAAGTCGTCCAGGCCTACGTCCGCGACCTCAAAAGCAGCGTCTACCGCCCCCTCAAAGAGCTCAAAGCCTTCAGAAAAGTCCACCTCGCCCCCGGCGAGACCAAAGATGTCATCCTACAGCTCGACAAACGCGCCTTCGCCTTCTACGACCCCGCCACCAAACTCTGGACCGTCGAGCCCGGCAAATTTGAAATCCTCATCGGCACCTCCTCCGCCAACCTCCCCGCCAAACTCCCCCTCCACCTCACCCGCCCCCTCACCTGGCCCGACTCCGCCCACTAACCCCCGCCC
>SFLG01000112.1 GCA_004553485.1 Bacteroidales bacterium | reverse complement strand
TGTCTTTTTCCGTAAAGTTCCCGCGCGTCATTTTGTTGGACAGGTTTTGCCGCGTCTGCCCTGACGCCTCAGCCAGATCGCCCATCGTTATTTTCTGCCGTTTCATAATCAGGCGGATTTTCTCGGCAACAGAGAGTCCCATGCTCTCACCTCCTCACTCGTACTATACACTAAAATGTGTCACTTGTCAAAAACTTTTTTACGATTTCCACCGAAAAGTGTAAAACAACCGTTGACAAGTGACACGAATTAGTGTAATATAATGCTTGTAAGGAAGAGGAACAAACCTCTTCGGAAAGGAGGACCGGCCGTTGGACAGCGAAGAAAAAAGAGCCCTGCAAGAGCTACTGAAAATCTTGAGTGATCACCCCGAAGTTGCAGAACGGATAACGATCACGATCAAGCCCAACAGTAAACCCAAGCAGGGCAAGCAACCAGAGGACTAACCCCGGCGCTGAGGGGGAGCGGGAAGCTCCCCTCCCCCTTAGTATAAAGCCCCGGACCGGAAAATACAAGGAGGAACGTAAAATGATGATGTCTGAATTTATCGACCGCACCGGCTTCGAGCCGACCGCCAAAGAGTACGCCAAGATCGAAGAGGCCTACTACAACTTCGATGGCGACAAGGATGCCTTTTGCAAGGCTTTCGTCAAGGACGGCGGGGCGCGGAAGCTCTGCAAGGCCAGAGCTTCCGAAATTGACCGGCTGAACAGCTTGCTGATGGAAAGCGAGCGGCAGTACAAGAAGGATGTCGCCGACCGCGAGAAGCGCATCGACGAGCTGACCGCCGAGCTGGACAAGGAGCTGGAGTGGAAGCCCAGCGACAGCACCGGCACGAACATGGAGCAGAAGAGTTACGAGGAGCTTGCCAAATACGGCAAGGTGATGACTGACGATGAAGCCAAGGCGTTTATCGCTGACGAGTGCGGCTTCGCTCCCGAGAAAATCCATATTCTCCATGAGGTCAACACCTACGAGGTCAACAAGCATCGCCGCCTCCGCAAGTCCGCCACCTTCGACCGCGCGCCCGTGTACGAGTCCACCGACTGGAACTATGTCCGCTTTGACTGTGCCTACTTCATGTATGAGCTGGTCAACGGTGAGCTCCGCTTCTACAGCTGCTAAATTATCGCCCGCCCCGGAGGTCACGAGGGCTGAAAGGACAGAACATGAACAAAATCCGCAGAAAGAATCTGCAGAGCATCATCGACCAGCTGGAGGAGCTGAAGGGCAGTCTCGAAGACCTCCAGGCTGAGGAGGAAGAGTACCGCGACAATATCCCTGAGAATATGCAGGAGAGCGAACGCTATGAAAAGGCAGACGAGGCCTGCGACAACCTCTCCGAAGCCGTAGATAACCTGGAGGAAGTCATCAGCAGCATCGAAGCTGCCATTGAGTGAGAGGAGTCATCATGGACGACAAAATCATCATCGACCGCATGGACGCGGAAGAATTTCTTTCGATGCTCGTGGACGCTGCCAAGCAGGACAACCCGACCCGTTACTACAGCGCCGCCCAGGTCATCGAAAATATTGCCAATGACTTCAAAGACCTCTGCAAGCTGTAAATCAAAGCTGGCCTATCGGCGCGACGGGGAGAAAGGAAATGGCTATGACTTATCTTGAAATTCTCGGCTGGGCACGCAAGGGCATTCAAGCCGACAAGGAGAAGCACCGCGAGATGCAGGAAAAGGCGCTTGAGGGTCAGGCCCTCGATATTGCCGGGCATTGCCAGGAAGTCATTGATACCCTCGATGTCAAACTGGCAACCCTCGACGAGATCGAAGACCTGCACAACAGAAAGTGAGGTACGCCATGGAGAACAGGTCTTGGACGGTCACTTATCGCAATCGTGACAACGGCCAGCGGATCACCGCCGCCGTATTCGCGACAGATCAGCGGCAGGCGCAGGAAAAGGCCCGGACCGCTGGTCAGATTGACGACCGCGAGGTATGGGAAGTCGAGAGCGTCGAACCGCATGAGGAAACGCTGGCGCGAGTTCTCATTGCTGAATTTAGCAAGAAGCAGCAGGGCGGGCATTTTGCCTGCCCCCGCTGCGGGAAGATGGCGATGGATGCGGAGAGTGTCACACGCAACGCTCTAAGCCGAAGGGCAACGGTCTATATCTGTGATGCTTGCGGAATGCAGGAGGCCTTGGAGGACATGATGGACAGCATAACTCCGCTGACCGCATGGGCTATCGTCGCCGCGCCAGAAAACTGGCGCATGGAGGAAGGAGGCAGTGAGTGTGAAGCGTGACGACGAGCTGATGTTCTACACAGAGTGCTGGCGGGAACTGCGAAGCTTTCTATCAGAGGTCGTGCGGGACAACACAGGCGAATATCCCTTCGCACAGGATGTCTTGAATCTGATGCGCAGCATCGAACGGAAATACGAGGGGTGCTGATATGAGTAAATCTTGGACGCCCGAGGAGTTGGCCGCTGCCAGTGCCGCGATGAAAGCGGAGGGCCACATGAGCTACGAGGAGTTCTGCGCCGCGCCGGTGCTGCGGCTGGAACACAGAGGCCGCGACAGCTGGGATCGCCCCGTCTACGAGTGCGATGGTCGGCTCTATGTCGATGTCGACCCGCGCCGGAGCAGACCGGCAGACATCTGCACAAAGCAGGGCAACGCCTTTGACGGCGAGCCCTGCGACCCCGTGCCGGAGGGAACGATCATTGAGTTTGTTCCAGCACGGGACACATGGGATTTTTGAAAGGAAGGCGCGGCGGCCACGCGCAAGCACCTCTCTCGCCGCCGTAGGCGAGTTGCAACACGCTCTTTACATCGCGGGAGGGTAGACGCACACCTAAGCCGTGAAAAGCGACACAGAGCCCCGTAAACGCGAAAGCGCCGGAAAACAGAAAAAGCCCCCTCGA
>SFLG01000111.1 GCA_004553485.1 Bacteroidales bacterium | reverse complement strand
AGCTGTTTTAGCTTGGTTAGCGGGGGCCGTGGCCGGGAGGGGGGCCGGGTCGGCCGCCGGGGCCGCCGGGGCCGCCCCAGGGGCCGCGGTTGCGGCTCTCGGGCTCATTGCCTTTGCCGAAGGTATTGAACTTCCAGGCTACGGTGAACATGAAGTAGCGCGTGAGGCTGTTGTACATCGTGTCGTCGATGTAGTTGTTGCCGTTCTGGCGCATGATGCTCTTGCGCTGCTGTAGCAGGTCGTACGCTTTGGCCGATACGGTGAGCGAGCGGTCGCGCAGGAACTGGTACGACAGGGTGGCGTTCCACAGGCACTGGTTAGAGTTGTAGCCCTCCGAGTAGCCGCTGGTCTTGGCCCAGTTGAGGTCGGTGGAGATGACCAGGCCGAAGGGGGCGTAGTAGGTGCCGTTGAACATGCCGCCGTAGCTGTGGACGGTGCGGTTGTTGCCGGTCTGCACCGACGAGCGTGTCTGCTGGAACGAGTAGCGGGGGCGCACCTCCAGCTCGAGGTTGTCGGGGCGGAAGGCGATGGACGGCATGATGTTGATGTTGAGGTCGCGCGTGAGCATGCGGCTGCCGTTGCTGAAGCCGACGTCGTGCGAGTAGCGGGCGAAGGCATGGGCGTTGACCGTCCACGACTTGTTTGCCAGGGGGGTCGAGAACATTCCCATCATCATCATGTTCCAGACGCCGTTGACGTTCTCGTAGGTCGTCACCTGGCCGCCGGTTTCGCGGTTGAATGTCGAGCGCGACACTACGGCGTTCTGGCTGACCTGGGCGTTGGCCATGAGCATGAACGAGCGCTGGCCCTGCGGGTTGAAGTCGTTGAAGCGCATCTGTATGTTGTGGCTGAAGGTGGGGTCGAGGTCGGGGTTACCCACGACGATGCGCAGGGGGTTGGACATGTCGGCCACGGGCTGCATCTGCGATATCGACGGCTGGCTTGATCGGCCGCGGTAGTTGACCATCAGCGAGCGCGTCTTGGTGATGCGCCAGCGGTAGCGCATGTAGGGGGCGAAGTTGAGCACGTTGCGGCGGATGTCGCGCTCGTGGTTGATGAGGTCCACGCTCTTCGACATCTGGGGCACCAGCGACAGGCCCACGTCGAGGTTGAGGCTCTTGGTGACGTGCTTGAAGCCGGCGCGGATGTCCTGGTTCATGTAGTCGTTGCGGAACTGGTTGGACAGGTCCTGGTTCCATATCAGCGAGCCGAGGTTGCTGCCGTAGTCGCCCAGCCATC
Organism: Bacteroidales bacterium; assembly: GCA_004553485.1. Lineage (GTDB taxonomy): Bacteria > Bacteroidota > Bacteroidia > Bacteroidales > Muribaculaceae > CAG-873. Next base: position 1,763 of record SFLG01000111.1, on the reverse strand, counting down.
CGTCTACCCAGAGACGCGGCTCGGGGTCGTCGTAGACCATCTTGTCGGCGTTGTTCCAGCGGTAGCGGAAACTGTAGGCAAAGGTCAGGAAGTTGCCGTTCTTGACGTCGCCCAGGGGTTCGGTCCAGCTTACGCGCGTATTAAAGGTGTTGCTCCAGGTGTGGTTGTTGTCGACCTGGTCGTACAGGTCGATGGAGTCGTTGAGCAGGAAAAACTCGTTGCGCGACCACGAGTTCTCGCGCTCGCGCACGTTGGAGGTCTGCAGACGGGCCTGCACCGAGAACGACCGGCCCGGACGGTTGGCGAACTTGTGGTTGTAGATGACCTCGCCGCCGAATTCCCAGCTCTTGCCGTGCGAGTATGCGGCGTTGCGGCTGTAGGTGACGCGCTGCATCGTCCCGGAGGTAGTGAGCGATGAGTCGGCCGACCACGAGTCGTTGACATTGAACGACATGCGGGGGCGGAACTCGAAGGTGTTCCACTCGTTGGGGTTCCACTGCAGGCGCAGGTCGGCGCGCACGTTGTGGCCGCGGTCGCGCGACCGGCTATAGGAGTTGACGTACGATGTCGAGTCGGGGAAGAGGTACTGGCGGTTGCGCTGTGTGGTGGTGCGGCGGCTGGTGTTGGAGTACATGATGTCGCCGCCGATGCGGAAAATCTCTTTGTTGCCGACGTTGAAGTTGATGCCAAGCGAGCGCGAGGTGGTGATGCCGTTGCTGCCGCCGAAGCGGCGGAAACGCGAGCCGCCGTCGCTGAAGCCCATCTCGTTGGTGTTGTTGATGGCGCCCAACAGCGTCATCTGGTTGTCGTTCCAGAACCGGTTGACGGTGAACGAGCCCATGTAGCGGCTGTCGGTGCCCGCGCCGGCCTCGGCCTGGCCGAACCAGCCGTTCTTCATGCCCTTCTTCACCGTCAGGTTGATGACCGTCTCGTCCTCGCCGTCGTCCACGCCGGTGAGACGCGCCAGGTCGCTCTTGCGGTCGACCACCTGCAGCTTGTCAACCATGTTGACAGGCAGGTTTTTCGAGGCCACCTTGGGGTCGTCGCTGAAAAACTCCTTGCCGTCGACAAGAATTTTTGACACTTCCTTGCCGTTGGCCGTAATCTTGCCGTCCGAGCCCACCTCCACGCCGGGCAGGCGCTTCAGCAGGTCCTCCACCACAGCGTTGGGCTGGGTCTTGTACGTGTCGGCGGCAAACTCTACGGTGTCCTGCATCACTTTCATGGGCGTGCGTATGCCCTCTACCACGGCCTCCTTGAGGGTGGTGGCGCTCTCCTCGAGCAGCATCTTTTTGACGCGTATATCGGCGTCCTTCACCGTCACGTCGCGGGCCTGGGGCGTGCTGCCCACATACTCGGCAAGGAGGATGTAGCGGCCGTTAGACACATTGGTGATGGCAAAACGCCCGTCGGCGTCGGCAATAGTCGCGCCCACGCGCGTCGAATCGGGCTTGAGCAGACGAACCGTGGCTCCCACCAGTGGCTCGCCCTGTTTGTCGGCGACAGTGCCGCGGATTACCCAGGCCAGCGCGGGCAACGCAAACACCATCGATAGAGTTCCCGCCATAACCAGGCGGCGTAAAGTTCTCATAGGGCTATAATATAATGTCGTGGTAAAACGTGAGAAATAAAACCTGGCGCACGATCGTGCGCCCAAAGGATACGTAAAATAGACCCCAAAACTACACAAAGTTTAAATCTTCAAGCAGTCTGCAACCCTATATTTATATTTTTTTAGTAAACTTCATTACCCATGTTAAAAA
>SFLG01000003.1 GCA_004553485.1 Bacteroidales bacterium | reverse complement strand
GTGTAGATGTTGACCTTAACCTGTTGCTCGCGGAAGATTTCGTTGAGGCCCTTGTCGATGGTGGGCTGTGCCGACAGTGTGCCGGTGCTGCGGCTGTTCTGCTTTTCGACGCTGCTGCGGCGGGTCTGGGCTTCGTGCTGTGCGGCCGAGATATTGCTGATGATCTGCGACTTCTGCTGGTTGAGTTTGGTCTCCATCTGCTCGATCATGGGGTGGGCCTTACCCTTCGTCTTGAGGGCTTGGTCATAATGGCCCACCATCGTGTTGTACAGCTGGATACTTTTCGTAAGCTCGGCGTTGTTGGAGATTTCGGGGAGTCGGCATCGATGGCGGCAATCTGCGATGTGGCGGTGCTCTGCTCGTTAAGGGCCATTCCCGTCTGGGCCTGGAGGTCGGCGATGTTGTGCGACTCGCGGTATTCGCGCAGGCGGTTCTCCACGTCCTTCAGCTCGCCGTTGATCATCATCAGACGGTCGAGGATGAACGACTCGGTCTGGATGGCAGCCTTGTTCTTGTCCTCAATCATCTGGCGGTTGTAGAAGTCGACAAGTACACGAAGGATATCGCGTCCCTCATCCGGGTTCTCGGTGTTTACGCCGAGCAGCAGAATTGAAGTGGAGTTTTTGGCAAAGCCGATCTTCAGCGACGACGAGAGGCGTCCGGCAACCGTTGTGGGCTTGGTGATGATTACCTTCTCGGTCTTCTTCATCTTGGCGGTGAAAGGCGAGGCGGTGAGGGTGAGCACACCCTGCGGCGTCTTGATCTGCGCGGGCAGCTTGTTCACCTTCGACACCTGTTTCTCGGCGTCCTTCTCGTTCATGGCCTTAGTGGTGACCTCGTAGCCCTTATTGTCTTTCTCGATAGTGACGACGAGCGGCGAAGAAAGGCTGTTCAGGCTCACCGAGTCCAGCTTGACCAGTACGGCCGAGTTGCGGTAAACGGGGATGTCGCGCACGCGGCCTACGTCGTAGTAGGAATACGCCAGATCAAGTGAGTCGACGATTTTGATGAGGTTGTTCTTTGACCGCAGCAGCTCAATCTCCGTCTCGTCGATGAACGGCATCATGTCGTTCATCGGCTTGGCGGCCATGCCTAAGGCCGACTCTGACTCGGCCGTTTTCTGGTCGTCGTTGAGGTAAATCGAGGCCGATACGTAGTAGACCGGGATGATGGTCGATACGTAGTAATAAGCTATTGCCAGTCCGAGAACACCGCATATCACGAACCATTTCCAGGCCGACAGGTATGCGAGCAAAAGTCCTGTGACGTCAAACAACGCCGGTTCTTTGTGCTGATTCTCTTCATTTTCCAAACTGTTTTCTTTGTTGTCTTTTGACATTGTTGATAGGTATTTGTCTGATGTGTGTGGCCTGCCGCCGTATCAGGGGCGCCGGATGGCGCTGCGATAACCGTTTGCGGGGCGATATGCCTATTATATATATTAATGTGTGTTTAAGTAATGCCGGGCAATGCCGGAAGTATGGCGACGGGCGGTCTGACGTGGAACTTATGAAGCCTGTTTACGGTTGCCTGTGGCGTTTATTTGTTGTCCGTGAGGTTGATGATGCCGACCACGAGAGCCGAGATTGACGAGATGCCTCCGACAACCGAGATGGCCGTCATCCAGCCCTGGTGCATCTGCCACGAGCGAGCTTTGGCCGAGCGGTTGGGCTCGACGTAGATAAAGTCGTTCTGATGCAGGTTGAAGTAGGGCGAGAGCAGCAGGTTGCGGTCGTTGAGGTTGAGGCGCTGCACCTCGCGTGTGCCGTCGGGGTTGCTGCGTATGAGCATCACGTTGTCGCGTTCGCCCATGATGTCGAGGTCGCCGGCCATTGCCAGAGCCTCGAGGATGTTGAGGCGTTCGTTTTTGGAGACATATACGCCGGGCGACTGCACCTGGCCGAGCACCGTCACCTTGAAGTTCATCAGGCGCACCTCCACAGACGGTTTGATTTTGACGTATTTGGGATAAATCTCACCCACAATATGGTTTGCCAGCTGCTCTTTGGTGAGGCCGGCCACTTTGATGCGACCCAGGATGGGCATCTCGATGTCGCCGTCGGTGCCGACGAGGTAGAACTCGGTTGATGCCTCGGGGGTGCTGGCGGTGTTGGCGCCGGTGTTTGTCATGCCTATGTCGCCGGCGGCAGTGATGTATTGACCTTTGTTGAAAGGCGCTACAGCGGCCTGGTCGGCCGAGAATACACGAATGTTAAGCAGGTCGCCCGGGCCGAGGATGGGGTCGGTGACCGAGGGGAGCTGGTTAAGCACTGAGGAGGGGATGTTTTCGGCCTCGGTCATATATGCGACTTTGGACGGAGCGTGGCAAGATGTCAAGAATGCGGCCATTGCGCCGATTATGAGACAATTACTTAATTTCATGAGTATTTGTGGATAGAATGGTTTCAACAGGTTTATATGTTGTTTGGCAAAAGCACCGGGCCGTCAAGGCTTGTGTCTGTGCGTGCCAATAGCGCACAAGTAGCAAATTCACGCAAATTTACAGATAAAAATGCACACAGACAAAATTTTTGGGGCTAATGTGGATGCGGGACGGTCTTATTGTGAAAAATAGCTAACGGGGCGGCGCGTTCTGATTAAAATTTGTGAAAATACCAATTGTTTTTTGTACCTTTGCCCCGAATATGCTCGTAAAGTACGGTGTGCGCGGCCGGGTGCCGCTGTGCCCGCAAGGGTAGGGGCGCAGGCTCCGGACATCGGTTTTCGGGCAGTAAGACAAGTGTTAATCGACCAAGTAGTCAGAAATTAATCAATCAATTAAAATATCAAGTATGAGCTTAAACATCATTGTGCTTGCCAAGCAGGTGCCTGACACCCGCAACGTAGGCAAGGATGCTATGAAGGCAGACGGCACCATCAACCGTGCTGCCCTGCCGGCCATCTTCAACCCCGAGGACCTGAACGCCCTCGAACAGGCGCTTCGCATCAAAGACGCCAATCCCGGCTCGACAGTGACACTGCTGACCATGGGTCTCCCCCGTGCCGCCGAAATCATCCGCGAGGCTATGTACCGCGGCGCTGACGGCGGCATTGTGCTTACCGACCGTGTCCTCGGCGGTGCCGACACGCTGGCAACGTCCTATTCGCTGGCTCAGGCCGTGCGCAAGATAGGCAATTACGACATCATTCTCGGCGGCCGCCAGGCCATCGACGGCGACACCGCCCAGGTGGGTCCCCAGATTGCCGAGAAGCTGGGTCTGCCCCAGGTGACCTACGCCGAGGAAATCGTCGACCTCAAGGACGGCAAGGTGACAGTTCGCCGCCGTCTCGAAAACGGCGTGGAGACCGTCAAGGCTCCGCTGCCCTGCGTGGTGACGGTCAACGGCAGCGCCGCCGAGTGCCGCCCCCGCAACGCACAGCGCGTGATGAAATTCAAATATGCCGCCTCGCCCAGCGAGCGCGCCAAAATGACCGAAGAGCAGCAGGCTCTATACGAGAAGCGTCCCTACCTCAAGCTGCAGGAGTGGGGTGCCGCATACGTCGACGCCGACCCCGAGCAGATAGGTCTGGCAGGCTCGCCCACAAAGGTGAAGGCTGTCGAGAACGTCGTCTTCACCGCCAAGGAGAGCGCCTGCATCGACGGTGCCAACGACGGCCAGATCGAGGACCTCATCAAAGACCTTATCGTCAACCACACAATCGGATAAACCACTTTACCAACAACCTTACAGAATACAATAAACGTTATGGCCGAAAAAGATCAGAACAACCTTATAGTATATTGTGAGTATGACGAAGGCAAAGTGGCCGACGTCAGCCTTGAACTGCTCACCAAGGGCCGTGTGCTGGCCAACAAACTGGGCTGCAAGCTCGAAGCACTCGTCATCGGCGACAAGCTCGACGGTATCGAGAAAGAGCTCTTTGTCTACGGCGCCGACGTGGTGTACAAGGTGGAGGACAAGCGCCTCTATCCCTACACCAGCAACCCCCATGCCGCAGTCCTCATCAACCTCTTCAAAGAAATCAAGCCCCAGGTCTGCCTGATGGGCGCCACCTGCATCGGCCGCGACCTCGGTCCCCGCGTGTCGTCGTGCCTGCACAGCGGCCTCACCGCCGACTGCACCGCTCTTGAAATCGGCAACCACACCGACCCCAAGACCGGCAAGGACTACCAGGACCTGCTCTACCAGATCCGTCCCGCCTTCGGCGGCAACATCGTCGCCACCATCGTCAACCCCGAGTGCCGTCCCCAGATGGCCACCGTGCGCGAGGGCGTGATGAAGAAGGAAATCTTCGACCCCAGCCACAAGGGCACCGTCGTCAACCTCAAGGCAAAGGACTACGTCAAGGACGAGGACTTCGTTGTCGAGATTATCGACCGTGAGATTGTCAAGAGCAAAATCAACATCAAGAACTCGCCCATCATCGTCGCCGGCGGTTACGGTGTAGGCTCGAAAGAAAATTTCGAGCTGCTGCACGACCTGGCACGCACCCTGGGCGGCGAGGTAGGCGCCAGCCGCGCCGCCGTCGATGCCGGCTTCACCGAGCACGAGCGTCAGATCGGCCAGACCGGTGTCACCGTCCGCCCCAAGCTGTACATCGCCTGCGGCATCTCCGGCCAGATCCAGCACATCGCCGGCATGCAGGACAGCTCGATTATCATCTCGATCAACAACGACCCCGACGCTCCCATCAACAAGATCGCCGACTACGTCATCGTCGGCGATGTCGAGACCGTCGTACCCAAGCTGATCAAGTACTATAAAAAGAACTCAAAGTAAACAATATAGCAATGGCTAATTTCTATACCGACAATCCCGATCTTAAGCACCATCTGACACATCCGATGATGCAGAAGATTGTCGCCCTCAAGGAGCGCGACTACTCCGACGCCGCCAAGTTCGACTACGCCCCGTTCAACTTCGACGACGCCATGGACAACTATGACAAGGTGCTTGAAATCGTCGGCGACATCTGCGGCAACATCATCGCCGGTAACGCCGAGGGTGTCGACCACGAAGGCCCCACCGTGGCCAACGGTCGCGTCACCTACGCCTCCGGCACACAGCAGAACCTCGAGGCCTGCCGCCAGGCCGGCCTGATGGGCATGGCAATGCCCCGTCGTCTGGGCGGTCTCAACTTCCCCATCACCCCGTACATCATGGCCGCCGACATCGTCAGCCGCGCCGATACGGGCTTCGAGAACCTCTGGGGACTTCAGGACTGCGCCGAGACCCTCTACGAGTTTGCCAACGAAGACCAGAAGCAGCGCTACATCCCCCGCGTCTGCAAGGGCGAGACAATGTCGATGGACCTCACCGAGCCCGACGCCGGCTCTGACCTGCAGAGCGTGATGCTCAAGGCTACACAGAAGGAGGACGGCAGCTGGGTGCTCAACGGCGTAAAGCGCTTCATCACCAACGGCGACGCCGACATCCACCTTGTGCTGGCCCGCTCGGAGGAAGGCACCACCGACGGCCGCGGCCTGTCGATGTTTGTCTACGACAAGCGCAACGGCGGCGTCAACGTCCGCCGCATCGAGAACAAGATGGGCATCAAGGGCTCGCCCACATGCGAGCTCGTCTACAAGAACGCTCCCGCCGAGCTCGTCGGCGACACCCGCATGGGTCTTATCAAGTACGTCATGGCGCTGATGAACGGCGCACGACTCGGCATTGCCGCACAGAGTGTCGGCGTCAGTGAGCTCGCCTACCGCGAGGCTCTACAGTATGCCAAGGAGCGCTGCCAGTTCGGCAAGCCCATCATCGAGTTCCCCGCCGTCGCCGAGATGATCTCGGTAATGAAGGCCAAACTCGACGCCAGCCGCTCGCTGCTCTACGAGACCTCGCGCTACGTCGACCTCTACAAAGCCTACGAGGACATCGCCAAAGAGCGCGCCCTCTCGGCTGACGAGCGCAAGGAGATGAAGCAGTACAAGAAACTGGCCGACGCCCTCACCCCCATGGCCAAGGGCATGGGCAGCGAATACTGCAACCAGAACGCCTACGACTGCATCCAGGTGCACGGCGGTTCGGGCTTCATGAAGGACTACGCCTGCGAGCGCATCTACCGCGATGCCCGCATCACCTCGATCTACGAGGGTACCACCCAGCTGCAGGTTGTGGCCGCCATCCGCCACGTCACCACCGGCACATACATGACCCTCATCAACGGCTACAACGAAGTCGAGGTACGCCCCGAGCTTCAGCCGCTGAAAGACCGTCTCGTGGCCATGACAGCCAAGTATCAGGAGGCCGTTGCCGATGTCACCGCCGCCAACGAGCCCGCCTACACCGACTTTATGGCACGTCGTCTGGTCGAGATGGCCGGCAACATCGTCATGGGCTACCTGCTCCTGCTCGACGCCCAGCGCACCGAGAGCTTCAAACGTTCGGCCGCCGTCTACAACAAGCTGGCTGACGCCGAAGTGGCCAAGCACTGCGAGTTCATCTCCACCACATGCCCCGCACAGCTCGATCTGTACAAGGCCTGATAAACCTTTAAAAAACACGCCGGGCCCTCTTTAATCAAAAGAGGGGCTTGGCGCGTTTAGTTTATTGTTTGATTTTACCCTCCTCAATATAACTGAAAAGCATGAACACAAACACCCTGAATGCAGGCGCCAACAACATGCGCGTGCTTATCGCCTCGATGGTGGAGAAAGCCAAATCGGGACATCCCGGCGGAGCTATCGGCGGAGCCGACTTTATGAACGCCCTGTACTCGAAATTCCTCGTTTACGATCCCGATGACGCACACTGGATTGCGCGCGACCGCTTCTTCCTTGATCCCGGCCACATGTCGACCATGCTCTACTCGGTGCTCGCCCTCAGCGGCAAATACACCATGGCCGAGCTCGAGCAGTTCCGCCAGTGGGACAGCGTCACCCCCGGCCACCCCGAGCTTGACGTGGAGCGCGGTATCGAGAACGCCTCCGGCCCCCTGGGCCAGGGACACGCCATGGCCGTCGGCTGCGCCATCGCCGAGCGTTTCCTTGTAGCCCGTTTCGGTGAGACATTCGCCCATAAGACATACGCATACATCTCGGACGGCGGCGTCCAGGAAGAGGTCTCGCAGGGCGCCGGTCGCCTCGCCGGACATCTGGGCCTGCACAACCTGATAATGTTTTACGACTCCAACGAGGTGCAGCTGTCCACCCACACCAAGTCGGTCACCGACGAGGACACCGCCGCCAAATACCGCGCCTGGGGATGGAACGTCATCGAGATAGACGGCAACGACGTCAACGCCATCATCGGCGCCCTTGAGGTCGCTCACGCCGAGAAGAAACGTCCTACCCTCATCATGGGCCACACCGTCATGGCAAAAGGCGTTGTAGGTGCCGGCGGAGTAAGCCTCGAAGGTGCCGTCAACACCCATGGCCAGCCCCTCACCGCCGCTGGCGCCGACCTCGACGCCACCATCCGCGGCTGGGGAGGCGATCCCGCCAACCCCTTCACCGTTTTTCCCGAGGTGGCCGAGATGTACAAGGCCCGTCAGGACGAGCTGCGCAAGAAGGTCGCCGCCAAGCGTGCCGCCGAGAAAGAGTGGGCCGCCGCCAACCCCGAGCTGGCTGCCGAATTCCGCTCGTACATCGAAGAGAAGATGCCCGACATCGACTGGGACGCCATCGAGTTAAAGCCCGACATGGCCAGCCGCAACTCGTCGGCCGTTGTCCTCGGCGTCCTCGCCGAGCACGTCGGCAACATGCTGGTATCCAGCGCCGACCTCGCCAACAGCGACAAGACCGACGGCTTCCTGAAAAAGACATACGCCCTCACCCGCGACGACTTCGGCGGCGCCTTCCTGCACAGCGGCGTGGCCGAGCTGACAATGGCCTGCGTGTTGAACGGCGTGGTTCTGCACGGTGCGATGCGCGGCGCCTGCGGCACATTCTTTGTGTTCAGCGACTACATCAAACCCTCGCTGCGCATCAGCGCCCTGATGGAGAACCCCGTCCTGTACATCTTCACCCACGACGCCTTCCGTGTCGGCGAGGACGGTCCCACACACCAGCCCATCGAGCAGGAAGCCCAGGCCCGTCTGCTTGAGATGATGAACAACCACAGCGGCAAGATGTCGACCCTTGTTCTGCGTCCCGCCGACTCGGCCGAGGTTGTCGAGAGCTACCGCATGGCACTCGAGAACCAGCACGCCCCGACAGTGATGATTCTGTCGCGCCAGAACCTCGAGGACCTTCCCGGCAGCAACGGCCTCACCCGTCGCGAGTCGGCTCAGGGAGCACGCCGCGGCGGCTACGTCATCACCGCCGACGCCGATCCCGAGATTGTCCTCATGGCCAACGGCAGCGAGGTGGCACTGCTGCTCCACGTCGCCGAGAAGCTGCGCGAGCAGGGACACCGCGTGGCCCTGTGCTCGTTCCCCAGCATCGGTCTGTTCATGCGTCAGGACAAGGCATACCGCGACTCGGTGCTCCCCGAGGGTGTTAACCGCTTCGCCCTCTCCGCCGGCCTGGCAGCAACCTTCCTGCCCCTCATGCAGGGTGCTCCCCGCTACGACGTCATGGGCATGGACCGCTTCGGCGCTTCGGCACCCTACAAGGTGCTCGACCAAAAGTTTGGCTTCACCGTCGACAGCGTCCTCAGCCACGTTGACGCTTTCATGAAATAATCACGTCGACATATTCATTAAATTAAAGAACCTGACAGCCCGGAAGGACAGCCAAAATCACGCCCTTCCGGGCTCTTAAAAAGTACAAAGCGGTGGAAACATACGCGCAGGTCCTCGTTCCGGTCCCGGTAGGCGACTCATTTACCTACCTCGTTCCCGAACCTATGGTGCCGCTGATACAGAGCGGGATGCGCGTGATTGTGCCCTTTGGCAAAGGAAAATTCTACACCGGAATTGTCGAAAGCATACACAACCATCCTCCCCGGGGCTACGAGGTAAAGGCAATAGTGCACATTCCCGACTCAAAGCCCGTGGTGCGGCATCCCCAGCTCAATATGTGGCGGTGGATGTCCGACTACTACCTTTGCTCGCCCGGCGATGTCATGCGCGCGGCCCTTCCCGCCGGCCTGAAGATCGAGTCGGAGTCAAATGTCGAGGTCAATCCCGACATGGAGGCCGACGAGGCGGCTGCCGTCCTCACCGACAAGGAGCTGACGATATGGCAGACCCTCGAAAGCAAGGGTCGCCTGTCGGTCGCCAAGCTTGAGAAGGAGACCGGCGTCAAAGGCCTCACGGCCCGCGTGAGCCGGATGGTGGAAAAAGGTGCGATAATCGTCAGCGAGAAGCTTGTCGAACGTTTTCGCGCCAAGACCGAGACCTTCGTGCGTCTGCTTGTCCCCCGTGGCGACAACGAGGCCATGCGCAAGGCCTTCGAGGCCGTGCGCGGCGCGCGGCGCCAGGAGCAGATGCTGCAGACGCTGATGGCCCTCAGCAAGTTCACCGCCGTCACCGGCAAACCCGAGGCAGTCAGCCGCTCGGCCTTGCTCGAGAAGTGCGGCAGCACGACGCCCATACTGCAGGCCCTTGCCAAAAAAGGCCTTGTCGAGGTGTACAAGAAGCAGGTGTCGCGCTTCGGTTTCGAGGGACAGGAGCAGGGTGAGCTGCCGCAGCTGACGCAAACCCAGCAGTCGGCCCTCGGCGACATCCACAAGTCGTTCATCGACCACAACGTCACGTTGCTGCACGGTGTGACCTCGAGCGGCAAGACTGAAATTTACATGCATCTCATCGACTATGTGATGCAGCAGGGGCGCCAGGCCCTGCTGTTAGTGCCCGAGATTGCCCTTACTACACAACTGACCAAAAGGCTGCAGAAAGTCTTTGGCCGCCGCGTAATCATTTACCATTCACGTTTTAGCGACAACGAGCGCGTCGAGATATGGCAGCGTATGCTGCGCTCCAACGAGCCCTGTGTCGTCATCGGCGCGCGCTCGTCGGTGTTCCTGCCCTTTGCCCGCCTGGGCCTGGTGATAGTGGACGAGGAGCACGAGAGCAGCTACAAGCAGTTCGATCCCGCGCCACGTTACAACGGCCGCGACTGCGGCATCCTGTTGGCGTCGATGCACGGAGCGAAGGCGCTGTTGGGCAGCGCCACGCCGTCGGTCGAAACATACTGGAAGGCTACCAACGGCAAGTACGGCCTGGTGACCCTCACCGAGCGCTACGGCAACATGCAGCTGCCCCAGGTGAGGGTGGTGGACATGAATGTCGCCCGCAACCGGCGCCTCGTCACGGGTCCCTTCGCCAACGAGACCGTCGACGCCATCCGCTGCGTCGTGTCCAAGGACCGTCAGGCCATCGTCTTCCACAACCGTCGCGGCTATGCCCCCGTTGCCACGTGCCGCCAGTGCGGCTTCACGCCCAAGTGCGAGCACTGCGATGTGTCGCTCACATACCATCGCCGCCTCGACCGCCTCGTGTGCCACTACTGCACGGCCTCGTATGCCCTGCCCGAGGTGTGCCCCGTGTGCGGCACGCCGTCGCTGAGCATCCTCGGCTACGGCACCGAGCGCCTTGAGGAGAACCTCGAGGAGGCTCTGCCGGGTATGCGCCTGCTGAGGATGGACCTCGACACCACGCGCAACAAGGACAGCTACTCGCAGATTATCGACAGCTTCAGCGAGCGCAAGGCCGACGTCCTCATCGGCACGCAGATGGTGACAAAAGGTCTCGACTTCGACGCCGTGGGCATTGTGGTCGTCCTCGACGCCGACGCCGTCATCAGCTATCCCGACTTCCGGTCGGCCGAGCGGGCTTTCAACATGCTCGAACAGGTTGCCGGACGCGCCGGCCGCAAGGACGAAGCCGGCGAGGTGATAGTGCAGACGCGCACCCCCGACCACCCCGTCGTGCAGCACGTTCTCACCCACAACTACGGCGCCTTCTATGCCCTCGAGCTGCAGCAGCGCCGGCAGTATTTCTACCCGCCCTTCTCGCGCCTCATCTATGTCTACATCAAGCACAAGGACCCACGGGTGGCCGACGACCTGGCCCGCTGCTACGCCGACGACCTGCGCCGCCAGCTCGGCAACCGCGTCACGGGCCCGCAGGAGCCGGTGGTGGGGCGCGTGCAAAATCTCTACATAAGGCGTATAATGCTCAAGATAGAGCCTGCCGTGTCGATGAAACAGATACGCGGCATATTGCGCGAGGTCTACACGGGAATGTTCCGTAACCGCGACATGCGCGCGGCTGTCGTCTACTATGATGTAGACCCATACTGATCCATATATCTCCGTATAAACATCTCATGACGATATAAAAACCAATTAACACTATTTCTAAAGCAAAAAAAGCATGAAGAAAAAACTGACAATTCTGGCGGCAGCGATCGCCATGACAGCTCCGGCCTTTGCCGAGGGATATCAGGTAAACAGCCTCAGTGCCCGCCAGACAGGCATGGGACATACAGGCGTAGCCCTCAAATTAGGCTCCGAGTCGATGTTCTTTAACCCCGGCGCCCTGAGCTTCCTCGAGAAAAATATCGATTTCAACGCCTCGTACACGATGATCAAGCCCAACGTCACGGCAAAGATGCCCGACGGCACCAAGTACGACAATATGACGACATGCGCCACGCCCATCGCGGCCCACTTCGGCATGAAGGTGTATGACAACTTTGCCGCCGGCATCTCGTTTTACACCCCTTACGGCTCCAAAATCGACTGGAGCGACAACTGGCCCGGCGCCGAGCTCAACCAGCGCGTCAAGCTGCAGATCTTCACCGTGCAGCCCACCTTCTCGTGGAAAATCCTGCCCAATTTCAGCGTCGGCGCCGGCGTGATGGTCACCTGGGGCAACGTAGACATGAGCAAGGGCCTCGTCAGCGGCTCGTCGCTGGACATGATGCTGCACGCCCTTGGCAATCCCTACCGTTTCGGCGACACCACCCCCGCCTCGGTCGGCCTCAAGGGTAACGCCGACGTGGCCGTCGGTGCCAACATCGGCGCCCTGTGGGACATCAACGAGAAGTGGAGCGTCGGCGCAAGCTGGCGTTCGCAGCAGACAATGAAGGTACGCTCGGGCGAGGCCACCGTCACCTACGCCAACGACGTTGCACGCACAATCCTCGAGCAGCGCCTCAACATGCTCCACCAGGCCAACTTCCGCGCCTCCATGCCGGCACCCTGGGTGCTCAACTTCGGCGTATCCTACAAGCCCATACGCAACCTTGTCATCGCCGCCGACGCCCAGCTCACCGGCTGGCACGCCTACCAGCAGCTCGACATCGAGTTCCTCAGCGAGCAGGTACAGGCCTACAACCAGAACATCACCAAGAACTACAAAAACTCGTGGACCGTCAAGTTGGGCGCCCAGTACGACGTCACCAAACGCTTCTGTGTACGTGCCGGCCTGATGATCGACCAGACCCCTGTCAACAAACAGTATTACAACCCCGAGACCCCCGGCGCCACCAAAATTGAGCCCTCGGTAGGCCTCTCCTTCTTCCCCGTTCCCCAGCTCAGCATCGACGCCTCCGTCCTCTACGTCCACGGCATCAAGACCACCGGCTCGTGCACCTACCCCGACCTCCTGTTAGGCCGGCCCACCACCTTCACCGGCGTCTTCCAAGTCAACGCCTGGGCCCCCTCCATCGGCCTCACCCTCCACATCTGACAATTCTGAACCGGAAAGTGTGCAACATTGCGGCAAAAGTCGGCGGGAAAATGTGTATGAACGTCGAAGAAGTCGCCCCGAAAATGTGCATACGCGTAAAATAGTTGCTATAATACAGCTCTGAAATGTTGTGGCAACCCGATAGGGCACTTTATGCCGCGATGGTTTCCTGATGATTTTGGATGCTGTGTGCAAAATGCCGAACGGCAGTGCTGCCGCCTCACGGGCGGGCACTGCCGTTTTGCGGTTAGGGCGAAATGTGGTAACTTTGCAGGGATTATGGCTACACGCAATTACACAATTTCTATTGTGAAGGGCATCGGAATCATTCTCATGGTAGTGGGACATGCCGAGGCACCCTGGTTTATCACCAATTTCATTTACACATTTCACATGCCGCTGTTTTTCATCGCAGCCGGCTATTTTTTCTCGCGCAAATATCTGAGCGACCCGTGGACGTTTATCTCGCGCAGGGTAAAGGGGCTGTACGTCCCCTTTGTCACCTGGGCGGTGATATTTCTGTTGCTGCACAATCTGTGGTTCAGGATAGGACTGCTCAACGAGGTCTACGGCAATGCCACGGGCGGTGTGACGCATCCCTACACCGAGGGCGACTTCTGGTACCGCCTTGTGTGCATCTTCACCAATATGAGCGGCTACGACGAGTTTATGGCCGGCGCGTTCTGGTTTTTCCGCGGGTTGTTGCTCGCCAGCGTGCTTTTCCTGCTGCTGTACAAGCTGATAGACTCGCGCACCGGTCTGCGTCCCGCCGCGGCGGTGTCGCTGATATGTGTGCTTGCGGTGGCCTTTACGGCCTTCCACATACGCACCGGCGTACGTGTCAGCGCTGTCCCCAACGGCTTCTGGCGCGAGGTGTGGGGCATATTTTTCTTTGGCGTCGGAGTGCTTTACCGTCAGTTCGAGAGCCGCATACGCGAGCACTGGGCGCTTTTCGTCCTTTGCTTTGCCCTGCTGTGCGGCGCGGCCTGGCTGCGTCTGTGCGGCATGAACAACCACGGCATGTACCGCGACCTGTGGTCGTTGCCTCTTACCGGCTGCCTGGGCTGGCTGATGGTGCATTATCTGGCATCAAAGATTAACGCACGCGAGGGGCGGCTGCGCAACCTGCTGGTGTTTATCGGCGAGAACACCCTGTACGTCTTCATATTGCATATCATCGCCTTCAAGATTGTCAGCGCCGCAAAAATAGCATATTACGGTCTGCCGCACGAGATGATAGGCTGTCACATGGTGATACATTATAATAATACCGACTTCTTTTGGCCCATCTATTCGGTGGTGGGCGTGGCAGCGCCGCTTCTGGCGCTGGTGGCCGCCCGCCGTATGCGTGGCTACGTCGCCCGCAGGCTGTCGGTATGGCGCCGGACAGCCGCCGCCGACGTTGCCAAATGACGTTGCCGACGTTGCCGACTGACGGCGATAGATGCTGTAAATTTGGATTTTACCTAAATTATTGGTAATTTTGCACTTGTTTTTTGAATACAGTCACTAAATGAGCTCTGAAAAAAAAGATTTCGACCTGTTGTTTGAAACCAGTTGGGAAGTATGCAACAAGGTCGGAGGAATATATACGGTACTATCTACTAAGGCAAATACACTGCGCAGTCTCTACGGCGACAAGGTGATTTTCATCGGCCCCGATGTATGGAGCGCCGACAACCCGTCGCCATTCTTTACCGAGTCGCAGAAACTTCTGGCCCCCTGGAAGCGACAGCTTATCCTGCCGCAGGGCGTATCGGTAAGGGTAGGGTACTGGGAGGTTCCCGGCCGCCCGACGGCTATACTTGTGAAATTCGACGGCATGTACGCCGTCAAGAATATGTTCTACGGCGAGATGTGGCGTAACTTCGGCGTCGACTCGCTGCACGCCTACGGCGACTATGACGAAGGATGCGCCTTTGGCCACGCCGCCGCGCTTGTCATCGCCGACATGGTGAGATTCCGCGGCCTCGACACCACCCCCGGCAGCGTCATCGCCCACTTTGACGAGTGGACCGACGGCATGGGCCTGCTGGCCACGCGCCTGCTGCTCCCCCATGCCGCCACGGTGTTCACCACCCACGCTACCTGCATCGGCCGCAGCATCTGCAGCAACGGCAAGCCGCTGTACGACTATCTGCGCGGCTATAACGGCGACCAGATGGCGCGCGAGCTCAACATGGAGTCGAAACACTCGCTCGAAAAGGCCGCCGCGCACGTCGCCGACGCCTTCACCACCGTCAGCGGCATCACCGCTGAAGAGGCCGCCCAGCTGCTCGAGCGCGTCCCCGACGTCGTCACCCCCAACGGCTTCGAGCCCGACTTCGTCCCCGAGGGCGACGCCTACGACCGCTGCCGCAGCCAGGCTCGCGCCCTGCTGGCCCAGGTTGCCGGCGACCTGACGGGCCGCAGCTTCGACCCCGACAGGTGCTTCATGGCCGCCACAAGCGGGCGCTTCGAGTTCCGCAACAAAGGCCTTGACGTCTTCCTCGACTCGATACGTCGCTTTGCCGACAAGCGCCCCGCCGTGCCCGTGCTTGCCTTTATAATGGTACCCGCATGGAGCGCCGGACCCCGCGCCGACTTGCAGAAGCGTATGCTCAGCGACGCCGCGCCCTCGCTCCCCCTCCCTGATCCATTTGTCACACACAACCTGCACAACGCCGAGTCAGACGCCGTGATGTGCCGCATGCGCCAGCTCGGCTTCGGTGCCGCCGGCTCAAACGGCAACACCTACGTCTTTTACGTACCGTGCTACCTCAACGGCGACGACGGCATCTTCAACCGCTCGTACTACGACATGCTGCCCGGCTTTGACGCCACGGTCTTCCCCAGCTACTACGAGCCGTGGGGCTACACCCCCCTCGAGAGCGTGGCCTTCGGCGTGCCCACCGTCACCACCTTCCTGTCGGGATTTGGCCGCTACATTCTCGACAACTACGACAACTCTTTCGAGGCCTGCGGCGTTAAGGTGATACACCGCACCGACTCCAACTACGGCGAGGTGTGCGACGACATCGCCGACAACCTGTGGTACCTCTGCAACACGACGCCCGCTATACGCAGCAGCATCGGCCAGGCCGCACGCCGCACCGCCGCCGCGGCCTCGTGGTCAAACTTCATCGTCGACTACATCATGGCCTACCGTATCGCCATCGACAAGTCGATTGCCCGTATGCGCCCCGAAACGGCAACCGTACAGGCCGTCGCCGAGCACTCGGCCGGCAAATAACCGTCTGCGACAGGCCGGACGCCGCGCCGGCCCACACGATATAACCGATATACATAACAGAAAAATTTTTCACAATAATTCAAAATATGAAATTACCGGTAACCAACACAAACGCGCCTGTCTGGCGCGACATTACCGTAAGCGCAGAACTCCCCGCACGCCTCAAACCCCTGGAAGTCCTTTCCAAGAACCTGTGGTGGGTGTGGAACAGCGCCGGCAAGAACATCTTCCGTGAGCTCAACCCCGACCTGTGGCGCGCCACCGGCGAAAACCCCGTCATGCTGCTCCAGCGCCTCAGCGCCGAGCGCATCGACGAAATCCTGGGCGACGCCGACCTGCTCTCGCGCATCGACGCAGTATATAACGAGTTCAAGGAGTACATGTCGGTACCCATGCGCACCGATGTGCCTTCAGTGTCCTACTTCTCGATGGAGTACGGCCTGTGCAACTGCCTCAAAATCTACTCGGGCGGCCTGGGTGTCCTCGCCGGCGACTACATCAAGGAGGCATCTGACAGCCGCGTCGACATGACCGCCGTCGGTTTCCTCTACCGCTTCGGCTACTTCACCCAGACCCTCAGCGTCGACGGCCAGCAGATTGCCAACTACGAGCCCCAGAACTTCAACCAGCTCCCCATCGAGCAGGTGATGGACGAGGACGGCAAACCCATGATCCTCGAGGTGCCTTATCCCGGCCGCATCATCTACAGCCATATCTGGCGTGTCAACGTGGGCCGCATGAAGCTCTATCTGATGGACACCGACTTTGACATGAACAGCCAGTTTGACCGCGTCATCACCCACACCCTCTACGGCGGCGACTGGGAGAACCGCCTCAAACAGGAGTACCTGTTGGGTATCGGCGGCGTGCTCATGCTCAAGAAGCTGGGCATCAACAACCGCCTCTACCACTGCAACGAGGGCCACGCCGCACTGCTCAACCTGCAGCGCCTCGTCGACTATATCCAGAACGACAAGCTCGACTTC
Source organism: Bacteroidales bacterium (assembly GCA_004553485.1). Lineage (GTDB taxonomy): Bacteria > Bacteroidota > Bacteroidia > Bacteroidales > Muribaculaceae > CAG-873. The sequence continues at coordinate 35,266 of SFLG01000003.1, read as the reverse complement.
CAGACCGCCCTCGAGATTGTGCGCTCGTCGTCGCTCTATACCGTCCACACCCCCGTACCCGCCGGCCACGACTACTTTGACGAGAGCCTCTTCGGCAAGTACATGGGCGAGTTCCCCGCCAAACTTGGCATCAGCTGGAACGACCTGATGAACATGGGCCGCGAAAACCCCGACACCAACGAGCGCTTCTCGATGTCGGTATTCGCCCTCAACACCTGCCAGGAGGCCAACGGCGTTAGCTGGCTGCACGGCGAGGTGTCAAAGAAGATGTTCGCCGGTGTATGGAAAGGCTACTCGTGGGAAGAGAGCCACGTCGGCTACGTCACCAACGGCGTGCACATGCCCACCTGGGCCGCCAGCGAGTGGAAGGCCTTCTATAAGGAGAAACTCGGCAAGGACGTCTTCTACGACCAGAGCAACCCCGAGGCCTGGGACGACATCTTCAAGGTCTCGGACGAGGAGATCTGGAACATGCGCATGACCCTCAAGAACAAGTTCATCAACTTTGTCAAGCGCGACTTCAAGGCCAAGTGGCTCGCCAACCAGGGCGACCCCAGCCAGGTGATGAACGTCGTCGAGAAAATCAACCCCAACGCCCTCATCATCGGCTTCGCACGCCGCTTTGCAACCTACAAGCGCGCACACCTTCTCTTCACCGACCTTGACCGTCTCGCACGCATCGTCAACAACGAGAAGTTCCCCGTGCAGTTCATCTTCTCGGGCAAGGCCCACCCCGCCGACGGCGCCGGCCAGGGCCTCATCAAGCGCATCATCGAAATATCGCGCATGCCCCAGTTCCTGGGCAAGATCATCTTCCTGGAGGACTACAACATGATTGTCGCCAAGCGCCTCGTTACCGGCGTCGACATCTGGCTCAACACCCCCACACGTCCTCTCGAGGCCTCCGGCACATCGGGCGAGAAGGCCGAGATGAACGGCGTGCTCAACTTCAGCGTCCTCGACGGTTGGTGGTACGAAGGCTACCGCTTTGACGAGCAGGCCGGATGGGCCCTCACCGACAAGCGCACCTACACCGACCAGGCCCAGCAGGACAAGCTCGACGCCGCCACCATCTACCAGATGCTCGAGAACGAGATTGTGCCCCTCTACTTCGCCAAGAACTCCAAGGGCTACTCGCCCGAGTGGGTACAGTACATCAAGCGCTCGATCGGCCACATCGCTCCCCACTTCACCATGAAGCGCATGATCGACGACTATATCGAGCGTTTCTACGACAAGGAAGCCGCCCGCGCCAACAGCCTCTCGGCCAACAACTTCGCCAAGGCAAAAGAAATCGTTGCCTGGAAGGAGAAAATCGCCGCAGCCTGGAACGGCATCAAGGTGCTCGAGGTTAAACAGGAGGGCGACCTGTCGTCCACCATCACCGGCAACCCCTTCGTTGCCGATGTTAAGCTCGACACCAACGGCCTGGGCACCGACCTCGCCGTCGAGCTGGTAATCTTCCGCGTCGAAGATGGTCAGGACAAGTTTGAGGGCACCCGCAACTTCAAGGTAGTCAAGCACGAGGGCAACGTCGTCAGCTACCGTCTGGAGACCAAGATGCGCAACGCCGGCGTATTCCGCTACGGCTTCCGCGTATATCCCAACAACCCCGAGCTGCCCCACCGTCAGGACTTCGCCTTCACCCGCTGGATCTAATTCCGGCCCGTCCCCAAGGCACAAAAACAGACCGGCACCCGCCCATCATCGGGCAGGCGCCGGCCTGTTTTTTTTGCCGACGGCTGACGGCCGCCGGCAAAATAGCTGCTATAGCTATTATAGTGGCCGGGTTAGCGACCGGTGGCGAGGACCATGAAGGTGACGGCGACGATGGAGAGGGTGATGCCGGCTACCACCGACAGGGTGAGGGGCTCGCCAAGGACCATGCTGCCCACGACAATAGCCGTTATGGGCTCGAAGACACCGAGCACCGATGCCTTTGTGGCACCGATGTTGCGCGTCGCCACCGCCAGCGTGGCCGTGGAGACAATGGTAGGCAGAATGGCCAGCCCGACAAGGTTGAGCCACGCGCTCCAGCCCTCCAGGCCGCCCGTGAGAGGCACGTGCGATCGCACGCCCCAGGCCATGAACACTATCGAGCCCACGACGAGGGTGTAGAAGGTGAGGACGCTGTTCGAGATGCCCGCGATGACCTTGCTGCGGTTGATGATAATGATGAAGAGCGAGTAGACAAAAGCCGACGCTATGGCCAGGGCGATGCCCGTCGGGTTGAAGACGGTGTCGCTGCCCACGCCGGTCATTATCATCACTCCCACAAACGACACCGCGATGGCCAGCCACACCGGCCACGACGGCACCTTGCCCAGCGCAGCCATGATAAGCGCCACTATCACCGGCGACAGAAAGACGAGGGTTGTGGCAAGGCCCGACGGCACATATTTGTACGCCGAGAACAGGGTGAGGGAGGAGGCGGTGTAAAGCAGCCCCAACACAAGCAGCACAAGACCCTGCCGCCAGGTGACGCGAAAGCTCTGGCCGGTGACGGCGAGGTACAGCCCCAGCAGCGTTACGGCGATGGCATAGCGGAAAAACAGTATCGACGACAGCGCCGCGCCCATGGCCATGAGCGGGATGGCGAAGAGGGGGTTAAGGCCGTATGTCACTCCGGTGACTACCCCCGCCGGATATCCTATAAGTGCTTTTTTGCTCAGTTTCATCGTTTTTTTGCTCGGTTATTCTTGCTATTTCTTGGGGAACAATCCAAAAATCCGGAGCATGATAACGTTCGTCCCTGTATGTTGCACTGCAAAATTAATCGCTCCTTTTTTGGACCAAGCTTGCAAAGGTATAAATATTTTTGTAATTTCACGCATCGAAAAAAAAAGCCCGTTCCCCTAATCGCCTTGGCGCTTGCGTAGCAAGAATTTCTGTTAACGCAGGGTCGCATAATTTGGGATGGATTTTGATTTGTGAAGATGGAGTGTAGCGAGCTACACGACTGATGAACAAATCGAAAGACGCCCAAAAGATGCGATACCTAAGTAATCATAAAATATAGGCCTCGGGATTTCTAAAAAAAAAATTATCATTAATATGCCACGACCCAATGAAGTTACTGCCATCGCGGACACCTTTTGGCATCTTCGCCGTTTCGGTTCAGTCGTTATGGGACCCCATAACTCCTTCACCTCAACGACAAATCTGCTCAAAAGCTGCCCGCCCTGCGTTAACATAAATTGGGGAACGGGCTCTAAAACGTACAAATTCTATGTTTAGTAAAGATGTATATGTCAGCCGTCGCGCCCGCCTCAAGGAGCTTGTGGGCGACGGCGTGATAGTGCTTTTCGGCAACAACGAGTCGCCCAACAATTATGCCAGCAACGGATATTACCCCTTCCGCCAGGATTCGTCATTCTTATATTATATAGGAGCCAACCGCGACGGCCTTGCCGCGGTGATAGACGTCGACGGCAACAGCGAGACGCTGTACGGCGACGATATCGACATCGAGGACATCGTATGGTACGGCTCGGTGGACAGTGTGGCCGACATGGCCGCGCAGAGCGGCATCGCGCACAGCGCCCCCATGGCAAAGCTGAAGGAGGCCCTCGACGCCGCCCGCGCCAAAGGCCGCCGCATACACTTTGTGCCCCCTTACCGCCACGACATACAGATACAGATAATGGACCTGCTCGGCATACACCCGTCAAAGCAGAAAGAGGCCGCCTCCATGCCCCTCATACAGGCCATTGTCAAGATGCGCTCGGCAAAGAGCGACCTCGAGATTGCCGAGATTGAGGACGCCTGCGCCGTCGGCTACAAGATGCACACCACGGCCATGCGCCTCACCCGTCCCGGTGTCACCGAGAAATTTGTCGGTGGCCAGGTCGACGGCATGGCCCACAGCTACGGCCTGCAGGTGAGCTTCCCCACCATCTTCTCGCAGCATGGCGAGATCATGCACGGCAACCCGTCGATGGCAGTGCTCGAGGCCGGACGCCTTGCCCTCTGTGACGCCGGCGCCGAGAACATGAACTGCTACTGCTCGGATAATACGCGCACCTCTCCCGTCAGCGGGCGCTTCACGCAGAAACAGCTCGAGATATACAGCATCGTCGAGGAGTGCCACGACCTCGTGCTCGAGCTGGCCAGACCGGGAGTGAAATATATGGACGTGCACTTCGACGTCTGCCGCCGCATGACCGACCGCCTGAAGGAGCTCGGGCTGATGCGCGGCGACACCGAGGAGGCCGTTCGTGCCGGCGCCCACGCCATGTTCCTGCCCCACGGCCTGGGCCACATGATGGGTATGGACGTCCACGACATGGACAGCCTCGGACAGGTAAACGTTGGTTTTGACAGCGAGACGCGCCCCAACCTCGAGCAGTTCGGCACCAACTGCCTGCGCATGGGCCGCCGCCTCGAAAAAGGCTTTGTCGTCACCGACGAGCCCGGTATTTACTTTGTCCCGGCCCTCATCGACAACTGGCGCGCCACGGGCCATTGCGCCGAGTTCCTTAACTTCGACCTTTTGGAGAAGTACAAGGATTTCGGAGGCATCCGCATCGAGGACGACGTCCTCATCACCGACGACGGCTGCCGCTTCTTAGGCAAGGACCGCATCCCTTACCACCCCGCCGACGTCGAGGCCTTCATGGCCCGCTGACATAGCCGCTACCGCACACCGGACCCACCTTGTCGCACGCCCTCGTCTTAGTCGGGGATGGCGTCGAGGTGGGTCTCTATGTACTCGGCAAGGGCGCGCGAGCGGTCGGTGACCTTGCCGTGCTGACGCAGCATGGGTATAAGCGTCCGGCGCATTATCGCGTCGTCGAAAGTTCGGCCCGATGCCCGGCCCGCCTCGTCGAGGAAAGCGCGCACGGCCGTCTCGTAGCCGGCTTCGTCCACATCGCCGGGATGTGCGGCCTCCACCGCCGCCATCACGTCGGCCAACACGCCAAGCATCCTGTCGAAGTTCGTCTCATGCTCGCCCAACACAAGACCCATAAAGGTCCCGCGTCCTATCTTCCGCAACGTCGTCGCGCTAATGCCGTTCTCTGCCATAATAAATATTTTATTTGAGTTTCGCAAGCTCAACTTAAGGTTTTCAAGTTTAGGTGTTTATAGGTTTATTCCCACAGGCGATGAGTGGACGGGGGTCAGCGCTTGATGTGGGAGGCGCCGGTGGAGGAGACGGTGGTGTTGTCGCAGTGGAGGGCAGAGGCGTTGATGCTTGAGGCGCCGGAGGAGGAGAGCTCGGCCTTCTGTGCCGTGCCGTTGAGGGTGATGCGGGAGGAGCCGTAGGTGGCAGCGCCGAGGAGACCCGTGCGCAGGGCGCCAAAGGTGCAGGTCGACGAGCCGGATGTGCTGACGGAGGTCGACGACGATGTCTCGGTGCCAAAGGCGACGCGCGATGCGCCGGAGATGCCGACTTTGACAACGCGAGCGTTGACGGTGCCGCTGAAGGTGGCGCGGGTGGCGCCATCGAGACGGAGCGTCAGCGATTTGCCGGCGAGGTTGTAGCTGCTGTCGACCCGGAGGGTGGCCGTGCTCGTGAGGTTGATTTTCTCGGCGGCGGGAGCGGTCAGCGTGACCTCGATGCCGTCATAGTTCTGGCGGCGATAGCCCACGGGGTAGCTGCGCGTGATTTTCAGCGTTCCGTTTTCAGATTTTACGGTAAGATATTTCAGATCCTCCTCCTGGCCCTTCGCCGTCATCGAGACGGTGGGGGCAACGGTATATTTGACGTCGACCGAGCTGGAGACGTCGAGGCTCTTGAAGCGGCTGATGGAGTAGGGGGCAGTCTTCTGCGGCCCGACCGTGGCCTCGCTTTTGGGCTGTGCTTTGGTCTTAGAGCGTCGGCCGGCTGCGTATGCCACCGTGGAGGCGGCACCGGCCACCGTCAGCGTGGCCAGGGCGATTATGGCGATTTTGCGTAGGTGCATGGACTTAAAATTTAAATTGAGCTTGCTCAATTTAAATTTTATGGGTTTATGGGTTTATGGGTTTATGGAAAAGGAGGTGGAGGGTCAGAAGGGGTTGGCCATTGTCCATTTGATGGCCAGGGTGGGGTTGCAGAAGAAGGTGCGGTTGCCCTTGGCGGGGACGATGAAGTTGTTGCTGAGCTCGACCTCGGTGCCGAAGCTGAGGCCGGTGCCCGACACCCCTTCTACCTTGTCGAGGTTGAACCACAGCTGCGGCTCGGAGCATACCGTCAGGCGGATTTTGCCGTCCGAGGCACGGCGGTCGCGCCACAGGTCGACAAAGCCGTTGAAGGTGAACATGTCGTTGCGGCCGAAGTCGACGTGCCATACACCTGTCAGCTGGAAGCTGGGGTAGGCCTTGTCGTTCTGGCCCTCGAAGTATTGTTTGTACATTGCCTGCACGCTGAGGGTGCGCCGGTAGTCCTTGCTGGCGAAATTCCATGCCGGGCCGACGAGGAGGGCGTGCTGGAACTGGCTGCCGTACTCCGAGCGGTGTCCCGTGGTCAGGCCGCCGTCATATTCGATGTGGCCGGCAAGGCCGCGCCAGATGTTGAACTCGCGTGCAAATTCGATGTACGCGCCTTTCATGCCCTTGCTGTAGAAGTCAAAGTCGACAAACCAGAACGTGTTGCCCAGCCGGTCGGGCCGGTACTGCTCGATGGTGGCAGTCACCTGCTGACGGTCGCTTTCGCTGTGCGGGTTCATCAGGCGGCCGAAGTCGTAGTGAAGCTGTATGTTGACCTGTGCCGAGGTGCTCAGCGCAGCGGCGAGCACGATAAGAGATAAAAGATATTTTTTCATTGCGTCTGAATGTTGGTATACGTTGCGGCTGTCATCAGCCGTAAAAAGGGGGCCGGTGACGATGTCACTTGCTCCAGAAAGGACGGGTGAAAATGACCAGAACCGAGAAAAGCTCGAGACGGCCGATGAGCATGAGCATACTCAGAATCCATTTGGTGACGTCGGGCAGAATTTCGAACGTCGTGCCCATGCCCGTCACCTCGGCGCTGAGGCCGGTGTTGCTGACGCACGAGAGGGCGTCGAATAAGGCGTCGATGGGCGGCACGTCGTACATTGTCAGCGCCAGACAGCCGACGGCAATCAGCAGCACGTAGATGCACATAAAGGCCGTCACCTTGTCGACCAGCGTGGGCGACTGCACCTTCTTGTTCACGCGCACCGACAGCACGGCGTTGGGGCGTATGATGCGCACAAGCTCGTTGGAGAGGTGCTTGAGCAGGAAGGTCATACGGTCGATCTTGGCACCGCCGGAGGTGGAGCCCGCGCACGAGCCCACAAACATCATCACCATGCTGATGGCGATGGCGAACGACGACCACCATATCCATACCCCCGAGTCGAGGCCCGTCGACGTGATGGTGGCCAGCACCTGGAACAGCGGGTATATCGTCAGCGACTGCCATGTCAGCCCGGAGAGCGGCGTGTCGCGCAGGACCTCGATCACCATAAGGATGTAGAAGGCAAGCAGCGTGAAGATGAAGATGCGGAAAATCTCGTTCTTCCATATCTCCTTGGGGTTGTGCGTCACGGCCTTGAAGATGAGGGCGAAGTTGACACCGCCAAGGAACATGAAGATTATCAGGATGATATATACATAGTCGCTTGCAAAGTCGCCCAGCGAGCGGTAGGTACACGAGAAGCCGCCGGTCGAAATCGAGCTGAAGGTGTAGCAGATACTTTCAAATAGGTCCATCGGCCCCAGCCACAGACAGACTATCTCCAGGATGGTTAGCGCCAGGTACGTTCCCCACAGGGCCTTTGCCGTCGATGAGATGCGCGGATGCACCTTGTCGTGGGTGATGCCGGTGGCCTCGGCGTTGAACATCTGCATGCCTCCGGCCGAGTTGAGCATGGGCAGCACGGCCAGGGTGAACAGGATGATACCCATACCACCTAACCACTGCATCTCGGCGCGCCAGATGTTCATACCGTGCGACAGCTGCATGTGGTTCTTCATAATCGTGGCGCCGGTGGTGGTGAAGCCCGACATGGCCTCGAAGAAGGCGTCGCTGACGCTGTAGTGGGGGCTGCCGAAGATAAACGGGAGCATGCCGAAGAGCGAGAACCATATCCATACCGACGAGGTGATCAGGAAGCCCTCGCGCCGTCCCATCTGTTTGTAGCGCGGGCGTATGCAGCGCATTAGCACGCCGCACAGGGCCGTTGCCGCCACACAGAAAAGGAAGGGCCATGCGTCCTTCTCGCCATACGACAGCGCGGTGACGGCGGGGATGAGCATGAACGTCGCCTCGATGAGCAGCAGCCAGCCCGTCACCTTCAGTATCATCGGAAGGTTTACCGAACGGATGTTGTGTATGTTGTGTATGTTCTGCGGTATCGTCATCGTCAAATGCTAAAGAACTGTAAACTCTTCATTTATTAATCCGGACGATTTACGAGAAAAGTTTCTCGGCCTTGTGCAGCGAGCCGGTCAGGCAGAATACCACCACGTGGTCGCCGGCCTCGATGACGGTGTCGCCGGTGATGAGCCGGCCCTCGCCCTTGCTCACCATCGCCGCCAGGGTGATTGACGAGGGGATGGAGATGCTGCGCACGGGCTTGCCGATGATTTTGCTGCCGGGACGTGCCTCGAGCTCGGCCACCTCGGCGTCGGCCAGGGCCAGACATTTGGGGGTGGTGGAGTCGGCGTCGAGCATAAGCTGGAAGATGGCCGCCGACGCCAGCAGTTTCTTGTTGATTATCGTGCCGATGTTGAGATTTTCGGCCGGGGCGATGTACTGCAGGTTCTCGACCTCGGCGATGGTCTTGTGCACGTCCAGCTCCTTTGCCGACAGGCAGGTGAGGATGTTGGCCTCGGAGCTGCCCGAGAGGGCGATGAAGACGTCGCAGTCGGCCACGCCTTCTTCGAGCAGGAGGTCGGTGTTGCGCGCGTCGCCATACGAGATCTCGCAACCGGGGCAGCGCTCGGGCAGACGGCGGCATACCTCCTCGTCGTTGTCGATGATTTTTATGCGCAGGTCGTCCGGGGCCATCGCCACAAAGCGAGCGGTGATTTTTCCGCCTCCCATTATCATCACGCGGCGCACGAGGTAGTCGCGTTTTCCGGTCAGCTCGCGCAGCTCGTCGGTGTAGCCGGGCAGGGTGGCCATGTACACGATGTCGTCGGGCATGAGCAAGTCGTTGCCGCGGGGGATGATGATGTTGTTGCCGCGGCGGATGGCGCAGACGTGGAAGTTGTGGGTGCTCGAGGCAAATTCGCGCAGGGGCATGCCGGCTACCGGTGCCCCCTGGCGCAGCTTGACACCCACGACGATTATCTTGCCGCCGTTGAGCTCGAACCAGTTGCGCACCCAGGGATATTTCAGCGCCGTGACGATGTTGCTGGCGGCGAGCAGCTCGGGGTAGATGAGGTGGTCGACACCCATCCGGCGCACGACGTCTTGGTTGGCCTTCTCCATGAAGTCGTAGTTCGAGATGCGGGCCACCGTCGTGCGGGCGCCGAGGTTCTTGGCTATCGAGCAGGCGACGATGTTGTCGTTCTCGGAGGGCTGGACGGCGATGAACAGGTCGCATCCGCCCACGCGGGCGCGGCGCTGTGCGGCGATGGAGGTGGGGTTGCCTTCCATCGTCATCAGGTTGTAGTTCGAGTCGAGGACATTCAGGCGCGACGGGTCGCTGTCGAGCACCATGATGTCCTTGTCCTCGTTGGTGAGGAGCTTTGCCAGGTGCGAGCCGACCTCGCCGGCTCCGGCTATAACTATCTTCATTGCTTGGCGGTGTTTTGGGGTGAGACGGCAGCCACGGCATCCTGTACGGTGCGGCAAATTCCTTCGGGGTCGAGGCCGCACAGCTGCTGCAGCTGGGGCACCGTGCCCTGTGTGACAAAGTTGTCGGGGATTCCTATTATGGTGAGGGGACGTGTCAGTCCTTTGGCGGCGATGTACTCGGCGACGGCGCTGCCGAAGCCGCCGCTGGCCGAGGCGTCCTCGACGGTGACGACGGGGACGTTGAGGCCGATGGCCCGGTCGAGCAGTTCGCTGTCGAGGGGCTTGATGTAGACGGCGTCGTAGTGGGCGGCCTTTATGCCTTTTTCGGCAAGCAGGTCAATGGCCTTGGCGACGTTGCCGGCGATGGGTCCGACGCTCAAAATCACCACGTCGGGCTTGTCGGGGTCGTGCAGTACCTCGCCCTTGCCGACGGGTGCCGCTTTGAGGGGCGTGTGCCAGTTGGCGGCGGAGGTGGCCGAGCCGCGCGGGTAGCGGATGGCGAAGGGGCCGTCGGTCTGTGCCATCGCCGTGGCCATGAGGGTGCGCAGCCATTGCTCGTTGCGCGGCGAGGCTATCGTCATGCCGGGTATGACGCGCAGGTATGCTATGTCGAAGGTGCCGTGGTGGGTGACGCCGTCCTCGCCCACCAGGCCGGCGCGGTCGATGGCGAAGATGACGGGAAGGCGCTGGATGGCCACGTCATGGACGATGTGGTCGTAGGCGCGCTGCAGGAAGGACGAGTATATCGCCACCACGGGACGCATGCCGTCCTTGGCCAGGCCGCCGGCAAAGGTGACGGCGTGGCCCTCGCTGATGCCGACGTCGAAGACGCGCTCGGGGATGGCCTCCTGCATCACCGACACCGATGTGCCCGAGGGCATGGCGGCGGTGATGGCGACGATGTTGCTGTCCTCGCGTGCCATTTCGAGCAGTGTCTCGCCAAAGACATCCTGGTATTTGGGCGGTTTGGGGGTGCCGTCGCCCGTGAGGCGCTCGCCGGTGACGGGGTCGAATTTGCCCGGAGCGTGCCAGTTGGCGGGGTCGGCCTCGGCCGGAGCGAAGCCTTTGCCCTTGCGGGTGCGGAAGTGCAGAATTTTGGGACCCTTCATGTCCTTTGTCTCGCGTAGGACCTTTACCACCTTGTCGATGTCGTGGCCGTTGAAGGGGCCGAAGTAGCGGATGTTGAGGCCCTCGAAGATGTTCTGCTCGCCGCTGAGGGCCGCCTTCAGCGCGTTGTTGAAGCGTAGGATGAACCCGCGGCGGCTCTCGCTGATAAGGCCGTGGCGCCGCAGAAAATTGTAGACCTTGAAGCGCAGGTTGTTGTAGCCCTTGCGGGTGTTGATGTGGGCCAGGTATGAGTGCAGCGACCCGACGTTGGGGTCGATCGACATGTTGTTGTCGTTGAGGATGATGGTGAGGTCGTTGTTCGAGTTGGCGGCGTTGTTGAGACCCTCGAAGGCCAGTCCGCCGCTTATCGAGGCGTCGCCCGTCACCGCCACCACCTTGCGCAGCGGGCTGTCTTTTTTCAGCTGCGTGGCGATAGCCATGCCGAGGGCCGCCGAGATAGAGTTGGAGGCGTGTCCGGCAGTGAAGGTGTCGTATTCGCTCTCGTCGGGGTTGGGGAAGCCCGAGAGGCCGCCCATCTTGCGGTTGTCGGCAAAGCGGTCGCGGCGGCCGGTGAGCAGTTTGTGGGCGTATGCCTGATGGCCCACGTCCCAGACGATGCGGTCGTAGGGTGTGTTGTAGACATAATGAAGCGCCACGGTCAGCTCGACCGCGCCCATGCTTGAGGCGAAATGTCCCGGGTTGTGCGACAGCTCGCTGATGAGGCGGGCGCGGATGTCGGAGCAGACCTGCGCCAGCGACGACTCGGGCAGAGCCCTCAGGTCGTCCGGGCTGTTGATGCCGTCGAGCAGGTTTGTGCCGTCCTTGCCGTCGGGCGCGCTTTCGCCGCCCTTGGCACTGAGCCGGTTATCGCCGCTCTTGGCAGCTTCCTCACTGTCTTTTTTATGTTCAGTCATATCTTTGGATCAGGAGTGGGCCGGCCGCCGGTAGAGGCGCCGCCCCTTTGATTTCCGTCAGGTTTTATGCCGACGGAGCTACTATCGTGCGAAATTACAAAATTTTTTGCAATACAAGACGCTCTCCGACGCAAAAAAGAGGCACACCGGTCGTGCGCCCCTTTTGAAGTTTCGCGGTTTTCTGGGATGGTGCAGTGCTGCGTTAGTGCCGGGCTGTCAGTCGAAGTAGCCTTCGACGGTTTCCTCGATGGTCTCGGCGGGCTGGGGGACGAAGCTGCCACAGAGGTTGATGTCGGAGGGGAAGTTGAAGGTGGTCTTCTGGCTATACGGCTGTTTGGGGTCGTCGTAAAGGGCCTTGATGAACTTGGCGAATATCGGCAGCGCCATCTCGGCGCCCTGTCCGTCGCGCGTTCGGTTGAAGTGGATGTAGCGTTCTTCGCCTCCCACCCACGTTCCGGCCACCAGCTCGGGGGTGAAGCCCATGAACCAGCCGTCCGAGTTGTTGTTGGTGGTACCGGTCTTGCCGCCAATCTGTGCCGTCAGCGCGTAGGGGGCGCGGCGCAGGCGGTTGCCGGTGCCCGAGTCGACGACGTTGAGCAGCATCGACAGTATGCGGTAGTAAGCCTGGCGGCCTATCGCCTCGGTCTTGTTGGGGCGGAACGACGCCAGCACGTTGCCGGCATTGTCGGTGATAGCGGTGACAAAGAGGGGCTGGGCGTAACTGCCGCCGTCGGCAAAGGCCGAGTAGGCCGTCACCATCTCGAGCAGCGAAATCTCGGCCGAGCCCAGCGAGAGCGAGGGCGTTGCGGGCAGCTTGCTGGTGATGCCGAGGTTGTGCATGTATCGCACAAGGTTGACGGGGCCTACCTCCTGGATGAGGCGTGCCGAAATCCAGTTGTTGGAGTTGGTGAGGGCCCAGCGCAGGTCTACCATCTCGCCCACGCGGCTCGAGCCGTCGTTGGCGGGGGCCCAGGTGGTGCCGTTGGGCAGCGTTATCACGGGCTGCGTGTTGGGGAACTGGCTGCACGGGGTGTACGAGTCGGAGCCCGATTCGTCGCCTTCCATGGCAAGCGAGTACAGGTACGGCTTGATGGTCGAGCCAACCTGGCGTTTGCCCTTCGACACCATATCGTACTGGAAGAAGCGGAAGTTGGTGCCGCCGACGTATGCCTTGACGTGGCCCGTGCGCGGGTCCATGGCCATGAATCCGGCGCGCAGGTACGACTTGGTGTAGAGGATAGAGTCGCGGGGCGTCATAACGGTGTCGATGCCGTTCTCGTTGTCGTAGCTGAACACCAGCATGTCGACGGGCGTGTTGAACTCCTTGTCAATCTGCGCCTTGCTCTTGCCGGCCGCTTTGGCCACACGATAGCGCTCGCTCTGCTGTATGGCGTTGTTTATCAGCTTGGTGCGCATTGCTGACGACAGCTCGTTGGTGTTGCTGGTGTAGGGAGCCGATGCCGAGCCTTTCTTCTCTTCGAAGAACTTCTTCTGCAGGTAAATCATGTGCTCGCGCACGGCGCGCTCGGCGTGGGCCTGCATGCCCGAGTCGATGGTGGTGTATATGCGCAGGCCGTCCGAGTAGAGGTCGTACTTGGTACCGTCGGCTTTGGGGTTCTTCTCTATCCAGCCGTAAACGGGATTTGTCTCCCAGGCTATCGAGTCGTCGACAAAGCGCTGGTAGTCCCAGCTGGGGTAGTCCTCGCGCCGGGGCAACTTGGCGGTTAGGTATCGGCGCAGCTCCTCGCGGAAGTAGGGCGCCGGGCCGTCCTTGTGGTCGACGCGGTGGAAGTCGAGACCCAGGGGCTCCTGCTTGTACTGCTGAAGCTGCTGGGGGGTAATCTTGCCGGCCTGGGCCATGAGGTCGAGCACGGTGTTGCGGCGGTAGAGGGCACGCTCGGGATGCTTGACGGGGTTGTAGAACGAGGGGTTCTTCACCATTCCCACCAGCAGGGCTGCCTGCGGCACGGTGAGGTCGCTGGCGCCTTCCTTGTCGCTCTTGCCGAAGTAGACCTGCGCGGCCGATTTGATGCCCACGGCATTGTAGAGGAAGTCGAACTGGTTGAGGTACATCTTGATAATCTCCTCCTTGCTGTAGTAGCGTTCGAGCTTGAGGGCAATCATCCACTCGACGGGCTTCTGCAGGGCGCGGCTCATCAGGCCGCTGGAGGGCGGCGTGTACAGCTGTTTGGCAAGCTGCTGTGTGATGGTGGAGCCGCCGCCGGCGCTCTTGTCGCGCAGCAGCAGTGTCTTGATGGCAACGCGGCCCAAAGCCTGCATGTCGATGCCCGAGTGCTCCTCGAAGCGAGCGTCCTCGGTGGATGTCAGGGCGTCGACCACGTTCTGCGAAATCTGGTCATAGTCGGCATAGACGCGGTTGCCGGTGTTGCGGAAATAGCGGCCCAGCATTTTGCCGTCGGCCGAGTAGACCGTCGAGGCAAAGGTGTCCTTGGGGTTTTTAAGCTCCTCGATGGGAGGCATGTAACCTATTACGCCGTTATAGACGAGGACGAGGAAAAAAATTCCTGCAAAGACAAAGAAGCCGAAGATTGCCCAGAGGGTTATCACAATCTTCTTGGTCTTTGCCCATTTGCGGTTTGCCGCAGACTTTTTATTATCGGTGTTGAAGGGGTATCCCATATCAGAAATAAGTCGGAGAGAGTGTCTTACGCCAGTGCAATATTCTCGGTGAGGAATGTAGTTGAAAAGTCATAGCCCAATGCTCAGGCATACATTATGCAAAATTACGTATTTTTTACCAATCCGACAAATCGGGCGACCGACATGATGGCTAAGATAGCTATAATAGCTATGGTAGCTAAGGTAGCTAAATTAGCTATAATAGCTATAATAGGCGCTGTGGCTGCCCGGGACGGGCGGTCGCCATAAACGCGGCAAAGGTGTTGCGGGGGCTTATCCGGCAACACCTTTGTCTGTGGCGGGGCGTTTATTTCTTCAGCTTTTCGGAGGCCTCGCGGGCTTTGTTAGAGATAAAGTCGGCGGCTTTGGCGCTGTATTCGAGGCTCTGCTCGGTGATGTGCTTCAGCTTGTCGGTCACTTTCTCTTTCTCCTCCTGCATGTTCTTCTTGCTCAGGCTTTTCTTGATGTCGTCGAGCTTTTCTTTGGCCTTGTCTTTGGCGCAGGCGTATTTGTTTTTTTCGACAGTTTCGGTGGTTGTGCTCATAGTATACCGGTTGTTAGGTTTGACAAAACAGTGGCGGGGAAACAAAGGCCCCCTTTTCAAACCTAACGGCCTGCCGGCGTGAGAAGTTCACCCGGCAGGCCATTATCGGTACTTATTTTGCATTATTAACGACCTTAGACCCTAAGCCTGAGGGCGAATGTCGGGGTCAAAGACGCTCGAGGACGGTGCGGACGATGTCGCGCACGCCGCCCTTGTAGTTGGGGTTGGCGTCGTTGTTGAAGCGGTTGGCGATGATGCAGCAGACAGTCATGCACTTGTGACCCATCAGGCGGCCGAGACCGGCCAGGGGAGCCGACTCCATCTCGTAGTTGGTGACCTTTTTGCCGTTGTAGTCAAACTCCTCGATGGTGCGGTTGAGCGATGGGTTGGCCAGCGGCAGACGTACCTCGCGGCCCTGGGGACCGTAGAAGCCGACGGCCGAGATTGTGATGCCGCGTACCATATCGTCCTGACCGATGCGGTTTACCAGCTCCTCGTCGGCCTCCACCACGTAGGGGGATGCCCACAGGGGGTTCCAGTCGGTGCGCTCGGTGAACTGTTTTTCAAAGTCGAGGTTGCAGACCTCGTTGCGGCCGGCGTAGTAGTTGAGCACGCCGTCGAAGCCGATCGAGTGGTTGGCGATGACGGGGGAGCCCAGCGACAACTCGGGCTGCAAGGCGCCGCTGGTGCCGATGCGCACCATGGTGAGGGTGCGGTGCTCGGGCTTGACCTCGCGGGTGACGAAGTCGACGTTGGCAAGGGCGTCAAGCTCGTTGATGACGATGTCGATATTGTCCGGGCCGATGCCGTGGCTGAGGCACATGATGGGCTTGCCCTTGTAGGTGCCGCCAATGGTGTGGAATTCGCGCGAGCTGACTTCGAAGGTCTTGGTGTCAAAGAACTCGGCTACCATGTTGACACGTGCGGGGTCGCCGACGAGGATGATGTTGTCGGTGAGCTGCTCGGGCTTGATGTGGAGGTGGAAGCACGAACCGTCGGGGTTGATGATAAACTCGGAGGGGGGGATGATTTTAGCCATGGTAAAATATTATTTTTTTATGTCAGTTTTGTCTGTCAAATGCAGGTTGTCGGTTTTGATGTCGTATGTCGGTCTGATATTTTGTAATGTTTGGGGTTTGTCATAAGTTCTGTCACATCTCGATGTAGGCGTACCGGTTGCCCGGGATTGCCGTGACGACGTTGTCCATCTCGAGCTGGAAGAGGATGTCGGCCATGCGCGGGTAGGGGATGCCGAGGCGTGCGCACAGGTCGTTCACCGTCAGCTCAGGGTGCTCTTTTATCAGGTTGACGATGCTCTGCGCCTCGGGGCTCAGCTCGACAAAGAGCGAGCGCTGTCGGCCCTCGGTCTCGCGTGCGGGCCATCCCATTATGTCGATGAGGTCGTCGGCGCCCGTTATCAGACGTGCCGTGTTGCTTGCCACCAGGCTGTTTGTGCCCTCGCTGTATTGGTCGGTGACGCGTCCGGGGACGGCCATTACCTCGCGGTCGTATGCCGCCGCCATCCGTGCCGTCGACATCGCTCCGCCGCGGATGCCGCTCTGCACCACCACCGTGACGTCGCAGATGCCGGCGATTATGCGGTTGCGGGCCAGGAAGCTGCCGCGGTGGACGGTAGTACAGGTGGCGTATTCGGTAATCATAGCTCCGCCCTGTTTTATTATCTGCGAGGCCGTGCCGCGATGCTCGGCGGGATAGACGGTGTTGAGCGGATTGGCGGTGACGGCGACGGTGCGTACGCCGTTGTCGAGCGAGGCGCGGTGAGCGGCGATGTCGATGCCGTAGGCCAGGCCGCTGACAATGACCAGGTCGTCTATCTTTTTGCCAAGGTCCTCTACCAGACGGCGCGTAAACTCCACCCCGTAAGCGTCGGCGTGGCGTGTGCCAACTATCGCCACCATGTGCGCGGCGTCGAGGTCACATTTGCCGAGCTTGTACAGCATCACCGGGCCGTCGTCGCACTGCGACAGGCGTCGCGGGTAGGCCTCGTCGAGACAGTAGATGCGCGACACGCCGTGGTCGTCGGTCCACTGCCGCTCTTTTGCCCCGTCGCGCAGATATTCGAGGCGGCGCTGGCGCGAGAAGGCCCGGTTGGCCGCCCCCGTGATGTCGCGGATGAAGGCGTCGTCGCCAAGGATGAAATCTTTTTCGCAGTGACAGCGGTTGACGAGCTGCGCCACCGACTTGCTGTTGAGGCCGGGCACGAGGCTCAGGGCCGTGCGGTAGTCGTCGGCGTCGTAAAATTCGGTGTGGAGCGGGTCTGTCATCTGCGCTATATTTTATAGTCGTGGATTTTATAGTCCGACGGCTTCGGCAAGGGTGTCGCCGCGGCTGAGGCGGCCGTTCTCGAGGCAGGCCACGGTGATGGTGGCCTTGATGACCGGTTCGCCGTCGGCGCGGTAGATGTCCTGGATAAATTCAAACTTTGGGCCGCGACGTCTCATCGACAGGCACGAGACGAAAGTGTCGTCGCTGCGGAGAGGCGTGCGGTACGAAATCTCGACGTGCGAGAGCACGGGGTCGAGGCCGCGGCGGTGCATCTCGGCAAAGGTGATGCCGTGCTGGCGACAGAACTCGTGACGGGTATGTTCGAGGTAGTGCAGGTAGTTGGCGTTGTTGACGATGCCCTGGTAGTCGAGCTCGTAGTCCCGCACTGCCATTTCCATTGCAAACATATATTGTGAGGTGTCGACCTTGATGTCAGTTATCACGGGGTGGGTTATTTAAGGGTTGGGGTGGTTATATTGTTACTTGGCCTATGTGGCGTATGTCTATTGATAGACAAAATTACAAAATACCTTTAACATTACAAAATTTAGGCCTTTGCGTTGAGGGTGGCGGCGAGGGCTTGGGCGCAACGGGCGCCGTCGATGGCCGCCGAGACGATGCCGCCGGCGTATCCGGCACCTTCGCCGCAGGGGTAGAGCCCGGCAATCCGGCAGTGGGCGAGAGTTTCGTTGTCGCGGGGGATGCGGACGGGGCTGCTGGTGCGCGTCTCGCAGCCTATCAGGACGGCGCGGTCGGTGAGGAACGACAGGCGGCGACCTTTGCCGGCGTCGAGGTGTGACTTGCGGCCGAATTCGCGAAAGCCCTCCCTGAGTCGTCCGGCGATGGACGGCGGCAGAAGCTTGTCGATGCGCGCCGGGTGGATGCCGGGGGCGTAGGATGTCTCCGGGAGGTCGCGCGAGGGGCGTCCCGCCACAAAATCCGTCATGCGCTGGGCCGGGGCGTTCTGCGTCTCCTGTGCGTCGGCGAAGAAGTCGCTCTCGATGGCCTCCTGGAAGCGCATCACGCGCAGCGGGTCGTCGCCGGGGACATCCTCGGGCAACACCTCTACCACCATGCCCGAGTTAGACCACCGCGTGCCGCGGTTGGAGGGCGACATGCCGTTGACGACAAGCTGGCCCGGAGCGCTTGCCGCGGGGATGATGAAGCCGCCGGGGCACATGCAGAACGAATAGACGGCGCGGCCGTCGACACGCGTCAGCATCGAGTATTCGGCCGCGGGCAGCCAGTTTCCGCGCCCCTGCAGGCTGTGGTACTGTATCTGGTCGATGAGCTGCTGGGGATGCTCGAGGCGCACGCCCACGGCGATGCCCTTGGCCTCGATGTCTATGCCGGCGTCGAGCAGAAAGTGGTAGACGTCGCGGGCCGAGTGGCCGGTGGCGAGGATGACGGGGCCGCTGTAGATCTTGCCGGCCGATGTGGTGACGCCGACGGCCCTGCCGTTCTCCAGCGTCAGCGAAGTCACGCGCTCGCCGAAGCGCACCTCGCCGCCGCAGCGCTCGATGGTCTTGCGTATGGCCTTTATCACCCCGGGCAGCTTGTCGGTGCCGATGTGCGGATGGGCGTCCACCAGGATGTCGCGCGAGGCGCCGTGCTGATGCAGAATGTTGAGAATTTTGTCCACCGGGCCGCGCTTTTTGCTGCGCGTGTACAGCTTGCCGTCAGAGAAGGCTCCCGCGCCGCCCTCGCCGAAGCAGTAGTTCGAGTCAGGGTCAACGACATTCTCGCGGCTGATGCGTGCCATATCGGGACGGCGGCTGTCGACGTCCTTTCCGCGCTCGATTACGATGGGGTGTACACCAGACTCGATAAGCTCGAGGGCGGCGAACAGTCCGGCCGGTCCGGCACCCACCACTATGGCGTGCGGGGCGTCGGCCGGCAGCGTGTTGTATGTCACGGGGCGGGCGATGTCGGCGGCCTCGTTTACCACGTCGATGTGCACGTCGGCGGTGAGGTTCACCATCACGCGCCGCTGACGGGCGTCGATGCTGCGTTTGACGGGCACGATGGCCTTTAGGCGGTCTTCGGCGATGTTGAGACTGGCGGCCACCTCGCGGCGCAGCAGGTCGTGGCGACCTGCCGTTGCGGGCTCCAGGCGCATCACAAGGCGTACGGGATTTTCTTTCTCGCTCATATTGTCCTGGGTTGAATTGTCAGGGAATAAAAAGGCAGGCGTCGCCATACGACAGGAAGCGGTAGCCCGTGTCTACGGCGTGCCGGTAGATTTCGCGCCACGAGTCGCCGATAAGGGCCGAGACCAGCAGCAGCAGTGTCGAGCCGGGCTGGTGGAAGTTGGTCACCATACCGCGGATGATGCGGTAGCGGTATCCCGGGGCGATGATTATCGAAGTCGAGGCGACGAGCGACCGGCGTCCCTCGCTGTCGAGACGGTCGAGGATGGCGTTCAGGGCCTCCTTTACCGACAGACCGGGGTGCCCGGGGCTGTACGGGTACCATTGCGGCACCTCGCCCGTCCATTGCCCGCTGTGCATCAGACAGCCGATGTGGTAAAGGCTCTCGAGGGTGCGCACCGACGTGGTGCCGACGGCGATTACCGGCTTGGGCGTCGCGGCAAGCTCGGCGATGAGCTCGCGCGGCACAACGATGTACTCGGCGTGCATGGGGTGGTCGCCTATCTCCTCGCTTTTTACCGGTCTGAAAGTGCCGGCGCCGACGTGCAGAGTGACCTCGCGGCGCTCTATGCCGCGGCGGTCGAGGGCGTCGAGGACCCCGGGGGTGAAGTGCAGACCCGCGGTGGGGGCGGCGACAGAGCCCTCGATGCGCGAGAAGACCGTCTGGTAGTCCTCGCTGTCGCAGGCCTCCGTCTCGCGGTTGAGATAGGGCGGGATGGGGATGACTCCCGCGGCCTCGATGACGGTAGAGAAGGGTACCGTGGCGTCGTCCCAGCCTAAGTCCACTGTCCATGTGCCGTCGGCGCTCTTGTCGTGACGCTCGGCGGTGAGCGTCACCTGGCGGCCGTCGATGTCGAGCACGCGCTCGAGCTTGCCCTCCTTCCACCGTTTCGAGTTGCCGACAAGGCATTTCCACGACACGCCCTCGGTGGCGGCGAAGTTGCGGTCGTAGTCGGCCGGACGTTCCGGCTCGAGGCAGAAAATCTCGATGGCGGCTCCCGACGGCTTGCGGAAGAACAGGCGGGCGTTTACCACGCGCGTGTTGTTGCAGACGAGCAGCGTGTCGGCCGGCAGCAGCTGCGGCAGCTCGCTGAAGATGCGGTCTTCGACCTTGCCCTTGCCGTCGGCGACGAGCAGCCGGCAGGCGTCCCTCTGCGCCAGCGGATGGCGCGCAATCAGGCTTTCGGGGAGGTCGTAGACAAATTCTGAAATATGTATCTGTTTCGGGTTGTTCATAATTAATAAGGGCTGAACGGCTGCAAAGTTACGGAATTTTCGTAACTTTGCCGAGATAAGCGGGGCGAACGTCCCGTGTACTGACAACAAGAACACATAACTATATGATTACAGCAGACCAGGCCAAAGAGGCCGCCGCACGCCGCGATGCCCTCAAACGTTATCTTGACGTTGACGGCAAGCGCATACAGATAGAGGAAGAAGAGCTTCACACCCACGTCCCCGACTTCTGGGAGCACCCCAAGGAGGCGCAGGCTCAGATGAAAAAAATAAAGGACCTTCAGGCCTGGGTGAAGGGCTACGAGGAGGTGGACGCCGCCGTCGAGGAGGTGATGACCGCCCTCGACTTCATCAAGGAAGGTCTTGTCGAGGAGGAGGAGCTGGACGCCCTCTACGCCGACGCCATCGACAAGATTGAGAAACTCGAGCTGCGCAACATGCTGCGCCGCGAGGAGGACAAGCTTGGCGTGGTGCTCAAAATCAACTCGGGCGCCGGCGGCACCGAGAGCCAGGACTGGGCCGAGATGCTGATGCGCATGTATCTGCGCTGGGCCGAGAAACATGGTTACAAGACCTCGGTCGCCAACCTTCTCGAAGGTGACGAGGCCGGTATAAAGAGCGCCACCATCAACGTCGAAGGTGACTTTGCCTACGGTTATCTCAAGAGCGAGAACGGCGTGCACCGCCTTGTGCGCGTGTCGCCCTACAACGCCCAGGGCAAGCGCATGACCTCGTTCGCCTCGGTGTTCGTCACCCCTCTGGTCGACGACACCATCGAGGTAAAGGTAGACCCCGCGGCAGTGTCGTGGGACACCTTCCGCTCGGGCGGCGCCGGCGGTCAGAACGTCAACAAGGTTGAGTCGGGCGTGCGTCTGCGCTACCAGTTCACCGACCCCTACACCGGCGAGCACGAGGAGATCCTTATCGAGAACACCGAGACGCGCGACCAGCCCAAGAACAAGGAGAACGCAATGCGCCAGCTGCGCTCGATACTCTACGACAAGGAGCTTCAGCACCGTATGCAGGAGCAGGCCAAGATCGAGGCCGGCAAGAAGAGCATCGAGTGGGGCAGCCAGATACGCAGCTATGTCTTTGACGACCGCCGTGTCAAGGACCACCGTACCAACCACCAGACCAGCGACGTCGGCGGCGTGATGGACGGCGATATCGACGAGTTCATCAAGGCCTATCTGATGGAGTTTGCCGGCAGCGACGCCGGCGAAAACTGATAAAAGGTCTATGCCTTTATACGACGTATAAGCCGTATAAGACATATAAGGCAAACACATAAGACACACTCTCCCAAGTGAAACTACAGGTGAAATACTTTTTCGCTTCAATGGCTATCGCCCTTTTCGGACTGGGCACGCATGCCCAGCGCGCCACCGTCACCGACGACCAGCGCAGTCTGTCCATTTACGAAATTATGGTGGGCTCGTACCAGCACGATCCCGCCGGCACTCCCGGCTACACGCAGATGTGGGGCCCCGACGGCGAGCGCAAGAACGGCAACCTGCGCGGCATCATCAATGCGCTCGACCACATAGCCTCGCTCAACGTCAACGCCATCTGGCTCACCCCCGTCTTTGACTCGACAAAGGCGCTCGGCGGCGAAAAGCTCAACGCCACGGGCTATTTCACCAACGACTACTTTAAAATCGACCCCAACTTCGGCACCGAGGCCGACTTCCGCGAGCTGGTGGACAAGGCGCACGAGCGTGGCCTCTACGTCATCCTCGACGGTGTCTTCGGCCACCACGGCGGCGTCACCACGGCCTCGCCCTCGGGACACAGGCTGGACGTGACACAGGCCCCGAACTGGCGCGAGCCGCAGGGCGGCAACGTCAGGATGCCCGGGTCGCTCGACTACATCACCGAAGTCGCCACCTACTGGATTGACAAATACGGCGTTGACGGCTGGCGCCTCGACCAGGCCTACCAGCTGCTCCAGGACTCGACAAACTACTGGACCCCCGTGCGCCGCGCCGTGGAAGACCTTGCGGCAAAACGTAAGGCCGCCGGCGAGAAGTGGGGCACCCTCGGCTTTATGGTGGGCGAGGACTGGGGCACCGCCGACGTCATCAACAACGGCGTGTACAAGAAGGGCGGACTGCTCAGCGCCTTCGATTTCGACGGCAAGGAGCGCATCAGCGGCCCGGCGCAGAAGCTCACATCCGAAGGTCTCGCCAACGGCTGGGACGACGTGATCTATGTGCTGCGCGAACCGCGCGAGCGCGGCTACCTCACCGACTCGGTGGCGCCGACGCTCTTCCTCACCAACCACGACACCTACCGCCTTGCCGACCACTTCGACCCCACCGACCCGCATTTTTACGAAAAGCAGATGGCGCGCTTTGCCATCCTGGCGGCATACGGCGGCCCAATACAGCTTTACTATGGCGACGAGTACGCCGACCGCAGCGTGCACACCACCGGCGGCGCCCCCGACAACATCGCCCGCACGTCGGGACATCTCGAGCCCCGCAACAGCGACGAGGCCGCTCTTGCCGAGTACCTCAGCCGGGCGATGAAGTTCCGCCGCGACAACCCCGCCATGTGGCGCGGCAAAGCCTCTTTCGTCAAGCAGAAAGTTGCCGACGCCAACACCCTCACCGTGCGCAAAAAGGACGAGCAGACCGGCAACGAGGTGCTGATAGTCTTCTCCGACCAGGACACCACCGTGCCCGTGCGCGGCCTTGGGGGCGTGGATGTCGACGCCTGGCGCCCCGAGTTTGTAGTGATAAAGCCTGCCAAATGAGGCGATTACGGGCTTATGAGGTAATAAAGAGACGAGAAAAGGGGTTTATATGGAAAATTTTTACGACCTTTGCAGTCTGAGACTTAATGGACTCTGAGACTGAATATGCTCTGAGAATCGCATGCTCTGAGGCTTAACGGACTCTGAGACTGAATATCAACCCAACAAGCGTCAACACATAAGAAGCGATAATGGAATTTACAGCCGGACAGATTGCTGCACTCCTCGGCGGAACAGTCGAGGGCGACGGCGATACCAAGGTATATACATTTGCCAAGATAGAAGAAGCCGGTCCGGGATGCCTGACGTTCCTGGCCAATCCCAAATATACACATTATATATACAGCACTAACGCCGGTGCTGTGCTTGTCAGCAACAGCTTCGAGGCCGAGGGCGCGATTTCGGCCGCTCTGATAAGGGTCGAGAACCCCTACGAAGCCCTCAGCCGCCTTATGCGCATGGCCGACCAGGCCCTCAATCCGCAGCCCACGGGCATCGAGCAGCCTTGCTTCATCGCCGAGGGCGTGACAGTCCCCGAAGATGCCTACATCGGTGCGTTCGCCTACATCGGCGAGGGTGTCGAGCTGGGCAAAGGCGTAAAGATTTATCCCAATGTGTTTGTCGGCCGTGGCTCGCAGATAGGCGAGGGCACCATCCTCTATCCCGGAGCGAAGGTCTACCCCCGCTGCAAGGTGGGCAAGCGGTGCATCGTGCATGCCGGCGCCGTCATCGGTGCCGACGGCTTCGGCTTTGCCCCCAACGCCGAGGGCAAGTACGAGAAAATTCCGCAGATGGGCATCGTCATCATCGGCGACGACGTCGAGGTAGGCGCCAACACCACCATCGACCGCGCCACCATGGGCGAGACTGTCATCGGCGAAGGCACCAAACTCGACAACCTCATCCAGATTGCCCACAACTGCACCGTCGGCAGCGACACCGTCATGGCCGCCCAGGTGGGCGTGGCAGGCTCGACACACGTCGGCTCGCGCTGCATGGTAGGCGGCCAGGTTGGCTTTGCCGGCCATATCAACATCGGCGACAACGTGCAGATAGGCGCCCAGTCGGGCATCCCCAACAATGTCGCCGCAGGCAGCTGCGTAATGGGATACCCAGCGGTGGACTCGCGCGAGTTCCTGCGCCAGGCCGCCCTGATAAAACGCCTCCCCGCGATGGCCGAAGAGCTGCGTCGCCTCGGCAGGGAGCTCGACGCCATCAAAGCCGACTGAGCGTCGGCATCCACCTCAAAACAGCATAAAAACATAAACTCTCACACTCACATACATCTTGCAATGAAGCAGCTTACTCTCAAGGAATCGTTTGCAGTCCGCGGCAAAGGTCTCCACACCGGTCTTGACATCGAGGCCACCTTCCTGCCCGCACCCGAAAACCATGGCTATGCCTTCCAGCGCACCGACGTCGAAGGGATGCCCGTGATACAGGCTGTCGCCGAAAATGTCGTCAACACCAACCGCGGCACCGTCATCGCCAACGGCGAGGTCACCGTCAGCACCATCGAGCACTGCATGGCCGCCCTCTATGCCGCCGGCGTAGACAACGTTCTCGTCCAGGTCAACGGCGCCGAGGTGCCCATCCTCGACGGCAGCGCCGACGAGTTTGTCAAAAAGATACAGGAGGTCGGTCTGGTCGAACAGGCCGCCGACAAGGAGTTCTTTGTCGTCCGCAACAAAATCGAGGTCTACGACGAGGCAAGCGGCGCCAAGGTGGTGGTGCTCCCCGACGACGAGTTCTCGGTGGACGTCAAAATCAACTACGACTCGCCCGTCCTGGGCAACCAGTACGCCACCCTCGAGAACATCAAGGACTTCGGCAAGGAAATCGCCCCCAGCCGCACCTTCGTTTTCGTGCGCGAGATAGAGCAGCTCGTCAAGGCCAACCTCATCAAGGGCGGCGACCTTGACAACGCCATCGTCATCTACGACACTCCCCTGGGCCAGGAGCACCTCGACAGCATCGCCGACATGATGGGCGCTCCCCGCATCCACGTCTCGCAGTATGGCTTCATCAACGAAAAGCCGCTGAGATGGGACAACGAGCCCGCACGTCACAAACTGCTCGACGTCATCGGTGACATCGCCCTCATCGGCCGTCCCCTCAAGGGCCGCGTGCTGGCCACCCGTCCCGGACACTCCATCAATACCAGCCTGGCAAAGGAGCTGCGCCGCGACGTTAAGCGCATGGACGTCATCGCCCCCGTCTACAACCCCAACAAGGCTCCCCTGATGGACAACATAGAGGTGCGCAAACATCTGCCCCACCGCTTCCCCTTCCTGCTGGTGGACAAAATCATCGACAAGGGCGACCAGTACATCGTCGGCGTCAAGAACGTCACCAACGACGAGCCCTTCTTCCAGGGTCACTTCCCCGACGAGCCCATCATGCCCGGTGTGCTCATCATCGAGGCCATGGCTCAGACCGGCGGTCTGCTTGTCCTAAGCACGGTAGAGGAGAGCGAGCGTTACAGCACCTATTTCATGAAAATCGACAATGTCAAGTTCCGCCAGAAGGTAATTCCCGGCGACACACTGATTTTCCACGTTTCGTTCCTCACCGAACTGCGCCGCGGCTGCGCCATGATGAAAGGCCGTGCCTTCGTGGGCGAGAAGCTCGTCTGCGAGGCTGAGTTTATGGCTCAGATTATCAAGAACAAGTAAAACTCCGACTGTACGCAGCGTCCGGCGATATAATAAACCGCCCTCTGGCAACGTTTGTTGTAAATGACGTTTGTTATATCAACCGGCAAAACGCTGTATCGAACTTAAAACTGTTTAAATGAAGCAACCTTTAGCGTATATACATCCGGCTGCAAAGATAGCCTCGGGAGTGGTAATCGACCCCTTCGTCACCATCGACTGCAATGTCGAGATAGGCGAGGGAACGCGTATCGGCAGCAATGTCACCATCCTTGAAGGAGCGCGCATCGGCAAGAACTGCAATATTTTCCCCGGTGCTGTCATCGGCGCCATCCCCCAGGATTTGAAATTCAAGGGCGAGGACACACTGGCCATCATCGGCGACAACACCACCCTGCGCGAGTGCGTGACCGTCAACCGCGGCACGGCGTCGAAGGGCAAGACCGAGGTAGGCTCGAACTGCCTGATCATGGCATACAGCCACGTCGCCCACGACTGTAAAGTCGGCGACAATGTCATCATCAGCAACGCCACCCAGCTTGCCGGCGAGGTCGTCGTCGACAACTACGCCGTAATCGGCGGCGGCACACTCGTTCACCAGTTCTGCCATCTGGGCGCGCACGTGATGATACAGGGTGGTGCCCTCATCAACAAGGACGTGCCTCCCTTTGTCAAAGCCGCCCGCGAGCCCATCAGCTATGCCGGTGTAAACTCAATTGGCTTGCGACGCCGCGGCTTCTCGTCAGAGAGCATCCGCGACATCCAGGACATCTACCGCTACCTCTACCTCAGCGGCCTCAACGTCACCGACGCCATCAGCCGCATCGAGGCCGAGCTGCCGGCAACGCCCGAGCGCGACGAGATCATCCTCTTCGTGCGCAACAGCAAGCGCGGCATCATCAAAGGTTACGCATAAGCACCAAATAAGTCTTATAAGTCGTATACGACTTATAACCTCTAAAAAAACATAACACGGGACCGGAGGCTCGTCGCGCGCCCACGAATGAGGGGCGTGAGGAAAGTCCGGGCAACACAGGGCACCATACCGGCTAACGACCGGCAGTCGGCAACGGCTGAGCAGCGTGACAGAAAAAAACCGCCCCCGGTGCGGCTTCGTGACGAAGCTGACGCCGGGGGTAAGGGTGAAAAGGTGGTGTAAGAGACCACCGGCTGCGTCGGCAACGGCGCAGGCCGCACGTCTTATGGGTTGCAAGGTCAAGTATACCGGCATTTAAGGGCGGCCCGTCCATTGCCGGGGGGTAGACTGCTACATGGCGGCGGTAACGTCGTCGGCAGATAAATGACGAGCAGTGCGCGCCGGCTCTGCGGACCCCGGATGCCCCGCATCCCCCGCAGAAAGCAGCCGCACCACATAACCCGGCTTACATCCGGTCCCGCGTTTTTTCTTTTTGCTGTCCGACAAACCCCGATATCAGCAATATAATACGGCTTAATAATACGGCTTACGTTTCCCCCAAAACGCACATTCCCCACCCAAAACTTGCCGATATCGGCAAGTTTTGCTATATTTACACCCCAAATCACAACTAAAACTTGCCGATAGATGAATTACGTATCAGTTACAGAGTGGGCACAAGATAACGGCGTTTCGGAGCGAACGGCCAGAAACTATTGTGCACAAGGAAAAATCGAAGGGGCTTATCTTATCGGTAAGACATGGAACATACCTGCCGATGCAAAAAAGCCCGGGCGGAAAAAGAAAGAAGTAGTCAGTCCCTTGCTGGAGATATTAAGAGAACAGAAAGCCGGAAAAATCAAGGGCGGTATTTATCATCGCATCCAGATTGACCTGACTTACAACTCAAACCATATTGAGGGAAGTCGGCTCACTCACGACCAAACACGGTACATATTTGAGACAAACACCATTGGCGTCACTGACAATGCCGTTAATGTGGACGATATCATCGAAACCACAAATCATTTCAAGGCAATAGACTATATCATTGACGAGACAGCCGGAAAACTTACCGAGAGTCTTATCAAACATCTGCATTTGATACTAAAGTCGGGAACATCCGACGAACGTAAGGACTGGTTCAGAGTGGGTGACTACAAGAAAATACCCAACGAAGTGGGAGGCTCAGACACTACTCTTCCTGAAAATGTACACAACGAAATGAAATCGTTACTCAAGGAGTACAATGCGCTGAAGTCCCCATCATTTGAGGACATACTCGATTTTCATCAACGCTTTGAGGCGATACACCCGTTTCAGGACGGAAACGGGCGCGTGGGCCGTTTGATAATGTTTCGCGAGTGTCTAAGGCTCGGTTATGTTCCCTTTATAATCACCGACGATCTGAAAATGTTCTACTACCGGGGATTGAAAAACTGGCCCGAAATAAAAGGCTATCTCATCGACACCTGCCTCTCGGCGCAGGACAACTTCAAACTCCTCCTCGACAAATTCAGAATAGAATACACCGACTGATTCCACAACGTTTTAAGTGTCATTGTTGAACTTTCAAATCATTATGAGTGATATGGTTGAATTACATGGGGTGGATGCGCGGATGATTGCGAATAATCTGACGCCTTTTGAGCCGACGCATCCCGGCGAGCTGCTTAAGGATGAGCTGGAAAGCCGCAATATCACGCAGGCAAGATTTGCCGCGCAAATTGGGGTTAAGCCTTCGTTGCTCAACGAAATCATCAAGGGTAAACGTGGCGTTAACACCGAGATGGCTCTTATACTCGAGGCCGCGCTGGGCATACCGGCCGAGATGTGGCTGGGCTTGCAGAGCGACTACAACATGCAGGTTGCCAAAAGCGACAGGTCGTTTATGGATCGTCTGGCTAAAATACGCAATGTAGCGGCGGCGTTGTAGTCTGCTGCAAGGAATACGACATATATGACTTATACGTCATAGACATGATATACGTCGTATACGTCATAACGGATTTGCACAAAAAAACCGGCGCGGGGCGTCGGTTTTTTTGTGGGGGAGAGGGGGGGGTTACTTGGCTTTGGCGGGGTCGAGGTTGGCCTTTTCGATGTCTTTGAAGTAGCGGTAGGTCTGAACCTTGAGCTCGGCGCAGGCGTCTTCGTCGCAGACGATTACGGCGTGGCGGTGCATCTGCAGGGCGCTGATTGTCCACATCTGGGAGATGCCGCCTTCTACGCCGTGACGCAGGGCGCGGGCCTTGTTGTGGCCGTTGACGATGAGCATAACCTCTTTGGCGGCCATCACTGTGCCTACGCCAACGGTGAGGGCGGTCTTGGGAACGAGGTCGACGTTGTTCTCGAAGAAGCGCGAGTTGGCGATGATGGTGTCCTGGGTGAGGGTCTTCATGCGGGTCTTCGATGTCAGCGACGAGCCCGGCTCGTTGAAGGCGATGTGTCCGTCGGGGCCTACGCCGCCCATGAACAGGTCGATGCCGCCGTACGAGGCGATCTTGGCCTCGTAGCGCTCACATTCGGCAACGGGGTCCTCGGCGTTGCCGTTGAGGATGTTGACGTTTTCGGGCTTGATGTCAATCTGGTTGAAGAAGTTGGTCCACATAAAAGTGTGGTAGCTCTGCTCGTGGTCGCGGGGAATGCCCACATACTCGTCCATGTTGAAGGTGACGACGTTTTTGAACGATACCTTGCCCTCCTTGTTGAGGCGGATGAGGGCCTTGTACATGCCCAGGGGCGACGAGCCGGTGGGGCAGCCGAGCACGAAGGGGTGCTCGGGGGTGGGGTTGGCGGCGTTGATGCGGGATGCCACAAAGTTGGCGGCCCATTCCGAAACGTTGGTGTAGTCGGGTTCGATGATTAATCGCATGGTTGGATGTTGGTTTTTATGTGATTTATGTTTTTATGTGATGTATGTGATGTATGTGCTGGCTAATTCTTGACGACGCGGTTGGGGTTGGCTGCGATGAACGATTTCCAGCTCGACTTGCCGGCCGAGGGCAGGGGACGTGACTGCTCGTAGTGATGGCAGAGTGCCGCGGCGAGGGCGTCGGTGGCGTCCAGCTCGAGGTCCTTAAAGACCTTGTCGTCGATGTTGAGGATGCGCCGCAGCAGCTCGCGCACCTGTTCTTTGGAGGCGGCGCCGTTGCCGGTGATGGCCTGCTTGATTTTTCGCGGTTCGTATTCGGTGATGGGGACCTCGCGGGCAAGGGCGGCGGCCATAGCCACGCCCTGGGCTCGTCCCAGCTTGAGCATCGACTGCACGTTCTTGCCAAAGAAGGGTGCCTCGATGGCCATCTCGTCGGGCAGATACTGCTCTACCAGCGCCAGCACGCGGTCGTAGATGCGGCGCAAGCGCAGATAGTGGTCCTCGAGCTTAGACAGACGTATGACGCCTAAGGCAATCAGATAGGGCTGCTTGTCGCGCACCCCTAAGATGCCGTATCCCATGACGTTGGTGCCCGGGTCGATGCCTATTATTATCTTGTCCTTGGGATTAGCCGTTGTCATCGCCGCCTCAGTCTATAGTCTGCAGATAAGTTGTGAAAAAGGCTAGTTTGTCCGGGCCGAGCTGACGTGCCAGCTCGATGCGCAACCGTCCCGCCTCGCCGTCGTGCCATTTGCGGGCCTCGGCCAGCGTGGGCGCCTCCGTCTGGAAGGCTACCGAGCATCCCTCGTCGTCGCCGGCGCCGCCGAGCACACGTGCCGTGCGCGGCGAGCGGTGCCCCGCGGCGAGGGCCGAGGGAGCGTAGACATCGCGCAGCCACGCCGCCAGGGCGTTTTTGAGCGGCAGGGGAATGTGAAAGGTTGTGTTTACGATTATCATATTTTAAGCTATCGTAGTCAGTGGTTATTGCTTAGCCGCATCGCGCTTGTGCATCTTTGAGCGCAGGGCGTTGAGCGCAAAACGCGGGACAAAGCCCAGATGGCGCAGCGTGGTGCGCACGCGGCCGTAGTAGCGGCACATTATCTTGTAGCGCTCGAGCAGCGACGCGGCTCGGTTGCGCGTGGTGGCACCCTCGCTGAGGTAATCGATGAGGACCGTGCCGGTGTAGACGTTGCTGCGCGAGTGCTGGAGCACGCGTATGCACCACTCGTAGTCGGCCGAGAACCGCCAGTTAGTGTTGTACAGCGGAACTATCCTCTTCAGTGCCACAAAAGCCTGATGGCAGACCTTCATGCCGCCGGCGAAGTCGCTCAGCCTGAGGTTTTCGGGGGCCGTGAGGTGTCGCGGCCCAAGGTAACGGCCGTCACCGTCGACGAGGACGGTCTGGCCGTACACCACCCCGGGGTAGCCGTTGGCCGTTATGGCGTCGGTAATTTGCCGCAGCGAGTCCTCGGAGTGGAACCGGTCGCCCGCGTTGAGGAAAATCAGGTATTTGCCGCGCGCCAGGCCGATGCCCTTGTTCATGGCGTCGTAGATGCCGTGGTCGGGCGACGACTGGATGCGCGTGCGCTCCGTCGCCAGGCCGCGTGCGATGTCGGGCGTGCCGTCCTTCGATGCCCCGTCCACCACTATATGCTCGTAGTCGCCGGCAGACTGGGCGGCCACGCTGCGCATGGTCGCGCCGATTGTCGCGGCGGCGTTGTAGCATACGGTGATGATGGATATAAGCGGTGTACTGGGTGCTTTGCTCATGGCTGTCGTTTTATGTGCCAAAGATACAAAAAATTCTTATTATTTTCTTATCTTTGCAACATTCATATTACATTCTGATTGTAATATGTTTGCCGATAAACCGTTATTATTTGTGCCAGTGCAAATTATCACGTCAAATAAGTCTTATAAGTCGTATAGGTCTTGTAGGACTTATATAGGTGCTAAAGACGGTCTTTTGCACCGGATATGTCAAACTTATCTCGCATAAAAGAATACCAAGAATACCGGTAAAGGATACCAATATAGGAAATTCATCAAAAACATAAGAAAAGACATGAAACTCTCACGACTGCTTGCAATTGGCGTATTTGTCGCCGCACCGGCTACGGCCCTGGCGCTGACGCCGCTGTGGATGCGCGACGTCAAGATTTCGCCCGACGGACGCACCATCGCATTCCAGTACAAAGGCGACATCTGGACCGTACCCGTCGAGGGCGGCAACGCCGAGCGCCTGACCACCATGGACAGCTACGAGGCCAACCCCGTCTGGAGCCCCGACAGCCGCTACATCGCCTTCCAGAGCGATCTGCACGGCAACTTCGACATCTTTGTCATCCCCGCCACCGGCGGCAAGGCCCTGCGCCTCACCACCAACTCGGCCCGCGAGACCCCCGAGGCCTTCAGCCCCGACGGCAAGGAGATATATTTCAGTGCCAACATCCAGCAGCCCGCCAAGAGCGCCGTCTACCCCCAGGGCGTCCTCGGGCAGCTGTACAGCGTCCCCGTCAAGGGCGGCGCCTCGCACCTTGTGCTGGGTACGCCGGCCGGACGCATCGACTTCGGCGGCAAGGACTGGTTCCTGTACCAGGACACCAAAGGTTTTGAGGACGAGTGGCGCAAGCACCACACCTCGTCGGTGACACGCGACATCTGGCGCTATGACGCCTCCACCGGCAAGCACACCAACCTCACGGCCCGCGCCGGCGAAGACCGCGACCCCGTCATCGAGGGCAACGACGTGTACTTCATCAGCGAGCGTGACGGCAGCACGATGAACGTGTACCGCGCACCCCTCTCCGATATGTCGAAGGCCACTGCCGTGACGCGTTTCAAGACACATCCCGTCCGCTTCCTCAGCGGCGCCGACAACGGCACGCTGTGCTACACCTATGACGGCGAGATCTACACCCAGAAGGCCGGCGGCAAGCCCGCCAAGGTGGCAGTCTCGGTCCCCGAGGACATCGTGGCCGAGCCGGTGCAGAAACTCCCCGTCCGCTCCGAAGCACGCAGCGCCACGCTGTCGCCCGACGGCAAGTTCGTGGCCTTCACCAACCGCGGCGACCTCTTCGTCACCTCCGTAGAGTACAACACCACCAAGCGTATCACCGCCACTCCCCAGGCCGAGAGCAACCCCACCTGGAGCAAGGACGGCAAGACCCTCTACTATGAGAGCGAGCGAGACGGCGCACCCAATATCTGGCAGGCGACGATGGCTCATGAGGACGACCCCGACTTTGCCAACGCCACCGTCATCGACGAGAAGCCCCTGTTCAACGACAAGACCTACCGCCGCGTGCCCATCGTCTCGCCCGACGGCAAGAAGATGGCCTTCATCGCCGACCGCAACAAGCTCTGCGTGATGGACATCGAGTCAAAGAAGGTCAAACAGCTCACCGACGGCTCGCTCAACCCCAGCCTCTACGGCGGCTTCAACTACACCTGGAGCCCCGACTCGAAGTGGATTGCATGGGGTGTCAACGACAACCACCACGATCCGTACTCCAACATCGCAATTATCAACGTCAACGACGGCGAGATTGTCAAGCTCACCTCGTCGGGCTACTTCAGCGAGATGCCCCGCTTTGTCCTCGACGGCAACGCCGTCCTCTTCGGCACCGACAAGTACGGTATGCGCGCCCACGCCTCGTGGGGCAGCCAGTCCGACGTGATGCTTGCCTTCCTCAACCAGGATGCCTACGACAAATTCCGACTCAGCGAAGAAGACTACGCCCTGCGCAAGGAGGTGGAGAAGAAGAGCAAGGACAAGGGCGCCAAGAAAGACGATAAGAAGGGCGCCAAGAAAGACGATAAGAAAGACGCCAAAAAGGACGAGAAGAAGGACGAGAAGAAAGACGATAAGAAAGACGACAAGAAGGCTGACGAGACAAAGGCCATCGTTGTCGAGAAAGACGGCATCGAAGACCGCACCGTCCGCCTCACGCCCATGTCGGTCAACCTCTCCGACTTCGTCCTCTCGCCCGATGGCGAAACCCTCTACTACCTCGTCTCGGGTCAGGACGGCACTGAGCTGTGGAAACTGAAGATGCGCAAGGACGAACACCGCCTTGTCGGCAAGGCTTCGGGCAGCAGCGGCTTCGACGTCACCCCCGACGGCAAGAACATTATGATGACCGGCGGCTCGCTCAAGAAGTTCGACCCCAAGAGCGACAAGATGACCCCCATCACCTTCGTGTCGACAGTCACCGTCGACCCCGCCGCCGAGCGCGAGTATATGTTTGACTACGTTAAGCGCGAGGAGGGTGCCCGTTTCTACAACAAGAACATGCACGGCATCAACTGGGACGCCATGACCGAGCACTACCGCAAATTCCTGCCGCACATCTCCAACAACTACGACTTTGCCGAGCTGCTCAGCGAGCTGCTGGGCGAGCTCAACGCCAGCCACACCGGCGGCCGCTACCGCGGCATGTCGGGCTCGCAGGCCGACCGCACCGCCCGTCTCGGTCTCATCTACGACCTCAGCTACAGCGGCGACGGCCTCAAGATTGACGAGATACTGGTGAAAGGTCCCTTTGCGCGAGCCAACTCCAAAGTCAAGGCCGGCGACATCATCACCGCCATCAACGGCCACGAAATCAAGGCCGGCACCAACGTCGACGAGCTGCTCACCGACATCGCCGGCAAAAAGACCCTCGTGACGGTCAAGGGCGCCGACGGCAAGACCTTCAGCGAGGTTGTCCTGCCCATCTCGGCCGGCGCCGAGGGCGACCTGCTCTACCGCCGTTGGGTGAAACAGCGTGCCGAAGACGTCGACCGCTGGTCCAACGGCCGCCTCGGCTACGTCCACATCCCCTCCATGGCCGACGAGTCGTTCCGTCCTGTCTACTCCGACGTCCTCGGCAAGTACAACGAGCGTGAGGGCATCGTCATCGACGTCCGCAACAACGGCGGCGGCCGCATGCACGAGGATATCGAGGTGATGTTCTCCGGCAACAAGTACCTCACCCAGGTCATCCGTGGCGTCGAAGTGTGCGACATGCCCTCGCGCCGCTGGAACAAGCCTTCGGTGATGGTAACCAGCGAGGCCTGCTACTCCAATGCCCACGGCACCCCCTGGGTATACCAGCACCAGGGCCTCGGCAAGGTTGTCGGCGCCCCCGTCCCCGGCACCATGACATCTGTAAACTGGGTGACCATGCAAGACCCCACAATGGTCTTCGGCATCCCCGCCATCGGCTACCGCACCGCCGAGGGCAACTACCTTGAGAACACCCAGCTCGAGCCCGACGTCCTCATCTACAACGACCCCGCCGTCGTCGTCACCGGCGAAGACCAGCAGCTCCACGCCGCCGTCGAGTCCCTCCTCAAAGACCTCGACTCCAAAAAGTAACGCACATCCCGACGAGGCGTCGCAAAACGCCTTACCCCCAGCTAACCCTCCCGCAAGGGACGAATCATAACTATTGAAAACAAGAGCCTGTGCCATAATAAGTGTGACACAGGCTCTTGCTGTTGTATGA
>SFLG01000110.1 GCA_004553485.1 Bacteroidales bacterium | reverse complement strand
TCGATGACGTTGTCGGCGCATTTGATGACGTCGAGGTTGTGCTCGATCACCACTACGGTGTGGCCCTCGGCGATGAGGCGGTCAAAGGCTTTGAGCAGCGTCTTGATGTCGTGGAGGTGGAGGCCCGTCGTGGGCTCGTCGAAGATGAACATCGTGGGCTCGGTGTGGGCACCGCCGAGGAAGTAGGCCAGCTTGACGCGCTGGTTCTCGCCACCCGAGAGGGTCGACGACGACTGGCCCAGGCGAACATAGCCCAGGCCGACCTCGGCCAGCGGTTTGAGGCGCTCGGCGACGCGGCGGGCCGTGGCGTTGTCCTTGTCCTGTCCGAAAAATTCTATCGCCTCGTTGACGGTCATGTCAAGGACGTCGGTGATGTTCTTGCCGCGGTAGGTCACCTCCAGCACCTCGGGTTTGAAGCGCTTGCCGTGGCATGCCTCGCACTCGACGGTGATGTCGCTCATAAACTGCATCTCTATGGTGATGGTGCCCTCGCCCTTGCACTCGTCGCAGCGGCCGCCGTCGGTGTTGAACGAGAAGAAGGCGGGGGTGAAGCCCATCTGCCGCGACAGCTGCGTGTCGGCAAAGAGTTTGCGTATCTCGTCGTAGGCCTTGATGTATGTGGCGGGGTTGGAGCGCGACGACTTGCCGATGGGGTTCTGGTCGACAAACTCTACGCTGCCCAGCGACGAGAGGTCGCCGCCGATGCCGTCGAATTTGCCGGGGGCGTCGGCAGGCTGTCCGAAGTGTCGTGCCAGCGAGCGCCACAGGATGTCGCGCACCAGTGTCGACTTGCCCGAGCCGCTGACGCCGGTGACGACGTTGAGCACGCCGAGGGGGAAACGCACGTTGATGTCCTTGAGGTTGTGCTCGCGCGCGCCCTTCACCTCGATGAACGAGCGGGACTTGCGGCGGCTGGTGGGTACGGGAATGCCGTCGCGGCCGGTGAGGAAGTCGGCGGTATGGCTGCCGGTGGCCTTCGACAGACCGCTGTACGGGCCCTGATAGACGATTGTGCCGCCCAGGCTGCCGGCGTCGCGGCCCACGTCGACGATGTAGTCGGCGTGGCGCATTATGTCCTCGTCGTGCTCGACCACCACCACCGTGTTGCCGATTTTCTGCAGACTGCGCAGCACGCCAACCAGCTTCTCGGTGTCGCGCGAGTGCAGGCCTATGCTGGGCTCGTCAAGGATGTACAGCGACCCCACCAGGCTGCTGCCCAGCGAGGTGGCCAGGTTGATGCGCTGGCTCTCGCCACCGCTGAGGCTGTTGCTGAGACGGTCGAGAGTGAGGTAGCCCAGGCCCACGTTGACAAGGAACGAGAGGCGGCTGCGTATCTCCACCAGCAGACGCGACGCCACCTTGGTGTCGTGCTCGTCGAGCTGCAGGGCCTCGAACCAGCCCAGCAGGTCGGCGACGGGCATGGTGACGAGCTCGCCGATGGTCTTGTCGCCCACGCGCACATACGACGCCTCGGGGCGCAGACGGCTGCCATGGCAGGCCGGACAGGTGGTTTTGCCGCGATAGTTGGCAAGCATCACGCGGTACTGTATCTTGTGCTGCTGCGTGCCGATGAACTCGAAGAAACCGTCTATGCCCTTCGAGCCGGGGACGCCGTGCCACAGCATATCCTTCTGCTCCTGCGTGAGGTCGTGATAGGGCCGGTGCACGGGAAAACCGAGCTGACCGGCGGCGTGGATGAACTCGCGCTTGAACTCGCTCATCTTGGGGCCTCGCCAGCACATCACCGCGTCGTCGTAGACCGACAGGCCGGGGTTGGGTATGACGCGGCTCTCGGCGATGCCGAGAACCTTGCCGAAGCCCTCGCAGCGCGGGCAGGCGCCGTAGGGGTTGTTGAAGTTGAACATCTGGTCGGAGGGCTCGGCAAAGGTTATGCCGTCGGCCTCGAAACGGGTAGAGAAGCTGCGGCGGACGGGCTTTTCGCCCGGCTTTTCCCATATCAGCAGCTCCAGCGCGTCGTGCCCCTCGAAAAAGGCCGTCTCCACCGAGTCGGACAGGCGTGCCAGCGTGTCCTCGTCCGAGGCCGACGTCAGTCGGTCGACAAGGAGCAGGCGGCCGCCGGCGTCGGTCGACTCGCTGTCGGCCGAGGCGATGAGCTCTTCTATCTCCTCAAAGTTGCCGTCGGCGTCCACCATGCGCGAGTAACCGGCCTTGAGGTAGACGTCGAGCTGGGTGACGAAGCGGCGCTTCTCCGGCATCGTGACGGGGGCGGCGACAGCGATGCGCGTGCCCTCGGGGAGAGCCTTCACCGCTGCCACGACATCCTCCACGCCCTCGCGGCGCACCTCCTTGCCGGTGACGGGCGAGTAGGTGCGGCCGACGCGCCCGAAGAGCAGACGCATATAGTCGTATATCTCGGTGGATGTGCCGACGGTCGAGCGCGGGTTGCGCGTGTTCACCTTCTGCTCGATGGCGATGGCGGGCGGCAGACCGCGGATGTAGTCGCACTCGGGCTTGTGCATACGTCCCAGAAACTGGCGGGCGTAGGCGCTGAGGCTCTCGACATAGCGGCGCTGGCCCTCGGCGTAGAGGGTGTCGAAAGCCAGTGACGACTTGCCCGAGCCGCTGAGGCCGGTGACGACGATGAAACGGTTGCGCGGAAACTCCACATCAACATTCTTGAGATTGTTGACGCGCGCTCCCTTTATCTGTATGTTTGACGACCGGTCCCCGGTCTTTTCGGCAATCTTGTTTATTTGCTTAGTTATGCTTTTTGACATTCCTGTTGAAAAATCTGCGATAATGTTAGACGGCGCGGCAAAGCCTAAACATCTGAAAAGCCGCACCTTGCGCACTGCCACACTCGTGGCGGAGCATTATACAAAGGTACGGCTTTTTCGGCTGAAACACAAGTGCCCTCAACTTTTCAAAACATTTTTTTCAGTTTCTTAGAGCCCGTTCCCTAATTTATGTTAGCGCAGGGCGGACAACTTTTGAGTAGATTCGTCGTTAAGGTGAAGGAGTTATGGGGTTCCATAACGACTGAACCGAAACGGCGAAGATGCCAAAAGATGG
>SFLG01000036.1 GCA_004553485.1 Bacteroidales bacterium | reverse complement strand
ATCGAGTCGGTCAGCATCTACAACATCAGCGGTTCGTGCGTGGCCTCGTTCAAGGGCAACGGCGACACCACGATGACTGTCAGCGTTGACAACCTGGCCGCAGGCGTCTACTTCGTCAAGGTCAACGCCAACGCCGCCCAGCGCCTCATCAAGCGCTAACCCCGCGCGCCCCCCACGGCGCTACCCCCGCGCCTCACGGCGCTGACAACCACGCATAGCACTTCTGCCTGACGCAGAAAACATCCCTGAAATCCCCACCCGGCCCCGGATCCCCGAGGCCGGGTTTGTTTTACCCCTACCCGTAGGCCTTATCGCAGAGGTTTGGGTGGCAGGGTCAGCGCTTTTTTGTCGCGGAGGCTCCGTGCGACAGGACAGAGCGTAAAAAGAATAGAGGGATTTTTGGGGACACGGAACTGTTTCAAATTCGCTGCGCTCTTTGTAGGCGCTGAACGGACGGAAGTTCACGGAACATATTTTTTTGCCGGGCTTTGTCTGGGAACATAGCACCGGCATCCATAAGCGCTGTGCGCATGGATGCATCACGGAACCGAAGGAACGCGACTCCTGAAGGTCGGCACCCTTGTCGCGTAGGGTTGGGGTGGCGGGGCCGCGCGTAAAGAGAATAGAGGGATTTTTTAGGACACGGAACTGTTTCAAATTCGCTGCGCTCTTTGTAGGCACTGAACGGACGGAAGTTCACGGAACAGATTTTTGCGGGCTTTGTTTGAGAACAAGGCACCGGCATCCATAAGCGCTGCGCGCATGGATGCATCACGGAACCGACGGAACGCGACTCTTGAAGGTTGGCACCCTTGTCGCGTAGGGTTGGGGTGGCGGGGCCGCGCGTAAAGAGAATGGAGAGATTTTTGGGGACACGGAACTGTTTCAAATTCGCTGCGCTCTTTGTAGGCGCTGAACGGACGGAAGTTCACGGAACATATTTTTTGCGGGCTTTGTCTGGGAACATAGCACCGGCATCCATAGGCGCTGCGCGCATGGATGCATCACGGAACCGACGGAACGCGAGTTCCAAAAGGCCTGCGATTGTTATCGCGGAGGGGGTTGTGGTGGCGGTGCCGTGCGCTTTTGTCGCGGAGGGCTGGGTGGCGGAGCCGCGCGTAAAGAGAATAGAGGGATTTTGGGGGACACGGAACTGTTTCAAATTCGCTACGCTCTTTGTAGGCACTGAACGGACGGAAGTTCACGGAACATATTTTTTGCCGGGCTTTGTCTGGGAACATAGCACCGGCATCCATAGGCGCTGCGCGCATGGATGCATCACGGAACCGGCGGAACGCGAGTCCAATGTGCGGCGGCAGGATGCCGCCGCTCTATGTGACCGCTGGAAGCGGTCCCTCCATGGGCTCTGCGTTATGGGTGGAGGAGGGGGGGGGGGGGGGGGTAAAAGTTTTTGGGGAAAGGCTTTGTGGTTTGGAGAATTTTGGGTAAATTTGCAAGCCATTACGAATATGCCCGCCTTACCAGCGGATCTTAGTAATATTAATCTATTGTAAATCAAGCAAAACGACATACAATGAAACAAGGCATTCATCCCGACAACTACCGCGAGGTTGCTTTCAAGGACATGTCGAACGACGTGACCTTCATCACCCGCAGCACCATCAACACTCGCGAGACCATCGAAATCGACGGTAAGACTTACCCCCTGGTAAAGCTGGAAATCACCAACGCTTCGCACCCCTTCTTCACCGGCAAGCAGAAGCTGGTTGACACCGCCGGCCGCGTGGACAAGTTCATGAGCCGCTACGGCAACCGCAACAAGAAGTGATTTGTCGCTCAGCTACCAACGCTCAACAGCCCCGACATCCTTTGGATGCCGGGGCTGTTGGCGCTTGTCGCTGCGCGAAGTATGAGCAAAACAAAGTTTTGCAGTATTGGCAAGCTGCGCTTGCGGTATTGGCAAACCTGCGGTTTGCAGTATTGGGCGGCTGCGCCGCCAGTATTGACTGGCCTGCGGCCAGCAGTGATTTTTACTAAAGTAAAAAAAATTATGGAAGGAGTGGGAATAGTGGGAGGTATGGGAAATAACGCGACACCGGGAAATACATCTCACTAAAAGATATTATACTGCAAGCCATCGGCTTGCCAATACTGCGCCAAAGGCGCCAATACTGCAAGCCCGCGATTTGAATAAACTTCAAATCGCGGGTTTGCCAATCCTTTACTTGGACCGTTAACGGTCCAAGTAAGTTGTGTTGGAGGTGCGGGCGTTGCGGTAGTAGCGGGCCTGGACGGGGGTGCCGGGCGTGTGGGGGAAGGGGGCGGTGTAGACGGGCGAGTCGACGGTGGGGGTGGTGCCGTCGGTGGTGTAGCGGATGATGCCGCCACGGTAGGGAGCGTTGATGTGCACTTTGCCGTCGATGACTTTGATGCCGGGGCCGCGGAGGCGCATGGCAAGGGGACCGTCTGCCCGGGCCGACTGGTAGGGCACGGCGGTCAGGCAATTCTCGGAGAGATGGGTGGCGGGGGTGGTATCAGAGGAATCAGAGTTATCAGTGGGATTGGGGGTATCAGAGGGCTGTGACAGCTGGGGGCGGGGGCGAGTGATGAGGTGGGAGAGGCGGGGGACGCGGGTGCCGATGATGGCGTTGAACTGGGGCTCGGACCAGGTGCTGTCGGCGTTCCAGGCGCGCTCGGCCAGGCCGAACATCTTGGGGACGAGCATGTAGTAGAGGTCGTCGAAGCTACGGATGGTCTCGGACCATGTCTGGCCCTGGACGCCAAGGATGCGGCCGGGGACGCTGTCGAGGTCTACGTCGTACATCTTTGCGGAGTAGCCGCCCAGGGCGTCGAACTCGTCGACGGTGCCTCCCCACGTCAGACCCAGCTCCTCGGGGTGGTAGTCGTAGACCATGTCCATGTAGAACCGGTTGACGTTGCTGAGGATGACGGGGAAGCCGCCGCGGAGGGCCTTGCCGGCGGCGGTGATGTTGTTGTGCCAGACGTTGACACCGCCGACGGCGGGGGCGACTTCGGCGTTGAACTCAGGGCCGTGGCCGATGGCTATCTCCTCCCAACCGAACATGGGCACGCCGCGCCGGGCGAGCATCTTTGCCATCTGCCGGACGAAGTAGGCGTGCACCTCCTTCTGGCTGGTGAGGCCTTGCTGCTGCATGAACACGCGCACCGAGTCGGAGCCGTCCCACGAGCCGCGGGGCACCTCGTCGCCGCCGATGTGTATGCCGGGCAGGGGCGCTCCGGCCTCGCGGTACATGGCGATGAGCTCGTCAAAGACCTTGTCCATAAACTTGTAAGTGCCTGGGAGCGACGGGTTCATCACACAGTCGTGGTACGACTGTGCCGAGGTGTAGCGCGAGGTGTCGCCGTCGTGGACGAGGCGGTACGAGCTGTCGCCGGCGGCGGCGCGGGCCTCCATGGCCTTGATGGCGGCACGGGCGTGGCCGGGCGACTCAATCTCGGTGAGGACCTGTATGCCCAGCCTGTTGGCCTCGCGCAGGAAGTCGACAAACTGCTCGCGCGTCCAGTGGCCGTTGGCGGTGCCGACGGGGGTGTCGGGGTCGCCGTTGCCGCCGAAAATCTGGTAGAGGTGGTCGCGCTCCGTGCCGTCGCTGCTCCAGCCGCGGCGTGCGCTGACGTCGGTGAGCTCTGGCAGGCCGGGGATTTCGACACGCCAGGCCTCGTCGTCGAAGGGATGGAAGTGGAGGCGGTTGAGGCCGTTTACGGCCATCAGCCTGAGCACCTCCATCATGTTTTCGGGGCTCTGGTAGTTGCGGGCAATGTCGATGTGCAGGCCGCGCCATTCGTGGTCGGGCCAGTCCTCGATGTGGACGTTGGGGACGGTGATGCCGTCACCGCTGAAGATGTCCTCGTCGGCCGACGTCGCGGCGGCGGCGATGAAGCGCATCAGCGCCGGGCGGCGGAACTCGGGACGGCAGGCGATGATGAGACTGTCGTCGCGGACGTCGAGGGTATAGTATTCGGGGTTGTCGGGGTTGATGTCGACAAATACGGGTTTTGTCTTGATATTGCTTGTTCCGGGCATCAGCGTCACCTTTTTGTATGACGGGGCGATGTCGTAGAAGCCGGGCTGCCAGTCGGTGCTGCGGGCCTCGTTGAGGTCGTAGAGGCGCGGGCCGTAGGGCATGCGGTCGCGCTTGCTGCTTGCCCACAGCTCGGGCCGGTCGAGGGGATGGCGCACGTAGTCGACAGGCGACGAGGTGTTGTCGCGGTTGATGCGGTGGACGCCGTCGGCGGCATAGCGTATCGACGACAGCTGGGCCTTCACCTCGATGTCGATGTTGACAGTGTCGCTGCCGTTGAGGCGCGGGGTGGCGACGTAGTAGTAGCCGGGGAAGACCTCGGCGAGGGTGTCGGCTGGGTTGACGGCGTGCATCTTGCGGTCGAACATGTTGAAGGCGATGCCGCGGATGTCGGTGTCGCCGGTGACGGTGAAGCGCTGGACGTAGGAGACCTTGCCGTCGTCGCCGACCTTGTTGCCGAGCGAGCGCCACTCCACCTTCGTGCGGTGTCCGGCGGCTACGGCAGAGGCAAGCAGCGACACGCCAGCCAGGACCATAATCGTTTTTTTCATGGTAATATTTTTAGAGTTTTACGTTTTATGCGTTATAATGCGGTATACGTTACAGGCCGTGGGAATTGGCCTTAGAGGTCAGTCTTCGGGAGTCTTAGAGCCGTACTGGCGCAGGTACTCCTCGGCGGCGAGGCACAGCTCGTCGTACCAGTCCCGGCCGAAGCGTGCGATGAGGGGCTCTTTGAGGAACTGATAGGCGCGCAGACCCAGCTTGCGGCCCAGGACATGGGCGGGTTTGCAGATTTTCCAGTGGTGGAAGTTGACGGCGGTGAAGGTAGGGTACTGCGTCAGGCGCACGGGGTAGAGGTGGCAAGACGAGGGCTTGCGGAAGGTTGTCTTGCCCTGGCTCCAGGCCTGCTCGAGGGCGCACAGACACTTGCCGCCGGGGGCGTAGCAGGTGAAGGCGCAGTTGCGGCCGTCGACGATGGTGGTGACCAGGTCGCCTTCCTCGTCGATGTAGCTGACGCCGTTGCGGCGCACCTCGTCGACGCCCCGCGGCAGCATCAGCGGCTCGACGACGGGGAGGGCGGCGCGGATGGCCTCGCACTCCTCCTCGGTGACGGGGGCGCCGGCATCGCCGTCGATGCAGCACTGGCCCAGGCAGGCGTCAAGGTCGCAGCAGAAGAATTGCTCGATAAGGTCGAGCGAGACCAGGGTGTCCTTTATCTGAAGCATATACATTGTTGGTGGTAAAAACTGCTGTTTTTTTACTTTGTCGGGTGCTTTTACCGATAGCGCAGCGTGGCGACGGCGATGAGGCGGTCGTAGCGGTCGCCGGGCATGCGGCGGTAGACGTAGACGCGGTATAGGTTGCGAGTCTCGAAGCGGTCGCCCTCGATGACGTCGGTGCGTCCCGTAGTGGCGCCGACGGGGACGGCGAGGTACTGGTAGCTGTACTGGCCCTGTTTGAGCAGCGTGGCCAGCTCGTAGCGGCCCGTGCCGCTGTTGTAGCGCATCATTGACTCGGGGCCGAAGCGGCGCTGGAAGGCGTCCGAGTCGACGAAGAAGCTCAGGCCCGGCGTCTCAGGGTAGTCGAGGGTGAAGTGGGTGACGACGTAGTCGGCGGCAAGGGTCGAGCCGGGGATGTCGTGGTTGTACTCGCGCACGGTGTAGGCCCCGTTCTGCGTCTCGTCGTAGTGGTACGACTCGTTGGCGCGCGACTTGTCGGTCATCACCGTGGCGTGGTAGTATGGCGAGACAAAGTCCATGCTCTCGATGCCCATGCCGGGGTAGCTGAGGGTGGACGTCTCGAAGCGGCGGTACTCGTTGCCGGCCTTGAAGACGAGTTTGGGGTCGTGCTCGTAGATGGCCGTTGTGCCCTGGACGCGCAGGGGGCGCGACAGCGTGACGGCGTTGTCGGGACGGCCGTTCTGCTCGACGGTGACGATGAGGTCGCTGAAGGGCGAGCGCACGCCGGCGCGGCGTGTGTCGACGGCCAGGGCGAGCTGCTGGTGGGCGCGGTTGTAGTCGACGTCGGTGCGTCCCGAGACAGTGCCGTCGACGTCGGCGGTCTGCTCGGTGACGACAAAGCGGCACTGCAGCAGGGGCTGGCCGGGGCCGTCGCCCTCGTCCCACACCGCGAGCAGGTAGTTGCCGGAGATGAGCGGGCGCATCTGCCCGTCGGGGATGCGTATGACGTAGTGCACGTAGTGGACGCCGGTGACCTCGGAGTAGGCAAAGTCCTCGACCTGCCCCTCGTTGAA
This sequence comes from Bacteroidales bacterium, assembly GCA_004553485.1. Lineage (GTDB taxonomy): Bacteria > Bacteroidota > Bacteroidia > Bacteroidales > Muribaculaceae > CAG-873. The sequence goes on along the minus strand of SFLG01000036.1, from coordinate 17,437 downwards.
GCCGTCGACATACTCCATATAGGCCAGGCCGGAGGGGCGCCAGTCGGCGTTGCAATGGGTGATGGAGTAGCGCAGGTACTGGCGGTCGTCGGCGAGGATGTCGAACTCGACACGTATGCCGCAGTCGTCGCCGAGTGTCATCGCCGCCGCTCCTACTACGGCGAAGGGCGAGTCGCCCTCGAACAGCTGCAGCGAGCGCACGCGCTCGTTGTAGACGGCGTTGCGGGTGTCGTCGGCGGCAAGGGCCGTCGGCGTCAGGGCAAAGAGGATGAGTATGGCAAGAAGTCGTATTGTCATTGTCGGTCTGTCAAGGTTGTGCCGTCACCACTGTATCGGCGGCAGGCCGTGGAGGGCGAGATATTGGTTTGCGCGGCTGAAATGATGGTTGCCGAAGAAACCGCGGTGGGCGCTCAGGGGCGATGGATGGGGCGAGGTGAGGACAAGGTGCCTGGACTCGTCGATGAGGCTGCGTTTGCCGATGGCGTAGCTGCCCCAGAGGAGGAAGACGATGTGCGAGGCGCGGTCGCTGAGGGCCTTGATGGCGGCGTCGGTGAAGGTTTCCCAGCCGTGGCGCTGGTGCGAGCCGGCGCTGTGCTCGCGCACGGTGAGGGTGGCGTTGAGCAGCAGCACTCCCTGGCGTGCCCAGCGGTCGAGGTTGCCGTCGGCGGGGAAGGGCGCGCCAGTGTCGTCGCTGACCTCGCGGAAGATGTTTACCAGCGAGGGCGGCATGCGCACCCCGGGGTTGACGGAGAAGCACAGCCCGTTTGCCTGTCCCGGCCCGTGGTACGGATCCTGGCCCAGGATTACCACACGGACGCGGTCAAACGGGCAGGCGTCGAAGGCGGCGAACACCTGCGAGGCGGGCGGGTACACCGTGCCGTTGCGGTACTCGTCGTGCACAAACCGCGCCAGCTCGCCGAAATAGGGAGCTTCCCATTGGTCGGCCAGCGCCTCGCGCCAGCCCTCTTCGACACGTATGGCCATAGTTGTCAGGGTCTTTGGTTAACAGGTGTTTTTAGGCAGCTAAGGTAGCTATATTAGCTAAATTAGCTAAGGTTGCCGTTTTAGCTGATTGCGGCGGGGTCGCTAAAACCGTAACTTTGCCCCATCCAAACGTCTCCGTAGTTCAATGGATAGAATTTCGGATTCCGGTTCCGACGATTAGGGTTCGACTCCCTACGGGGATACTAAGCAAGCAGGTGCTGTGCCGATTGGCACAGCACCTGCTGTTTGTTGCCGGCATTATACACTTTTAGGTCGGATGTGTATATGTTGCCGTAATTATGTACTTTTAGCCTCGGCGGGTATACAGGTGCCGTCAGCGGACGAGGATGCGGCCGGTGAGGCCGGCGCGGCGCTCGATGTAGATGCCGGGGGCCGTGGGACGGCGGGGAAGGCGGACGCCCTGGAGGGTGTACCACTCGGGGGCGGCGACGGGGCTGTCGGCGACGATGTCGGCAACACCGGCGGCGTCGGTGGTGGTGACGGTGGTGAGGGTGAGCTGCGTGCGCTGGTCGGCGTAGAAGCGCACCTCGGTGGTGCCGGCGGGGACGGTCCACTCCGTGCGCTCGTACATGGGCGGCTTGGGGGTATAGGTGACGCCTTCGGTGGGCGAAATCATGTCAAGGTAGTAGCGGTCGCTCTGCGGCCCTTCGAGCACGATGCCGCTGATGGAGCGGCCTTCGGCGGCGGTGATGGTGACGTAGCTGTCCATGTAGACGCGCAGCTCGACCTGTCGGGTGGTGTAGTTGAAGTGGAAACGGGCGCGGCGGCTCTGCTCGGTGACCCCGCTGTCGTCGACCTCGAAGGTGACGTCGCCGGCGGTGAACTTTACCGAGCCGACAAAGTCGCCCGACCGCTCGTTCTCGTCAGGGGCGGCGAAGGACGGGCTGAGGGTGCCGGGGGTGCTCCAGCTGAAAGTCGACGTTTTTTCCTGTGCCCCGGCGGCGAGGGCAGCGAGGACGAAGAATAATGACAGAATGCGTTTCATATCAATTATTTATTTTGACAGTTTCTTATAGGCAATCGGCAGCACGACGACAAACACGGCCATTGGCACCCACCAGCCCACCATCAGGCGTCCGACGGCGGCGGCAAGGGCCACTGCCGCTCCGGCGAGGACGGGCACCATCACGCGCCCGCGCAGGCGGTAGCCGTACCGGCGGCGGTAGACAAGCCATACGCCGGCGAGGAAAAGGGCGTACCAGACTATGTACGACACTCCCAGACCGACAAAGCCCCAACGGCTGTAGCCGATGATGTTGAGGACGAGGCAGAGCACGCAGCTGAGGCTCTCGGTGGCGACGTATATCTTGCCGTCGCCGCGGGCGAGGACGGTGTGCTGGATGCACCACGAGGCCGCGCGCAGCCCCATGGCCGACATGCCGAGGGTGACGTAGGGTATGATGTCGAGGAAGGAGGAGGAGTATATCAGGCGCACTATCGGCTCGTCCAGGGCCATGAACAGGGCCATTATCGGCAGCAGGGCCCATGCCGTGATGGAGATGCGGTGCGAGACGGTGACCTCCGTGGCGCGCCGGCTGCGGATGACGGCACTGAGGCGGGGGAAGTACTCGGTCCACACGCCGGTGAAGATGGCGCCGACGTAGCTGTTGATGATGATGAAGCCGGCCTGGTACAGACCCAATTGGGCTGTGTCGGCGTAGTTGTTCATGTACAGCACGAACAGGTAGTTGGCAAGGTATCCGGCGCCCAGGCCTACGGTGATGAAGGCGCCCAGGCGCACAAACGACATGCCGGCGCTCCAGGTCTGCCGCAGACTCATCTTCACCCGCGGCAGGCGCACGCGCCACAGCCACGAGCCCACGAGCATGCACAGGGCGTAGGCGATGATAATCCATATTATCGAGCGCTCGCGCAGAAACCATATCAGCGGCACCGACACCGCTATGCCGCCTAACGCTATCATGGCGCTCACGCGGGCCACGCGGCCGAACTGCCGGCAGCCTTTCATCACGGCCTGATAGCCGAGGGCCACCGATGTCATGAAGGGCACGATGCCCAGCAGGCAGAACTCGGGCCAGTGCGAGCTGTCGCCGAACGACCATCGCGACAGCAGGGGCGAGGCCGCGCACATCAGCAGCCAGGCCAGCAGGCCCAGCCATACCGACCAGCTGTGGGCGACGTGTGACAGCCGTGCCGTGACGTCGCGGTCGCCGGCGGCGGCGATGTCGCGCTGCGAGCTCTGGTCGATGTTGAGGCGTGTGAAGACGCCCACAAGCTCGGATACCGAGTTGAACAGTATCACCATGCCCACGCCGACGGGACCTATCCAGACAGCAATGATTTTGTTGCGCACCACCGAGCACAGCTGGCCCAGCACCTGGACGCTGCCCAGCTGCCCCATGGCCTTGAAAACTGTCTTTGTCGTTGCGTGCACCGGTTACGTAGTGATGTGTGATGATGTGTGGCGGGCGGGCTGTCGGCGTCAGTGAACCCACTCGAGGGGGTTGAGTTTCTGCTTTTCGTTGCGCACCTCAAAGTGCAGCACGGCGCGCTGGGGGTTGTCGGCGTCGGTGAGGACGGTACCCAGCACCGTGCCCGGCTTCACCACCGTGCCCTTGTGCACCGCCAGCGACGACAGACCGGCGTAGACGGTGATGTAGCGGCCGTGGCGCACCATGACGACGTTGTCGTAGCCGTTGACAAAGAATACCGACGACACTGTGCCGCCGAAAACCGCGCGGGCGTTTGTGCCGGGGCTGACGGCGATGTCGATGCCCGAGTTGTTTACCTCGACGCCGCTGAGGCCGGCGTGGCCGGTGCGGCCAAAGGTGCCGATGACGGTGTATCGTCCGGCCACGGGAAAGAGCAGGCGGCCGCGATTGGCCTCGAACGAGCCGCTGAGGGCGCGCTCGGCCTCGGCGTAGCCGTCCTGCGTGTCGGTCTTGGGGCCGGTTGCCGGCTTGCCCTGGTCCTTGTCTTTTTTGCGCCGCTGCTCCTCGGCCTTGCGGCGCCGCTGCTCCTCGGCCGCTATTATGCGGTCGAGCTCGCTGTCGAGCTGGCGCATGCGCTTCTGCTTTTCGGACAGAATCTTATTGAGGTTGGCCGTCTGTCCGCGCAGGTCGTCCACGGCCTTTTTCTGCTGCTGTTGCTGCTGCACCAGCGTCTGCTTTGAGGCATTGAGCTGCGAGAGAGCCGAGGCCTGGGAGGTCTCCAGCCCCTTTAGCTCGGTCTGCTTGTCGGTGAGCTGCTGCATCTTGTCGCGCAGGGCCTTTACCTTGCGCGTGCGCCAGCGGTTGAGCTGGTCGAGATAGCTGATGCGACGCTGTGCGGCATCGAATGTCGGCGCCGAGAACACAAAGGCCACGTCGTTGACCGACTTGCGGCGGCGACGCATACTGCGCAGGGTGCTCTTGAGGTCGGCCCGCAGGGTATTCACCTGCCCTTCGATGACGCCGATGGTGTCGCTGACGGCAGAGATGGCGCCGGAGAGCGAGTCGAGGCGGGTGTTGAGGTTGACGATGCGTGTCTCCTGCATGCGTATGCCCGCGTTGATGCCCTCGAGGTGCTCGAGCTTTTCGCGCGTCTGCTTCTGCGTCTGCTTGATTTTTTTGCGCGTCTCGGCAATCTCCTTTTCGGTGCGCTGCCGCTCGCTCCGCACCGTCTCCGCCGTGCGTGTCTGCGAGGCCGGGCGCGACGACTTGCGCGGCCGGGCGGCGTCAGAGGTGACACCGCCTAACAGGCAAATCAAAAGGAGGAGCAAAATCTTGCGCATAATGTGATATTCTGATAATCAGTGCCGTTTGGGGCAAATACGGGAGGCGACGAGAGACCAAAACGCAGCGCGGCGGGCAAAGCGCACCGCCGGCGGCTCTTACATCTCGCCCAGGCTGTTCAGCATCTCGGTGACCTCAGGCAGGCCGAAGGTGCGGTAGCCGTTGTAGCTGTTGCCGCCGGGAGGGACAAGCGCCGGGTCGTTCCACTGCGCGCGCTTGGGGTTCCACTCGAGCGACACCTCGACATCGGTTTTCTTGATTTTGCCGTCGGCCTCGATGACCGAGGCCATCACGCCGGCTGGGGTCTCGACAAAGTCGGAGAACTTTATGGTGGCGACCTTGTTGCCGAAGCCGTTTTCTATTTCAAGCGGATTTTCGATAGACGGGTCCATGCCGAGAATGATGTCCTGTATGGTGTTGATGTCGTAACCGGTGCGGCCCATCACCTTTGAGGTGCTTTCGGTGAAGAGGAGCTTGTGGAAACGGTCGGCCACGGTGACCGAGTCGGGGGTAATGTTGACCGTGGCGACTTCCATGCCGAAGAAACGCAGCGACAGGTAAATCTGCCGGCCACGAACCATCGTGGCGCGTCCCGACACGTTGAAGTTGCGGGGTTTGGCCAGCGACAGCTTCACCGGCATCTGCACGTTAGTCCACTGTGGTGCAGCCACCTGACTGCGGGGCGGGATGCCGTTCTCTTTTCTGGGATTGTCCCTGGACGAGCCGCGCGACGACGAGCACGACACTGTCGTCAGAGCCAGTACGCCCACCAGGACTATCACTGCTGTCTTAAGTATATGTTTCATTGCGATATGTCTGATTTTGTGCTATTTGTACAAATATGCCTTTGCCTTTATCTTGCGTGCGAGCAGGTCGTTGTCCTCGGGCTTGAGAGCCAGCGCGCGTTTCCAGAACAGCAGGGCATCGTCGGGTTCGCCACACATATAATATATGTCGCCGGCATGTTCGAGGATGTCGGCACCCAACTCTTTGTCGTATTTGTCCAGCTCGGCCAGGTTGCGTTTGATAACCACTTCGGTTGCCGGGACCGTGTCAGTCACTGCATATCCGACGCTGTCGGCTCCGTCAAATTCATACCGTTCCACACTGAGCATCAGCGAGTCAAGCAGCTCGGCAGGCACGGAGTCAGTCGCCCCGATGGCATCGGTATCGTACATATCAACCGGCTCCGCGTGGACGAAGGTGTCGATTTCTATGTGATTTTCGAGATATTCGCTGTACTCGGCCACATCAATGATGTTGTTCATCGCCTTGTCGATGTAGGTCTTGGCATCCTTGTACTCATGCTGTTTGAACTTCACCCAGGCGTAAGTGTCGAGGTATGTGGAATTTTCGGGATCGTCGGCAAGGGCGTAGGAGGCAAATCGCTCGGCCTTTTCAAGGTCGGTCCCCAGCACCGCCATGTGGTAGGCCGCGTTGTTGTAGGCCATGTAGTTCTCGGGGTTGATGGCCAGGGCCCGGTCGTAGGTGGCAAAGGCACTGTCGCTTTGGCCACTCTGCTGGTAAATGTCGGCGAGGGTGGTGATGAGGTTGCTGGCAGCCACGGGGTTGGCGGGGTTGTCCACATCAATTGACTTAAGCAGACTTATCGCCGGCTCGAAGCGCTTCTGCTGCGACATCGCCGACGCCATCATAATGGGGAAGTAAAGCTGGTCAGGATTGAATTCGAGGCCCGGGCGCGCATCGTTGATGACGGCGTCGAGCGAGTCGGCGCTGATGTCGGTCTGGACGAGCATCGTGCGCAGGCTCTCGTTGGAAGGTTCAAGGGCGACGGCATAGCCCAACAGCTCGCGTGCGAGGTTGTAGTTGTCGCGGCTGGCCTCGAACAGGCCGTTGAGGGCGTACATATCCGGCTCGTCGGGGTGCAGGTTCTGCAGGATGCCGAAAAGCTGCTCGATGCGAGGCCACTCGGTAGAGTCGGTGTAGAGCTCGGTAAGGTATCCGCGCAGAATGCGGTCTTTTACCTCGAAATCAAGGTTTGCGCTCTCGAGCGAGCGGAAGACCTCATTGCGGTAGCCCAGAGAGTCGCCGCGTTCGCGGTAAAAATCGGCAAGACGGATAAAGACACTTCCGTCGGTGCTGTCGGCCTCGGCGGCAAGGTTAAGATAGACAAGCTCCATAGAGTCGCGTCCCATCGTTTTGCTCACCATCGAGGCAAAGAGCAGCGGTGTCGACTCGCCGGGGAGGGCCTTCAGCAGCGAGGCCACCTCGGCGTCGATGGCGGCGGTGTCGTTGCGCAGCTGCAGTGTCCTTATCTTCTGCGACGACAGGCCGACGTCCTTGCCCGACTCTTTCTCGAGCCGGTCGTAAATCCGCAGTGCGCGGTAATAGTCGGCGGTGTCCTGCTGGTAGACATAGCGGCGGGTGTAGGCCTCGGCAAGCTTAACCGACGGGTCGGTATGCGTGGGGTAGATAGAGTCGAGTGTGCGCCACACCTCCACGACATCGTCGTGCCGGTCCTGTCTGATGCCCATTGCGGCCAGAAACTCGCCCATGTCGTAGTCGTCGCGGTCGTTACGCCACGCATCACGGACGATGCGGTACGATTTGTCGGCCTGGGCCGAGTCAAGGTCAAGGGTGACGATGCGTATCTGCTCGGCATTGCCGGCGATGGCCTTGTCGTCGGGTTTGAGGGCCCTGGCATAGTCGAGCATCACTATGGCGCCGCCGATGCTCTCGCTCACGAGAGCCTGGTAAGCGCTGGCAAACACGTAGTCGCCCTTGCGCTGGCGTGCGATGCGGTCCCAGTCGGCGCGGCTGTTCTTGCGCGACTTTGCCGTTGCCGTAAACAGCGCCATCGTCAGCACGGCGGCAAGGACAAGCGCCGGCAGAAGTCTGAGTTTATATAAACGCGAGTTGATTTTCATTGAGGAGACAAATGGAAGTTTTTTCTATATAAACACTAACCGACGGTTTTTTGTCGCCGTCGCCGGCAGATTTTTAGCGGTGCGGGTGATGGATGACGTCAGCCGGGAGTGTCGTCACTTCAGGCCGGTGTGGCCAAAGCCGCCGTCGCCGCGGGCGGTATCGTCGAGGGTCTCGCCAAGCTCCCAGGTGACGTGGCTGTAGCGTGTCACCACCATCTGGCAGATGCGCTCGCCAGGGTTGATGACAAACGGCTCGCTGCCCATGTTGGCGACAATCACGCCAATCTCGCCGCGATAGTCGGCGTCGACGGTGCCGGGCGAGTTTACCAGCGTTATGCCGTTGCGCAGGGCCAGGCCGCTGCGGGGACGCAGCTGCAGCTCGTAGCCACGGGGCAGCTCGACGTACAGGCCCGTGGGCACCAGCGTGCGGGCGCCCACAGCGAGGGTGTAGGGTTCGTCGATGTTGGCGCGCACATCCATGCCGGCGGCACCGAGGGTGGCATATTCGGGCAGCGGCTGCTTGCCCTTGTTGACAATTTTTACTGTTACTTCGTCCATAATCTATTGGCAGACACAGAGGTTATACCGTCACGCGCCGTGTGCCGCGGTCGGTCTTGAGCAGATACATGCCACGGCCCTTGAGGCGCAGACGCGAGGTGCCCGCGGGCAGGTTGCGCTGCGAAACCAGGTTGCCGAGGATGGTGAACAGACGCACCGTGCAGGGCCGTGTCACCGTGACGTACACATAGCCGTCGTGCACCGTAACCTCCAGCCGGTCAGACTGCTCCGAGCCGTCATCGGGACGCTCGGCAGTGGTGCGCACCGTCTCCCACTGCGGGTTGGCGGCGTACACTGTCCCGGCTGTCGCAACAAGCATGAGGGACAGCGCGATACATCTGAGGTATTTAACTATTGTGACGTTCACGCGTCAAAATTACAAAAAAAATCGTAATTTTGCGCTGATAAGCAAGCCGAAGACACCGGCACATCACTTTTTTTACCGCTTACATGACTAAATATCAGTGACACTATGACTGAAAAAGAAATAAAAGAGCTGAAAGACCGCGACAAGGACGGCCTGCTCATATACGAATGTATCGCCAACAACGCCGGCCAGGACGACGCCTGTCTGCCCGAGCTGTGCAAGGCCCTCGCCGAGGTCGACCTCAGCGGCCAGTTCACCGCCTCGGCGGCACGCTTTCTGCACGCCGTCGACAGCACCGGCTACGCCGACCTGGTGCGTCCGCTCGTGTCGGCCACCATCGACCTCGACCGCGAGCGCAAATACCTCGGCGACCTGTTCCAGTGCCTCTATGGCCCGGTCGAAGGCCTCGACGTGGCGGCAATGTCGGCCGCCGACAACAACTTCAGGCGCATGTACAAGCGCCTCTTCGCCGACACGGCGATGTAAGGGTCCGGGAGCGGCGCGCGTCATCTCTGCGTCACCCCTACCCGACTACCAGGCGAGATTTTTCGCGACGGCAAACCTCTGCCAGCCGTCAATTGTTCTAAAATAAATCAGCAGACGGCACGCGCCGGCCTGCGACATCCGTATCAATGCGCAACTTCATTTCAGCTCAAATGTCTAACATAAAACGTTTTATAACTTTAGCGGCAGCCGCTGTGGCACTCACCGCCTGCGGCAACAACGCCAAGGCCGAGCCCGCCGGTGAGGCAAAGGCACAGCCCGCGACAGCCGCCACCCCTAACACTCCCGCACCTATGGCAAACACCGACGACAAATACGTGCGTCTCACCACCACCGAGGGCGACATCCTCGTGCGTCTCTACGGCGACACTCCCCGCCACCAGGCCAACTTCATCAAACTCGTCAACGAAGGGTTCTACAACAACGTGCTCTTCCACCGCGTCATCGACCGGTTCATGCTGCAGACGGGCGACCCCGACAGCCGCGAGGCCAAGCCCGGCCAGCACCTCGGCGCCGGAGGCCCCGGCTACGACATCGAGGCCGAAATAGTCTATCCCCACCACTACCACAAGCGCGGCGCCCTTGCCGCCGCTCGCCAGGGCGACTATGTCAACCCCGAACGCCGCTCGTCGGGCTCGCAGTTCTACATCGTCACCGGCAAGAAGCTTGAGGCCGGCGAGGCCCAGATGATGCAGCGCCAGTATGGCGACAAGCTCAAGACCAACGAGTTCCAGCGCCTGGCTAACGAGCAGATGGATAACATCCGCAACATGCAGATGGCAGGCGACACCGCCGGCCTGAACAGGCTGCAGCGCGAGCTCATCGACAAGGTGGAGGCAAAATACTCGGGCGCCAACGAGCCCAAGCTGCCCCAGGAGGTTGTCGACACCTACGTCAGCAAAGGCGGCACACCCCACCTCGACGGCACATACACCGTCTTCGGCGAAGTGGTGGAGGGATGGGATGCCATCGACAAGATCGAGAAGGCCCAGACCGACGCCAACGACCGCCCCGTCAAAGATATACGCATCATAAAAGCCGAAGTTGTTCCCGCTCCTGACGCCACGGCTACGGCGAAATCAGGCAAATGAACACCTTCGTCCTCGACAACGGACTGCGCGTAGTACACAGCCGCCACGACCGCACGGCCATGGTGGCTGTCAACGTGCTCTATAACACCGGCGCACGCGACGAAAGGCCCGACCGGACGGGACTGGCCCATCTGTTCGAGCACGTCATGTTCGGCGGCAGCGAGCACGTCCCCGACTTCGACGCCACGCTGTCGGCGGCCGGCGGCGTCAACAACGCCTTCACCGGCACCGACTTCACCAACTACTACGCCGCCGCCCCCGCCCACAACGCCGAGACGCTGTTCTGCGTCGAGTCAGACCGTATGCTCAGCCCGCTGCTGTCGCAGCAGACCATCGACGTCCAGCGCCGCGTGGTGATGGAGGAATTCAGCCAGCAGTGCCTCAACCGGCCCTACGGCGACCTTATGCACCACCTGCTGCCGATGATATACCCCGCCGACCACCCCTACTCGTGGCCAGTCATCGGCAAGACGCCGCAGCACGTCGCCGACGCCACCCGCGACGACATCACCGGCTGGTTCCGCGACAACTACTCGCCCGCCAACGCCGTCCTCGCCGTCACCGGCAATATCCCGTTCGAGCAGGCGTGCCGCTACGCCGAGAAATGGTTCGGACCCATCCCGCGCCGCGGCGTGCCCGTGCGCGACTTCCCCACCGTCACCCCTCCCGCCGCCCCGGTGATAAAGACGGTATACGGCAATGTGCCGGCGACGATGGTGGTGGTGGCATGGCTTGGCGACCCTTACGGCACCGACGCCTACCTCGCCGCCGACGCCATCACCGACCTCCTTGCCGCGGGACGTGCCGCCCGTCTGTACCACAACGTGCTGCTTGCCCCCGACTCGCCCCTGGCCGATGCCGACGCCTCTATCACGGGGTACGAGCACCAGGGCATGCTGATGATGACGGGACGCCTCGCCGACGAGGACACCGACCCGATGAAGGCCGTCGAAGCCCTCATCGCCGAAGGACGCCGCATCGCCGCCGACGGCATCACCGCGCACGAGCTGCAGAGGCTGAAAAACCGCCAGCTGTCGTTGGACGCCGACGCCCGCATGGACTACCTGTCGTACGGCCAGCGCCTGGCAATGGCCGGGATGCACGGCGAGGAGGACGACACAATGCTGAAACGGTACCTCGCGATGGACGCCTCGCTGCTCACCTCCGTCGCCGACTCTATCTTCAACGGCACGGCGCCGGCAGTGCTAATCTACCGTCCCCGCGAGCTTGAACCCGAAACCAACTAACGACACGCTTATGAAAGACCATATATTAAGTCAGGAAGCCAACGAGAGGGCTATCTTAATCGGACTGGTGACACCGCAGCAGCCCGAGCTAAAAACCATGGAGTATCTGGCCGAGCTGGCCTTTTTGGCCGACACCGCCGGTGCCGTCACCGAAAAGATGTTCGTGCAGAAGCTCGACTACCCCAACCCGCGCACCTACGTGGGCAAGGGCAAGCTTGAGGAGCTGCGCGCATACGTCGAGGACAACGACATCGGCCTGGTGATTTTCGACGACGACCTGACCTCGAAGCAGGTGTCGAACATCGAGTGCGAGCTGAAGGTGAAAATCCTCGACCGCACGAGCCTCATCCTCGACATCTTCGCCCGCCGCGCACAGACGGCCAGCGCCAAGACGCAGGTCGAGCTAGCCCAGTACCAGTACCTGCTGCCGCGACTGACGCGCATGTGGACCCATCTCGAGCGTCAGCGCGGCGGTATCGGCATGCGCGGACCCGGTGAGACACAGATCGAGACCGACCGCCGCATCATCCTCAACCGCATCTCGCTGCTGAAGCAGGAGCTGGCCGCCATCGACAAGCAGAAGACCGTCCAGCGCAAAAACCGCGGCAAGCTCACCCGCGTGGCCCTGGTGGGATACACCAACGTGGGCAAGAGCACGATAATGAACCTGCTCAGCAAAAGCGACGTCTTTGCCGAGAACAAGCTTTTCGCTACCCTCGACACCACCGTGCGCAAGATTGCCATCGACAACCTGCCCATCCTGCTCACCGACACCGTCGGCTTCATCCGCAAGCTGCCAACTCACCTTGTCAACTCGTTCAAGTCGACCCTCGACGAGGTGCGCGAGGCCGACGTGCTGGTGCACGTGGTGGACATCTCGCACCCCAACTTCGAGGAGCAGATCGAGGTGGTGAACAAGACTCTGCGCGAGATTTGCGGCGACGACGAAAAGCCCACGCTGATGGTGTTCAACAAAATCGACGCCTTCCAGTACACCCCCAAGGACGAGAACGACCTGACCCCGCGCACCCGCGAGAACATTCCCCTGTCCGAGCTGGAGGCGACGTGGATGGCACGCCTGGGCGACGATTGCGTGTTCATCTCGGCCCGCAAGAACATCAACATCGATCAGCTCAAGCAAAAAATCTACGACAAGGCCGTCAAGGTGCACACCGAGCGCTTCCCCTACAACGACTTCCTGTACCAGCACTACGACGAATTAGGAGAGGAACAGAACAGCTAACCGCCCAAACACATCAGCATTATGCCCGACAAAAAGAACATCGCAAACGCCGCCCGACCCAAGGCACGCCTCTGGGTGCGCATAGTAAAAGCCCTGCTGCTGACGCTGTGGGGAGCAATGCTTTTTGTCATCGGCACATTGATTTGCGCGCTGACGGTGCTGACGCCCCAGCGCCTCACCCCGCTGGTGGAGACGATAGCGACGTCGCAGCTGCAGCACGCGCGCGTCGAGGTGGGCGAAGTCAGCCTGTCGGCAAGCAAGTCCTTCCCCTTCCTCCAGGCCAACGTGCGCGACTTCAAGGTCATCTCGTGGGCCATCGACAGCCTCGCCTCCGAGGCCGTCGCGCACAAGCCCCAGTGGGCCGATACCATCCTGTCGGTGGACGCCTTCTCCGGCGGCCTCAACCTGCCGAAGATGATGACCGGCACGCTCGAGTTCAGCGACGTCACCATAACACGTCCCGCCGTCAACTTCGTGGTAGCCAACGAGAAGGTTACCAACTTCAGCATCATCCCGCCCTCCGCCGAGTCCGAGGAGGAGGAGCCGTTCGCGATGCCGCGGATACGCATCAAACGCTTCACCGTCAATTCGCCCTGTCCGGTACGCTACCACGACATCAGTACGGGCACCGACCTGACGGTGCGCTTCAACGAGGCGTGGGTCGACGGACACAAGGAGCCCGTGTACAAGCTGGCGCTCAACGGCGACATGGCGTCGAAGATGCTGCTGCGGTACCGGACGTTGCCCGAGATTGCCTTCGGCCTGTCGGGCGACATCGGCTGGGACCAGAACACGCCCTCGCGCGTCACCCTCGACAACCTGAGCATGCACCTCGACATCATCGAGGCGCGCACATCGGCCGCCCTCGATTTCGGCAACGGTCTGCGTGTCGACAAGCTCGACTTCGAGCTGCTGCCCGTCGACGTGGGGCACGTGCTCAAGTTGCTGCCCGCCGATTTCAAGGCCGAGTACGGTATTCCCGAAGGCATCAGCACCGACGCCACCGTCTCGATCAAGTTTGCCCTCAAGAAGCCCTTCCTCGTGGGCGGCCCCAACGCCCTGCCCCACTGCACCCTGCGGCTCGTCATCCCCGACTCGCAGTTCCGCTGGCAGAAGGTAAGATTTGACAACCTCGCCGCCGACCTGTCGCTCGACGTCCCCGGCGACGACATCAACCGCATCACCGTCACCCTCAACCGCCTCAACATGCGCGGCCCGGCCACCGACCTCACCGTCAAGGGCAAGGCGACATCGCTGCTCACCGACCCGCAGTTCGAGGGCACGGTAAAGGGCGTATGCCGCCTAGAGAAGCTGCCGCCGATTATCGCCAACGCCATCCCCGGCAAGCTGAAGGGACGTCTCACCGCCGACGCCTCGATCAAGGGACGCCCGTCGATGTTCAGCCTCGAGACATACCACAACCTGCAGATAAACGGCCTGCTGAAGGTGGACGACCTATACTATGTCGGCGCCGACACCGCCCTGATGGTGCGGGCCGGCCACGCCTCGTTCGACTTCGGCACAAACCGCTCGTTCAGCTACGGCAAGCACCGCGCCGACTCGCTCCTGCAGGCCAAAATCAGCGTCGACACGCTGGATGTGCTGCGCAGCGACATCTCGTTCAAGATTGCCGACATACGCTTCGGCCTCGGCGCCGTGGCACGGTCGACGTCGTTCAACAACTCGCACCATCACCGCCACATCATTCCCATGGGCGGAGGCCTGTCCATCGGCTCGATGAGGATGCTCGTCCTCACCGACTCGATAATGACCAACCTGCGCGGCATACGCGGCATGGCCGGCATAAGGGCGCACGGCAACGACCCGCACACCCCGGAGTTCCGCTTCAACCTCGGCATTGACCGCTTCAGCGCCGGCGGACGTACCGACCGCATTATGTTCCGCGACGCCCACGCCAGCTTCTCGGCCTGGCCCGAGCCGCAGACGCGTCGCGCCGCCGCCGTCAAGCACATCAGCGACAGCCTGGCCCGCCGCCATCCGGACATCCCCCGCGACTCGATATACGTCCTTGCCCTTAAGGTACACCGGGAACATGCCCAACCCCACAACTATCCGCGCGTGCACCCGCGCGAGAGGGCCGACTCGACGGAGGTGATGGACTTCGGCATAGCAACGGGCCTGCGCCGCATGCTCACCGAGTGGCACTTCAACGGCAGCATGACGGCACAGCGCGCCGGCATCTTCACGCCGTACTTCCCCGTGCGCAACCGCTTCGGCAACATCAACCTGGCGTTCGACAACGACTCGATTGTCATGCGCGACTTGCGCTACAAGTGCGGGCGGTCCGACTTCACCGTCACCGGCATAATCTCCAACCTGCGGCGTGCGCTTACGTCGCGCTCGGGACGTCAGCCCCTAAAGGTCAACCTCGACCTGGCGTCGGACACCATCGACATCAACCAGCTTGCCCAGGCGCTCTTCGCCGGCTCGGCCTACCACCTCAAACGCGCCGAGATTGACGACGGCTTTGACCTCGGCAGCGAGAACCTCGACGACGAGAGCCTTGACCGGCGCATCGGCGACCACGTCCAGGATGCCCCCGACTCGATGGCTCCCCTGCTCATCCCCACCAACATCGAGGCGTCGCTGGATATAAATGCCGACAACGTCATCTACTCGGACATCATGCTGCACAAGATGCACGGACGGGCCATCACCTACAACGGCGCGCTTAGTCTGAGCGACCTGTCGGCGACCTCGGGCATCGGCGACGTATCGCTGCAGGCGCTTTACATGGGACGGCAAGTCGACTCGCTGCAGTTCGGTTTCGGCCTGCAGGCCAAGAACTTCCACATCCACCGTTTCCTCGACCTCGTGCCGGCCGTCGACTCGATTATGCCGCTGCTGCGCGACTTCGAGGGCATTATCACCGGCGACATCGCCGCCACCACCAACATCACCCCGAGCATGAACTTCGACATACCCTCGCTGCGCGCGGCCGTTCAGCTACAGGGCGACACGCTGGTGCTCCTCGACCCGGACACGTTCAAGAGTCTGTCGAAGTGGCTGCTGTTCAAGGATAAAAAGAAGAATTACATCGACCACATGTCGGTGCAGATGCTCATCGAGAACGGCAAGATGCAGCTGTTCCCGTTCATCTTCAACATCGACCGCTATCGCCTTGGCGTGCAGGGCACAAACGACTTCGACCTCAACTTCAACTACCACATCGCCGTGCTCAAGTCGCCCATACCGTTCAAGTTCGGTATAAACATCTCGGGCACCCCCGACAAGTACAAAATCAGGCTCGGAGGCGCCAAGTTCGACGACAAGACGCCCATCAGCGTCGACATCGTCAACGACACGCACGTCAACCTTGTCAACGGCCTGCGCGACATCTTCCGCCGCGGCCTGCGCAACGCCCGCTTCAACAAGCTCAAGGTCGACGGCGTATCCGAGGCCGCGGCGATAGACCTGGCCGAAGACTCGCTCACTCATGCCGACTCGCTGCAGTTTATCCGCGAGGGCCTTATCGCCGCCCCCGACACTGTGGCAGTCCCCGAAACCACCCACGGCAAAAAGGCAAAGAAGGGCAAACGGCAGAAGGAGAGCGTCGTCTTGCTCACCGTCCCGGCCCCGCTTACACTGTTTGCCATACGCCGTCGAAAAGACGAAGAGATATGATTTTCACCGCCAACAACCTCACTGCCACTGACTTCGAGCCCGCCGTGCGCCGTTATCTGCTTGACAACGGGCTGCACGCCATGGACGTCCGCGCCGCCCTCTGCGACATGGACGGCACGCTCTACAACTCCATGCCCCGCCACGCCCGGGCATGGCACGAGATGATGCTCACCCAGGGTATCGACGCCCCCATCGAGCGCTTTTTCGCCTACGAGGGACGCACGGGCGCCGACACCATCAACATCCTGATGAAGGAGCACAAGGGCATCACCCTCTCGCCCGAACAGTGCGCCGAGCTGTACAAGATAAAATCGGCCAACTTCCGCCACTTCCAGGAAACGGAGGGCATCGACGTCATGGACGGCGCTCCGCAGCTGATAGCTTGGCTGATGAAGCACGGCGTGGTGCCCGTGCTGGTGACGGGGTCGGGACAGGGCTCGCTGCTCGACCGCCTCGAGCACGACTACCCCGGCGCCTTCCCCGCCGACCGCCGCATCACGGCCCGCAATGTCACCCGCGGCAAGCCCGACCCGCAGCCGTACCTGAAAGCGCTGGAGCTGGCCGGGGTGAGCCGCAGTCAGGCTCTGGTGCTGGAGAATGCCCCTTTGGGCGTTCGGTCGGGGCACGCCGCCGGCATCTTCACCATCGCCGTCAACACGGGCCCCATCCCCCTGGACGAGCTGGACGGCGCGGGGGCCGATGTCACTTTTACCTCGATGCCGCAGTGCCGCGACGCCATCGCGGCGCTGTTCGAGGCCATGCACTCAACCATCGTCTGACAAACGCCCTGACCGGCTGAAGCTCAACTTAGAGCCCGTTCCACTAATCGCCTTGGCGCTTGCGTAGCAAGAATTTCTGTTAACGCAGGGTCGCATATTTTGGGATGAATTTTGATTTGTGAAGAAGGAGTATAGCGAGCTACACGACTGATGAACAAATCGAAAGACACCCAAAAGATGCGATACAAAAGTAATCATAAATTATAGACTTCGGGATTACAAATAAAAGAATTAAACATTAAACTGCCACGACCCGATGAAGTTACTGCCATCGCGGACACCTTTTGGCATCTTCGCCGTTTCGGTTCAGTCGTTATGGAACCCCATAACTCCTTCACCTTAACGACGAATCTACTCAAAAGTTGTCCGCCCTGCG
>SFLG01000109.1 GCA_004553485.1 Bacteroidales bacterium | reverse complement strand
TCGAGGGGGCTTTTTCTGTTTTCCGGCGCTTTCGCGTTTACGGGGCTCTGTGTCGCTTTTCACGGCTTAGGTGTGCGTCTACCCTCCCGCGATGTAAAGGGCGTGTTGCAACTCTCCTACGGCGGCGAGAGAGGTGCTTGCGCGTGGCCGCCGCGCCTTCCTTTCAAAAATCCCATGTGTCCCGTGCTGGAACAAACTCAATGATCGTTCCCTCAGGCACGGGGTCGCAGGGCTCGCCGTCAAAGGCGTTGCCCTGCTTCGTGCAGATGTCGGCCGGTCTGCTCCGGCGCGGGTCGACATCGACATAGAGCCGACCGTCGCACTCGTACACGGGGCGGTCCCAGCTATCACGCCCTCGGAATTCCAGTCTCAGCCGCGGCGCGGCGCAGAACTCCTCATAGCTCATGTGACCCTCCGCTTTCATCGCGGCGCTGGCAGCGGCCAGCTCCTCGGGCGTCCAAGATTTGCTCATGCTCAATAGTCCTCCTCGATACATTCATCGGCTTCGGTGTAATAAGCACCGTCATAGCCTTTTCCCATGACTTTATCATAGCAGTCGAAACACACCAGCCGGAAAGTGATGCCGTGGCAATCCCGCGTGAAAGTCATGTCCTCTCGCTGAAACTCTTTCCCGCAAACCGGGCAAGTCAGCTTCGGAGCATCTTCCGGCACACAAGTTGCTCTCACAGGTATTGCCTCCCTTCTTCATCGTTCACGGTGAAATGATAGCCCTCGGTCAAAAGCACAGTCCCTTTGATTGGCGCGTGGATCATGACGGTGCGGCGACCGATGTAATCCGCTGGAATTTCACCGCGCTCGACCATATCCCGAAAGTACGGGCAATCATTCCAGCGGTCGGTGTACTGCTCACGCGCCCACGCTGCGGCGGAGTAGTGCCGCCTCATGCGCCAGTTCTCCGGCGCGGAGACGATAGCCCATGCGGTCAGCGGCCGCCGATCCCCCGTCATGTCTTCCAGCGCCTCCATCGTGCCGCAGGCATCGCAGATATGGACCGTTGCCCTGCGGCTCAGTGCGTTGCGGGTGACGCTCTCCGCGTCCATCGCCATCTTCCCGCAGCGGGGGCAGGCAAAATGCCCGCCCTGCTGCTTTTCTGCAAAACACTCGATCAGCGTCCTGGCTTCGTTCTCGTTCATACAGATGCTCCTTTCACTCAATGGCAGCTTCGATGCTGCTGATGACTTCCTCCAGGTTGTCCACGGCTTCGGAGAGGTTGTCGCAGGCTTCGTCCGCCTTTTCATAGCGTTCGCTCTCCTGCATATTCTCAGGGATATTGTCGCGGTACTCTTCCTCCTCAGCCTGGAGGTCTTCGAGGCTGCCCTTCAGCTCCTCCAGCTGGTCGATGATGCTCTGCAAATTCTTGCGGCGGATTTTGTTCATGGTCGTGTCCTTTCTCCCCGTAGGCCCGATAGGTCAGGCACTTCGTTAATCGACGATAATGATTGCGGCACCGTCAAGTTCGTATTCCTCACCAACCGAAGCGAGGTCCGCCCAGCCTGCAACATCTGCGGCTGTGTCGTGGCTATAGCCGTGGTCAGTCAGAAAAGCATAGATGCTGTCATGCGCCCATGTCTTGAATTGTGCCTGCGCCGAGGCGGTTTTGATGATGATTGTTCCGTACATTTCGCGTTTCTCCTTGCCCTCGTGACCTCCGGGGCGGGCGGTGATTTAGCAGCAGTAGAAGCGGAGTTCGCCGTTGACCAGCTCATACATGAAGCAGGCGCAGTCAAAGCGAACGTAGTTCCAATCGGTGGCCTCGTACACAGGCGCGCGGTCGAAGGTGCCAGACTTGCGAAGGCGGCGGTGCTTGTTGACCTCGTAGGTGTTGACCTCGTGCAGAATGCGGATCTTCTCGGGATCGAAGCCGCACTCGTCAGCGATAAACGCCTTGGCCTCCTCGTCGGTCATCGCCTTACCGCAGTCGGCAAGGTGGGCGTAGTCGCTCTGTCTCATGTTCGTGCCGGTACCATCGCTGGGCTTCCATTCAAGCTCACGGTCCAGCTCGGCGGTCAGCTCGTCGATCCGCTTTTCACGGTCGGCCATATCCTTCTTGTACTGCCGCTCACTCTCCAGCAGCAAGCTGTTCAGTCGGTCGATCTCGGCGGCTCTGGCCTTGCAGAGCTTCCGCGCCCCGCCGTCCTTGACGAAAGCCTTACAAAAGGCGTCCTTGTCACCGTCGAAGTCGTAATAGGCTTCTTCGATTTTGGCGTACTCTTTGGCGGTCGGCTCGAAGCCGGTGCGGTCGATAAATTCGGACATCATCATTTTGTGTTCCCCTCACTTTTTCAGGTTTTTGATAAATGCATCGACTTCTTCAAGGGTAGAGAAGAAGTCCTCATAGGCGCCAAGGCCGCAGGCGCGAATAACGCGAAACTCACCGCTTCTGTTTTGCATGACGCCGAGGCCATTCTGCTCGGCGATTTTGACGGCCTCTTGCGTGAGAGCGCCCATGCTCTTGATCTCGCGGCTCTCGCCCTTTTCAAATGCACTCTTGCAATTTCTGCGGTCGATAAATCTCATTTCAAATTCTCCTTGTATTTCTATGCCTTGCGCTTTATACTGAGGGGGAGGGGAGCTTTCCCGCTCCCCCTCGCGCCGGGGTTAGGTCTCTTGGCGTTCGCCCTGCTGGGGCTTGCTGTTAGGCTTGATTGTGATTGTGATCCGTTCGGCAATTTCGGGACAATCACTCAAGATTTTCAGAAGCTCTTGCAGGGCTTCTTTTTTTGCTTTGTCCATCGGTCGTCCTCCTTTCCGGAGAGGTTTGTTCCTCTCCCTTACAAGAACTATATTACACTAATTCGTGTCACTTGTCAACGGTTATTTTACATTTTTTCGTGGAAATCGTAAAAAAGTTTTTGACAAGCGACACATTTTAGTGTATAGTACGAGTGAGGAGGTGAGAGCATGGGACTCTCTGTTGCCGAAAAGATTCGCCTGATCATGAAAAGGCAGAAAATAACGATGGGCGATCTGGCTGAGGCGTCAGGGCAGACGCGGCAAAACCTGTCCAACAAAATGACGCGCGGGAACTTTACGGAAAAAGACA
>SFLG01000108.1 GCA_004553485.1 Bacteroidales bacterium | reverse complement strand
CAAGCCCGCCACACGGTCGTGACGGGTGTTGAAGGTGAGGTTCTTGAACTGGTGGCTCTCATCGACAAACAGGTGGTCGATGCCCATCTGGCGGAAATCGACCACATCGTCCGTGCGTGAGCTGATGGCGTGCTCCACCTTCTGCAGCTTCGCCTCTAAGTTGAACTTGCGCTTCTCCAGCCCTTTGAGCATGGCGCGGGAGATGTCCTTGCCCTGTGCCCGGAGCACTTCGAGGCTCTCCTCCACGGAGTCCAGCTCCGCCTGCAGGATGCGCTGCTGCAACTCGGGCGACTGGGGTATCTTGCCGAACTGGTCGTGCGACATGATGACGCAGTCGTAGTCGTTATTCTTGATGTTGTTGAAGAAGCGCACGCGGTTGGCGGTGGAGTCCTTCTCGGAGGCATAGAGGATGCGGGCGTTGGGATAGGCCGCCTGATAGGTGGCGGCTATCTCCGCCACATTGGCTTTCAGCCCGATAATCATCGGTTTGTGGGCGAGGCTCAGCCGCTTCATCTCGTGTGCAGCCATGCACATTATCAGCGTCTTGCCGGTCCCCACCTCGTGGTCGCATATCCCGCCACCGTTCTGTTTGAGCATCCATACGCAGTCCTTCTGCGAGGGATAGATGTCCTTCACGCCACGGCTTGCCAGCCCCTTGAGATCGAGGTCGGGGAAGGTCTGGTGAGAGCCGTCGTACTTCGGGCGCACGAAACAGTTGAACTTGCGGTTGTACATCGTCACGAGCCGTTCCTTGAACTCCGGCGACTGCTCTTCGAGCCATTCGGAGAAGCCGTTACGAATCTCGTCAATCTTGGCGTTGGCAAGCTGTATGCCCTCGGCATCGCGCACCTTGATGTCGTTGCCGTTCTCGTCCTCGCCGATGCACTTCATCATGTCGGGGCAGGTGTTGTGCAGGGCGTGCTTCAGCAGGCTCATGCCGTCGTAGTGGCGGTAGTAGCCCTTCACGCAGAACTCGTCCCATATCTTGATGTTCTTGCGTTCGCACACGGCGGAGAACTCGTCCATGCCGGGGGCGTAGGCGATGCGGACATCGGTCTCGTAGAGGTGGCTCATGTAGGCGGAGTAGATGCCCGTGGGTATCCAACGCTCGCCGAAGTTGAAGTCGAGTTCCTCGAAGGTGATGCGCTGCGGGGCAGCGTCCTGCAATGCCTGCAACGCCTCTTTTGCCTCTGCCAGATGCTCATGCTCCCCATTGTCGGCAATCCATGCCTCGATGCGTTCCGCCTTGTCGATGACGTTCCCGGCTATGAAGCGGTCGCTGATTTCGTAATTGTCAGCCAAGGGATTGAAATAGACCCTGCCGTGGAGGGCTGCAAGCAGTTCCTCTGCGGTGGTGTCGGTGAGCGAACGCATATAGTCGAGATGGACCGTGCCGTACTTGTTGAGTGAGGCGGACAGGGCTTCCTCCGGCGAGTCGGCCTGTACTATCTCATCCATAGAGAAGGACACGGGACGCTCGAAGATGTCGGCCTTGACGAACTGCCCGTTCTCCTCACGCTCCAAGGAGAGGATGTCGCGCCCTGCGGCATCCATCAGCAACAGCTTCACGTTCTGCTTGGCGTTGAGGTGGCCGTAGCGCAGGACAAACTCGTCGTAGTAGGTGTTGAGGTAGCCTCGCTGCGGCTTATTCTCCTCACGGTGCTCCGCCTCATAGCTGTACAGACGCTCGTAGGCATCGCGCAGGGAGATGTAGAGCATCAGCTTCTCTTTCTGAAATCCGCTGAGGTCGGCGGGATGGAACATCGCTCCGTAGGGCGTAAGGTCTTTCAGATAGCCCACGTTCCTTGCCGCATCGAGCACGATGGAGCCTTCACGGTGATGGGGTTCCAGCGTACGGTCGTAGGGATGCGGAGTGAGGTCAAGCGGTGACTGCTCCTGTTTGGCAGGAGCATTGGCTGTACCTTGGAACAATCCGTTTCCTTCGGTTTGCGCAGTTTTATCCACTGTCTGCTCTGCCTCAGCATGTTTCGGCTCTGCTTCAGACAGCGGCTTTATCTCTCCCATAGGAGGGATGAAAGCTGGATCGAGCGTATCTGCCACGCCCAATCTCTTCAACTGTTCCTGACGATGTCGCTCCGCTTCCTGTCGCAGTGCCACACGCCGTTCGGGTGTTAGCGTCATCATGGCCTCATAGAATCCGTTGATGGGCGGATTGTCCTCCCAGTTGATGTCCGCATAGATGTCGCCCGGCAAAGTCTTCTTTTCTTCTTTGGGGGGCTCGTCTGCTTTTTTCTGCGAAGACTGCAATAACGTATTGTCTTGCTTCTTCGGTTTCTCAGTGTGAGTAGTTGTTGGGCTATTTCCCTTCTGCACCTGTTTGGCGGAAGCGGACTTCTTTTTGCCCTTCGAGACTAGTTTCTCTTGCGGCTGTGTATATTCCCAAAGGTCGAACAAGGTGAGCTGCACCGCTTTCCCTTCCATAGGAAAATCAGCAGCAGGTCGTTCCTTTGGCTCTTCCTTGATTTGCGGGACTTCTTCTTTAGTCTTAATTTCCACGGTCGCAGACGTAACGGTTTGGGGTGGTGTTTCTTCCGATACACCCTTATAGCGTGCCACATCCAATCGTGCAGCCAAATCGGCATCTATTCGCTTACGCAAGTCCTCGGCGATTCCCGCCACACCGCCCTCGTGCAGATAAACCATCGCAGGCTTCCCGTATGGGTCGGTGTCCAGTTTGGCACTGGTATGTATGACCAGCTCGGGATGCGCCAGCAGGTAGCGATTGGTTGTCACATGGGTATGGTTGTCCTTCACCGTCTGCGTCAGCAGCTGGTCATCCTCTGTCAGTTCTTCCTTCCGACTGTTCTTCTGGAGGATGATTAGGTCGCAGCCTACCTCGGTGTTGGCGTTCTCGGTGAAGAGATTATTTGGCATACGCACCACCGACAGCAGGTCGGCATTCCTCATCATCAGGAAGCGGGTACCGTTGTTGCCCTCGCTGTCCAGCACACCCTGCGAGGTGAGGAAGGCGACGATGCCGCCGTCACGCACGGCATCGAGTCCTTTCAGGAAGAAGTAGTTGTGAATCTTCTTCGCCGCTGCCCGGTGCATGATGGAACGTTTCTCGTACTCCGCATCGAATACGGCGATGTCGCCGAAAGGAATGTTGGACAGGGCAAGGTCGAAATGGCCGTTGAAGGGCTTTTCTATCTTCTCGAATCCCTCTACACGCACTTTCCGGTCGGGGTGAAGATGGCGGAGCATCCTGCCCGTCAGCAGATCCTTCTCGAAAGCCATCACATCGGCTTGGGGTGCATGGCGCAACATGGAGTCCACGAAAGCGCCCATGCCTGCCGACGGCTCCAGTGTCGGTGATTTCCTTCGGGGTATAGAAGGCCGTGAGCACGGAGCCTTTCAGCGAATCGACATAACGCTTGTACTCCGTCTCGTCACGGTTGTTCTCACGGATAAGGCGGTGGAGTTCCGCCGTGGGGGCAAAGAGTTCGAGGTCGGATTTCGCCCAGTGGACGGCATCCGTCAGTTCCTTGGCGGGGTTCAGGATGCACTTCAAGCCTCCGAAGCCGCAGTATCTGCGCAGTATGTCGCGCTCGGTCTCGGTGGGGGTGCGCCCTTCCCGGTCAAGGAGGAAGGCCGTCCGTATCGCCTCGATGTTGTCCCTCAGTCGCTGCTTGCGGTTAAACGCCATACTCGGCCAGATAGAGTACGACAGCTCCCGTCAGTTCGCTGTACAG
>SFLG01000035.1 GCA_004553485.1 Bacteroidales bacterium | reverse complement strand
GTGTTTATCTGCTTGCGCGACGCGTCGATGCGCAACAGGATGAACAGCAGGATAGTGAAGCCCCACAGCGACGAGCCGCCGTAGCTGATGAAGGGCAGCGGGATGCCGATGACGGGGCAAAGGCCGATTACCATGCCGATGTTGATGCAGAAGTGGAAAATGACGTACGCCGCCACGCAATAGCCGTAAACGCGGCCAAAAGTGTTGGGCTGCCTCTCGGCCAGTGCCAGCACCCTCATCACAAGGGCGACGTAGAGGCTGATGACGAGCATGGTGCCCCAGAAGCCCTCCTCCTCGCCTATCGTGCAGAAGATGAAGTCGGTATGCTGCTCGGGCACATATTTGAGCTTGGTCTGCGTGCCGTTGAGGAAGCCCTTGCCCATGAGACCGCCCGAGCCGATGGCGATTTTGGACTGGTTGACGTTGTAGCCGGCGCCGCGCAGGTCCTCCTCCATCCCAAGCACCACGCGTATGCGCTGCTGCTGGTGGGGGGCAAGGGTGCCGAAGGCGGTGTTCACCGAAAACATGAACACAATGGCCATCAGGGCGGTGGCGACGGGCACAAACAGCTTATATGCGTGATAGCGCAGGGCCACAATGCCCAGATAGATGCACGGCACGCTGATTATCGTCAGCATCACCGGCCAGCCCGGCACGTCGACACCGAAGGAGCAGCACAGCCACGTGGCGACGCCGGTGATGGTAAACCACAGCATGACGTTGCGGGCCACCTCAAAGCGTCGGTTGAAGATAAACATCATGGCCGTGATAATGCCTATCAGGCTCAGCAGCAGCCAGAACTCGCCCACGGGGATGCCCATCACGGCACTCTCGGTAAACTTGATGGCGACGACGAAAATCACCACCGAATACAGCGCGGCAAAGAGCACCAGTCCCGACATGCCCTCGCGGTAGAGCACGAAGAACAGGGCCAGGAAGGTCAGCGCCGAGCCCGTCTCCTTCTGCAGCAGGATGAGCACGATGGGGACGATGATGATGCCGACGGCCTTGAAGAAGTTGCCGGCGTTGGCGGTGAGTTGGAAGTTGTAGCCCGCGAACAGCTTGGCCAGGGCCAGCGCCGTGGCAAACTTGGCGAACTCGGCGGGCTGCAGGCTCATCGGGCCAAGCACTATCCACGAGTGCGAGCCCTTGATGTCGGGGGCGATGAAGGGTGTGATGAACAACAGCAACAGCACCAACGCATAGATGGGATAGGCGTAGGTCTCGAACATACGCGCGTCGGTGAGGAGTATCACAAATCCCAACAGCAGGGAACAGCTTATCCATATCACCTGCTTGCCCGAGAACTCGCTGAAAGCGAACATCGATGCCTCGTCGAAGTCGTATGCCGCGGCATAGATGCTGATAACGCCGAAGGCCACCATCATCAGGTATATGACGATGGTGGTCCAGTCGAGCGATTTGAAGATGTCTATGGCGTCGATGCGTC
This sequence comes from Bacteroidales bacterium, assembly GCA_004553485.1. GTDB lineage: Bacteria > Bacteroidota > Bacteroidia > Bacteroidales > Muribaculaceae > CAG-873. The sequence goes on along the minus strand of SFLG01000035.1, from coordinate 36,006 downwards.
GTGCCACTGTTTATGCGGTTTAGCGGTTTAACAATATGGTTTATTTCTTCACCTCGGCGGGCTTTTCGCCGGCTTGCCTGTTATCGGTCGAGCTCGACCGATAACGGTGGCCGGGCGTGGGGGCCTCGGGCTTGACGGCGTCGTCAGGCTTTGCGGCCTCGGGCTTCTTTGTGTCGTCGCGCTTGACCTTTACGGGCTTGGGCTTCTGCTTGTCCTTGGGCGGGTCGTAATGCAGGTGGGTCGTCATCATCTGCTGCTCCATGGCCTTGCGCTCGGGGGCGATTTCGCCGTTGAGGTATTTCTCCATCACCAGCGAGCCGATGGGCACGCCGTATGTGGCGCCGAAGCCGGCGTTCTCGATGTAGGCGCAGACGGCGATGCGGGGCTTATCGTAGGGAGCGAAGCCCATGAAGGCCGAGTGGTCCTTGCCGTGGGGGTTCTGCGCCGTGCCCGTCTTGCCGGCCACCTCCACGCCGGGGAAGGCGGCACGGCGGCAGGTGCCGCCCGTGACGGCCATGCGCATGCCCTGCGCCACGTCGTTGTACCAGTGCTTGTCAATGGTGGGGTCGTGACGCTCCCACGCCTTAGGCATCACCGTGTCGGCTATCGCCTTGACCACGTGCGGCGTTATGTAGTAGCCACGGTTGGCGATGGTGGCCGAGAGGTTGGCAATCTGCAGGGGTGTGGCAAGAATTTCGCCTTGGCCGATGGCAACCGAGATGATGGTGTTGGCGCTCCAGTGCCCCTCGCCGTAGAACTTGTTGTAGAACTTGTCGTTGGGGATAAAGCCGCGACTCTCGCCGGGCAGGTCGACGCCCAGGCGGTAGCCGTAGCCCATCGACACAAGGTGCTTTTTCCATATCTCGAAGGCGTTGGCCGACGTACCGTACTTGCTGCGCCGGTCAATCATATTCTTGAAGCCCCAGCAGAAGTAGGCGTTGCACGATGTCTGCAGCGCCGGCAGCAGCGGCAGGGGGCTGCCGTGGGGGTGACAGCCTACGCGCAGGCCGCCGCTGATGTAGCCGCGGTAGCAGGGGAAGGTGGTGGACGGGGTGATGATGCCCTCCTGCAGGAAAATCAGTCCCTGCGTGGGCTTGAAGGTCGAGCCGGGGGGATAGGCACCCATCAGCGAGCGGTCGAACAGCGGTTTGGACGGGTCGTCGACGAGCTTGAAGTAGTTTTTGCCTCGCTGGCGTCCCACCAGCAGGTTGGGGTCGTAGGTGGGGCCCGACACCATGCACAGTATCTCGCCCGTCTCCGGCTCGATGGCCACTACGGCGCCGCGTTTGCCCACCATCAGGCTCTCGGCGTACTCCTGCAGCTTGATGTCGATGCTGAGGGTGAGGTCGCGGCCCGAGATGGGAGGGATGTCGCGGGCGCCGTTCTCGTAGTGGCCCTGGATGCGGCCGCGGGCATCGCGTATCATAATCTCGGTGCCCTTGATGCCGCGCAGGTAGCGCTCGTACGACTTCTCCACTCCCAGGTCGCCGATGTAGTCGCCGCCGACGTAGTAGGCGTCCTTCTCGACGTCCTTGGCGTTGACCTCGCGGATGTTGCCCAGCACGTTGGCGCCGGCGGCGTAGTTGTACTGGCGCAGCACGCGTTTCTGTATAAACAGGCCGGGGAAGCGGTAGAGCTTCTCGTGCAGGCGGCCGTAGTCGGCGGCGTCGAGGTGCGAGATAAGCCGCTGTGGCGAGTATACCGAGAAGCCGGGGTTGCGTCGCGGGTCGCGCATGGCGGCGAAGCGGTCGCGCAGCTCCTCCATCGTTATGCCCAGGGTGTTACAGAAGCCCACTGAATCGAAGTCGACGGCGTCGTGCACGATAATCATAACGTCGTAGGCGGGCTGGTTGAACACCACCAGCTCGCCGTTGCGGTCGTAGATGAGTCCGCGCGATGGGTATATGGTTTTCTTGAGGAAGGCGTTCGAGTCGGCCGACTCCTTGTACTTCATGTCGTGCAGCTGCAGGTCCCAGAGACGTACTGCAAAGATGACGGCAATGACAAGCAGAAATGCGACGATGACCCAACGGCGCTTTGCAAGATTATAGTCTTTTCTCATTCAATGTCACAGACAGCGATGACGCCGCTATTGGACGGTGCGCGCTGTTTCAATTACTTCTTTTGCGGCGCAGCGACAGCGAGTCGAGCGCGTAAATAATGAGCAGAGTGTAAACGGTGCTGGCAAGGATGCGCACCAGCATACGCAGGATGTGGTAGACGCCAAAGGCCTCGACGATGCACTCGACAGTACAGTATATCAGCACCATCGTGGCGGCGTACTTCATAAAAGCCGGCACGCCCATGACGCGCATGTTCGACAGCTGGTCGCCCGGGTCCTCGTCGCGCTGGACGTACAGGTGGAAGACCGGCTTGCGCACAAAAGCCAGCAGGGTGCAGCTGACGGCGTTGACACCGTAGGTGTCAGCAAAGACGTCGGCCGCCAGACCAATCAGAAAGCCCAGGGTGACGCTCCAGTTGGTGCCTAAGGTCACCGGCTGGGCGACGATGGCGTAGATGAACACCATGGGTACGGCCACGCCGAAGAGCACCAGGTTGTTGAAGACAACAGCCTGTGCCGCCAGCAGAGCCAGCGTCAGCAGCAGCATGTTCAGTGTGGTCTTGTTCATCGTCAGCGTTTATTGTCGGGGCTTGTCCCGGGGAGGCTTATATGGTTTATATGTCGTATACGTCTTATATGTCGTATAAGTCGTATACGTCTTATGGGCTTATGCTTCTTTGCCGGTGCGGCATCAGGGTATGTTGACCTTGCCCTCGGTGCGGGCGTTTTCCTCGTCCAGCTTGCGTATCTCGTCGGCGTGGTTGTTCACCACCACCTGTACGTTGCCCAGACGGGCGAAGTCGCCGAACAGGTTGACGTTGAGGGTAAAGAAGTTTTCGTGCGGATTGTTCTTGTGCCCGGCCACCGTGCCCACGGGGATACCCTCGGGGAAGACGGCCGAATATCCCGACGTCACCACCGTGTCGCCCACCTTGAAATGGGTGTGGCGCGGCAGCTCCTCAAGGACGGCTGTGCGCGGGCTACTGCCGTCCCAGTAGAGCGAGCCGAACGAGTCGTTGCCCTTGATTTTGCACGACAGGCGAAAGTGGGGGTTCAACAGCGACAGCACGCGGGCGTGGCCTTCGGACACGACGTTCACCATGCCCACCACGCCGTTCTGGTCTATCACTCCCATCTCGGGCTTGACGCCGTCGCGAGTGCCCTTGTTGATGGTGATGTAGTTGTAGGGGCGCGCCACCGAGTTGTTGATGACGCGGGCGGTGATAAACTCGTAGTGGGCGAGAGCGGGGAAGGGAGCGGTGGAGTCAGCGTAGGTGCCAGACACCTCGCCGAGGCTCTGCAGCTTCTCACGCAGGGCTATCACTTCGCCCTGCAGGGCGGCGTTGCGCTTGTTGAGGTCGTCGTTGGCCGAGCGCAGGTTGAAGTAGGAGGTCACCTGGCCCGTCGCGTCATAGACCGTCCCCGCTACCCGGCCGGCACTGGTGAGGTAGACGCTCTGCTGGTAGGGGTTGCGGGTAAACAACAGAAAGCAGCCGGCCGTCATCCAGAAGACGAAGACCAGCCATTTGCTGTTGCGTACAAAGAAGTCGAAAATCTCGCGCACGGCCTGTCGGATATAAGCATCGGGTAATCGGCGGCGGACCGGCCTGGGCCGGCCCGATGGAGCCTGTTACCGGATGAGGAACGAGAACTTGTCGATGTTCTTCAGTGCCACGCCGGTGCCCTTTGCCACTGACAGCAGGGGATCTTCGGCGACGTGGAACTGTATGCCGATTTTGTTGGTAAGGCGTTTGTCGAGGCCGCGCAGCAGGGCGCCGCCGCCGGCAAGCCAGATGCCGTTGCGCACGATGTCGGCGTAGAGCTCGGGGGGAGTCTGCTCGAGGGCACCGAGGACGGCGGTCTCGATTTTCGAGATCGACTTTTCGATACAGTGCGCGATTTCCTGGTATGACACGGGCACACCCATAGGCAGCGCCGTCATCTGGTTGGGGCCGTGGACGATGTAGTCTTCTGGGGGATCATCGAGCTCGGTCAGCGCGGAGGCCACGTGCATCTTGATCTGCTCGGCGGTGCGCTCGCCCACCTTGACGTTGTGGGCGCGCTTCATGTGGTTCATAATATCCTCGGTGAGGTCGTCGCCGGCAATCTGGATGGACTTGTTGGAGACGATACCGCCCAGCGAGATAACGGCGATTTCGGTTGTGCCGCCGCCTATGTCGACAATCATGTTGCCCTCGGGTGCCTCGACATCGATACCGATGCCGAGAGCGGCGGCCATGGGCTCGTAAATCATGTAGACGTCACGGCCGCCGGCGTGCTCCGAGCTGTCGCGGACGGCGCGGATCTGTACCTCGGACGAGCCGGAGGGGATGCCAACCACCATGCGCAGCGAGGGCGAGAACCAGCTGCTCTTCGACGAGGCCTTTTTGATGAGGCCGCGTATCATCAGCTCGGCGGCGGTGAAGTCGGCGATGACGCCCTGGCTGAGGGGACGGACGGTGCGGATGCGCTCGTTCTCCTTGCCCTGCATCTGCTGGGCTTCCTTGCCCACGGCGATGAGCTTGTCGGTGCGTTTGTCAAGGGCGACGATACTGGGCTCGTCGATGACAATCTTGTCGTTATGTATGATAATCGTATTGGCCGTTCCCAGGTCAATGGCGATTTCTTTTGTCAGTGAAAAAAAACGTCCCATTATTGCGGAATAGTGTCAGAAGAGGGGTTTATTAGGTTTGTAACTGTTGTTTAGTATATCTTTCGTGCCCCGGGCGGGCACCTCGGCCGCGGGGCCGCGGGCCTTTTGGCACGCTTTTCGGGCCGGCCAAAGGCGCTTTTGCGCCACAGTCGGCTATTTCAGTGCAAAGGTAATAAATTTTATTGATATTTATCGACCCGCAACGCCCTCTTTTTATGCTGATTTCGATACTTAACGATTTTAATGTCTTTTTGGGGACTTTTTAGCCTTTCTGTGGTGTTATTTTTGTATCTTCGCAACACAAAAGGCCGGGCGCGCAAAAATTCCGCCGGAAACCGGTGCCCGACGCATGATACCGCGAAACAACTCAATTCCATAACAGCTCCTTAACATTCCATACTCCACCATGACTAACATCCTGTCAAAACTGCGCACAGCGACCCTCGTCGCCGCAATGGTCTCGGTCGCCGTATGCTGGTCGGCCCCCGACAACAAACTGGTGATAATGCACACCAACGACACCCACTCGCAAATCGAGCCCGACGACAACGACCTGGGCGACATAGCCCGCCGCAAGACCATCATCGACAGCGTGCGCGCCGCCGAGCCCAACACCTTGCTCGTCGACGCCGGCGACATGGTGCAGGGCACTCTGTTCTACTATCTCTACAAAGGCGATGTGGAGAACAAGCTGGCCGACATACTCGGCTACGACATACGCATCCTCGGCAACCACGAGTTTGACAACGGCGCCGAAGACTGGGCCAAACGGATGAAGGACACCAAATCGACCTGGATCGCCACCAACTACGACCTCCGCGGCACCGAGATGGGCAAGAAGTTCGTCCCCTACTCCATCCGCGAGGTCGACGGCCGCAAGATAGGCTTCATCGGCCTCAACCTCAACCCCAAAGGCATCATTGCCCCGGGCAACTACAACGGCGTCAAATACCTCGACCTGTACAAGGCCGCCAACTCCACGGCCTGGCACCTCAAGAACAACGAGCACTGCGATCCGACCTTGAGCTGGCAGCGAAGAGCGAGGACATCGACATCATCATCGGCGGCCACTCGCACAATGTCGTCGGCCCGGCTCCCAAAGGCCTCCCCTGGCGCATCCCCAACGCCAAAGGCGACACCATCCTGGTGACACAGACCGGCAGCAAGGGGCGCAACGTGGGCCTGATTACCATCGACCTTGACGACCTCACTACCGACTACAAGCTCGTACCCGTCGACAAGCGCCTCGACGGCCCGAAGCATCCCGCCATCGACTCGCTGCTGGCCGTTCCGCGCCACGGCGTCGACTCGCTGATGCGCCTCGCTGTGGGCAAGACGGCCATGCGCTTCAAGCAGGACGGCGAGCCCATACTCAACCTGCTCACCGACTATGTCGCCCACCGCGGCAAAGAGCTCACCGACAAACCCGTCGACCTCGCAATCCTCAACAAGGGCGGCATTCGCCAGCCTCTACCCAAGGGAACAATCACCGAGGGTCAGATTATCAACATGGCCCCGTTCAGCAACTACGTCGTGGTGCTCGAGCTCTCGGGCAAGGACCTTGCCAAGAATTTCGACGTCATGGCAGCCTCGGACGGCAACGGCGTCTCGGAGAACACCGAGGTGACTTTCGACCCCAAGACCAAAAAGGCTGTCAGCGTCGTCATCAACGACGAACCTCTCGACCCCGACAAGACCTACACCGTGGCCACTATCGACTATCTGGCCAACGGCGGCGACTACATGACGCCGCTGGAAAACGGCAAGGTAATAGCACGCTCGCCCAACTATCTATACAGCGACCTGCTGCACTGGATACGCACCGACATGAAGGGCAAGAAGCTCAAAGCCGACGACAAGAAACGCATGCACCCCATCGACTGACCGGCACCCTCCGCCGGCTAAAATAGCTACCTTAGCTACTTTAGCTATCTTAGCTACCTTAGCTATCAGGCATCCGCCCCGCAACATAATCCATCCCATTATGCCACGCCATCAGCCCCGCCGCGGTGATGAAGGCGGCGCAGTCGCCCGAGGCCCGCGCATGGGCCGACTCGGTTTACGCCACCCTCACCGAACGACAGCGCGTGGCACAGCTGATGTGCCCCAAGGTTGTGACGGCACGCGGTGCCAACACTCTCGCGCAGGTGCGCAGTCTGGTCAAGAACGAGGGCGTGGGAGCGCTGCTGTTCACCGAAGGCACCGCCGCCGAGCACGCCGAGGCCATCAACCTGGCACAGGAGCTGGCACGGGTGCCCGTACTCATCACCGCCGACGGCGAATGGGGACCGGCCATGCGCGTCTCGGACATCGCGTCCTTTCCCCGCAACATGGCTCTCGGCGCCATCAGCAACGACAGCCTGATATATGACTACGGCCGCGAAACGGCCCGCCAGTGCCTCGCGCTGGGCATGACGGTCAACTTCGCCCCCGTGGCCGACGTCAACTCCAACCCGCGCAACCCCGTCATCGGCTCGCGCGCCTTCGGCGACGACCCCGACAACGTCACGCGCAAGGTCTGCGCCTACTCGCGCGGCCTCGAGGACGGCGGCATGCAGTCTGTGGCCAAGCACTTCCCCGGCCACGGCGACACGGAGAGCGACAGCCACAAGACACTGCCCTACGTCGGCCGCTCGATGGAGGAGCTCGAACATGTCGAGCTGGTGCCCTTCCGCGGATACGTCAACAGCGGTCTGTCCGGGGTGATGGTGGGACACATCTCGGTGCCCGCCATCGACAAGAGCGGCATCGCCACGTCGCTGTCGCCCAAGACTTACGACCTGCTGCGCAAGAAGTTAGGATTTCAGGGCCTAATCTACACCGACGCCATGGGTATGAAGGGCGCCGCCGACCCCAAGGGACGCAACAACGCCCTGATGGCCCTGCGCGCCGGCGCCGACGTGATAGAGTGCAGCAACGCCCACACCGACATCGCCGCCATCATGGCCGCCCTCAAGTCGGGCAAGCTCAAACGCTCGGTAATAGAGGACCGCTGCAAGCGCGTCCTGGCATATAAATACGCCCTCGGCCTCACCCGGCCTTACACCGTCGACGCCGGTCAGGCCCGCGCCATCGGCAACGACGCCACCGCCGACGCCGTCAACCGCAACCTCGTCGCGGCCTCGATGACCTGTCTGGTCAACCGCGACAACCTGCTGCCGCTGCGCGACCTTGACGAGCGCTCGATTGCCGTGGTATGCCTGGGCAAGCCCGCCGACAACGCCTTCCCGGCCTACTGCCGCCGCTATGCGCGTTGCACGGTCTTCAACGCCCCCAACGGAGCGCTCACGGCCGCCCAGCTCAAACAGATAAAGAAGTACAACACCGTCATCATCGGCGTCTTCAACCACAAGGCCGCCACCAAGACAGCCTTCGACACGCTGGCCAAGCTGCCCGGCGCGGTGGGCGTGCTGTTCAACGGACCGCTGCGCGACACCTCTTTCCTGAGCCCGTCAACAAAATGTCAGGCCGTCATCGAGGCTTACGACAACACGGCTCTGGCCGGCGAATATGCCGCACAGGCTGTCTTCGGCGGCATACGCACCGACGGCCGCACGCCCGTGGCAATCCCCGGCATCGCCGAGAGCGGCGACGGCATAGTCCTGCCCAAGACGCGTCTGGGCTACACCACCCCCGCCGCACGCGGCTACGGAGCATGGCTCACCGACTCAATCGACTCGATATGCAACGACATCATCGCCCGCGGCGGCACGCCCGGCATACAGGTGGTAGTGGCAAAAGGCAACGACATCATCGTTGACGGCGCCTACGGCAAGCTCGACAAGAACGGCCCGGAGGTGAACAACGAGACAATGTACGACCTGGCCTCGGTATCGAAGGCCCTCGGCACCCTCCCCGGCATAATGATGGCCGTGGACAGCGGGTACATGGACATCGACACGCCAATCTCGCAGTATATCCCCGGTATGCGCCGCGACGACAAGAAGGACTTGCTGGTCAAGGAGTTCCTCTTCCACGAGACGGGCATGCCGCCGGCCATCAGCCCGTACGACATTGTCTTTGACACCACCACTTTCAAGGGTCGCCTGATCACGCCTAAGAAGGACGCCGACCACCCGACATGGATCATGCCCGACGCCTGGGGCCACAAGGACGCCAAGCTGCGCAAAGACCTGGTGTCGACGGTGCGCACCAAGACTTTCGACCGCCCCATCGCCCGCGGTATGTGGGGCTCGCAGGCCACCACCGACACGTTGATGAACATCATCTACGGCCAGAAGCTGCGCGCCAACAAGAACTACCGCTACTCGTGCCTCAACTTCTGCCTGCTCAAGGACGCCGAGGAACGCGCCACGGGCGTGCCCCACGACAAGTGGGCCGACACGCGCCTGTGGGAGCCCTTGGGTGCCTGGTCGATAACCTACAACCCCACCGACAACGGCTTCGACGTCAGCAACATCGCCCCCACGGAGGTCGACACCTACCTGCGCCGCCAGCATCTGCAGGGATATGTGCACGACGAGACGGCGGCCTTCCTTGGCGGTGTCTCGGGCAACGCCGGCCTCTTTGCCAACGCCGGCGACCTGGCAAAGATTTGCCGCATGTGGCTCAACGGAGGCACCTACGGCGGCGACACGCTGATGTCGCCGGGCGTGGTGAAGCTGTTCACCACCACCAAATCGCCCACCTGCCACCGCGGCCTGGGCTTTGACAAGCCCAACACCGAGCGGCCCGAGTGGTCGTCGACAATCGAGGAGGCCGGCCCGCAGGTTTACGGCCACACGGGCTACACCGGCCCGGTTTTCTGGGTCGACCCCAAAAACGACATCATCTTCATCTTCCTCACCAACAGGGTCAACCCCACGCGCGACTCAAAAATCTTCAACGCCTCGGGCGTCCGCGGCAAGCTCTTCCGTCAGGTCCTGCGTGCCCTCGCCCCGGAGGATATGGCCGAATTCGACCGCAGGCAGCAGGCCAAAGACAGCCAGACAACAGAGTAACACACTATATACAACCTTTTTACGCTACTTTAACCTAACACTACAATTATGAAACACATCCTCATTTCAGCCTCAGCACTTCTGCTCGGCGCTTTATCGGCGACCTCCTACGCCGCAACCAACCCGTGCTGTTCATCGGCACCGGGAAACATCTCGTTTGACACATTCAAGACTTCGGCGGTATACCAGCTCTACGGCTCGGCACGCGCCCTGCAGCACAGCACCGACGCCACTTACAGCCAGACCGTGGCGATAGTGGTGCCTACGGCTATCGGAACCGCCGACCTGACCGAGCTCAACGACTCGATTATGTCGCTGGCATTCAACAGCAAGGGCCAGTCATTCAACGATGCCGCCGCGGCTTGGTGCCGAGCCGCCATCAAGGAGACGGGCTACCCCGTCATCCCCAGCGATGTGCCCCTGGCCGACGCTACCGGCTTCGATGCCGTCAGTGGCATGGTAACCAACCTGTCACCCGACCTGATGGTGTATTGTGTGAACTCGTCGTACTACACTGTCGGCGCAGCACACGGCATGAGTGTCAACTACTACCTCAACTACTCGATTAAAGAAGGTAAACTACTCTCCCTCAAAAAAATGTTCACCGCCGAAGGCCTCAGGAAGCTGCCCGCGCTAATCGCCGGAAATGCCAAGGAAAACGAAGCCGTCTTCGGACCCACCGACATCAAGAGCCTTCCCGACAGGGACAACTTCTACATCTCGGACCGAGGCGAAATTGTATTCGCCTATCAGCCCTACGAAGTAGCCCCATACGCCCAGGGACAAATTAACGTAGCCTTCTATCCCTACGAGCTCGAGCAGTACCTCACCCCCGAGGCCAAATCGGCTCTCGGCCTCTGACCGGCCCACAGTTTACCCTGACTTAGCTTAGTCAAACCATAAAAGCATACCCGCAAACGCCTCAACGCTTGCGGGTATGTTTTATCTATGAGGCAGCCCTACAGGTAGGTATGCTGGCAAGGCAGAGGGTCGGTGGGGGTGGTGGCGAAGGCGGTGATGGTATGGCGGGTGGCGACGTAGAGGGCGATGGCGCGGGTCATAAGGATGTCGTCGTGGCAGCCGGGACGGGCTTCGTACGAGCCGCGGGGGGTCTGGGTGTAGGTGGCGAGCTCGTCGCAGGCGCGCACGTCGCGCTCGACATACGACAGCTCGCGCACACGGCGGATGAGCTCGGAGATTACCAGCGGCTTGGTATGTCGGTTGGTGTGGAAGCCTACCCTTGTCGAGCGCGTGCCGCGCAGGTCGTCCTCGACCTGGCGGGTGTAGACGTTGCCGTAGGAGTCGGCGATACGGGCAAGGACACTCAGGCTCTCGTCGGCACAGCGTCCGGCCTCCTGCTCGAGGGTGTTGCTCTCCACCACCAGCAGGCCGTTGTTGTAGAACCGCGCTATTGCCACGGCCTCGGCGGCGAGCAGGTCGTGGTCGGTGTGTCCGCGCCACTGTGCCACCACACGCGGGCGTCCCTCGTCGCGTCCCAGGGCCAGCACGCACACCACCGACCAGTCGGCCTTGGGCGAGCGGCCGCCGATGTCCACGGAGATGACGTACGTCTCGTGACCCTGCGGCCGCTCCCAGACGTCGAGGCAGCCCTTGGCGTCCTCCACTATGCGGCCGTCGCCGTCGAGGTCGCCCGTCAGCAGGGGCGGACGGCAGCCCCGGCGCAGGGTGCTCACCTTGGCGATGTCGAAGACGCCGGCACCGGTGTTGCAGAAGGCCTCCTCGGCCGTGGTGGGGTACTCGGCCTGCATGCCGCGGCTGTCGGGGTACTCGCGCCGCTTCTGCCGGTACCATTTTATCATCTCCAGCGTGAGACCTCGCTCCCACAGCCCGCGCTCGTAGTCGTCCATCGACGTGTATATCGCCATCGCCTCGGCCTCGTCGGCGAGGGGTCGGCGGTAGATTTCGATTTCGTACCAGGGAACAAACACCGCGCGCTTGTCGCCCTGCCCGGCCGAGCAACGCTGCCACTCGCGGTGGAAATAGTTGCCGACGCCGTTTGCCGTCGACTCCATCGCTATCAGCGTGTAGGGCTCGAAGGCGATGGCACCGCAGACGGCGCGGATGAGGTCGAGGGGCGAGTGCATGGGCGTGTCGGGCCAGAAGGCCGTCTCAGACAGATGCGCCATGGCGTAGTCGGCGCCGCGCACCGAGTCGTGCCGCTCGGCCGAGGCCACGGTGACGCGGCAGTTGCGGCCCGTGATGACGCGCGTGTTGGCGGCGCGGCCGAGGGGGCGGAAGGTCAGCGGCCCGTCCGCGTCGGCAAGACCCTCGGGGTAGTCGGCGAGCAGGCGCTCGTACATCGCACGGATGGTCTCGGACGTGTCCTTGACATGCGAGCAGATGAGCGAGTTCCAGCCGCGCCGGTGCACAAGCTGTATCCACGCCATATACATCTGCACAAGCGTGCTGCCGCCCCACTGGCGTGCCTTGAGCATAATCAGGCGCAGGGGCCGGCCCGCCATCCTGTCCTGTTCGAGGATGGCCGCCACGCGCCGCTGGGGGCGGTTGAGCACAAAGGGCACGTCGCGGCAGCTCACCTTGTCCTTGATGACGATGCAGCGCGCGCACCAGAATTCAAAGTCGTGGCACACGCGCAGCCGCTCCCACGCCTCGATGGAGACCGCCCCGGTGCCGAAAGCGTCATCGCGGGCCATCGACTTGGGGATGAGGCAGCGCGTGCCGTCGGGAGCCGTCGCCGCCACACGCGTGCCGCCGGCCCCCTCGCCGGTGAGGGGGTTGTACACCTCGCCGATGCCGTGGCGACGGCACCGCTCAGCATTTTCTCTAAGAAGTTCAGCATTTTCCATAGACTGTCGATAAAAGGTTTTGCCCGCAAAGTTACGACAGTCTCCGCCCCCGTGTCAACAGTCTTCCACCGCCCCCGCATCCCCGCAATAATCACCGGCGCAAACGCACCATGCCGCAGCCGCGACGGTCAGTGTTTGCGGCCGAAGTCGGCGGGGATTTCGCCCCAGTTGTCGGTGTCCCACTTCAGCAGCGGGTTGACGATGGTGTGGGTCTGTATCCAGCGATCGGCACGGGCAAGGAGCTCGAAGATGCGCGCGTTGCGTGCCGTGTGCTCGAGCTTTGTGCGGGCGCCGCGGTTGCGCACCCAGGCAAGGGCCGTGCGGCTGTCGCTGTAGATGGGCGTGCGCGTGTCGCCCCTCTGCGCCAGCAGGGCGGCGGCGTGGATTATCGCCAGGTATTCGCCGATGTTGTTGGTGCCGTCGGCAAGGGGTCCGAGATGAAACACCTCGGCGCCGTCGTCGATGCGCACGCAGCGGTACTCCATCGGCCCGGGGTTGCCCGAGCAGGCGGCGTCGACGGCCCATGCGCCGGCGGCGATGGCGGGGTTTGAGGCATAGTCGACCCGCCGTCCCGCCTCGGCCTCGGCCTTGGCGTGACGTGCCATCGCCTTGTATATCAGGAAGGCGCCGGGGTCGCTGCGGAAGGCCTCGGTGGCGCTGTCCTGGTCGGGGAACGACTTGTACTTGGCGCCCGGCCAGTTCTCAATCTGGGCCTTGCACTCGTCCCAGTCGCGGTAGATGCCGGGGGCGCGTCCTTCCCACACGACGTAGAATTTTCCTTGTCTGTTTGCCATTGCGATAGATTGCTTTGCCGCGCTCAGGAGAACTGCAGCAGCAGGTTGATATCGACGGGCCGCATGCCAAGGGCGCGCGCCACGACAACGTTGACGGGCTTGCCCAGGAAGGTGCACACGGCGCGACGCATACCGGCATTGATTTTGAGGGTGTTGGAGGTCGACCCGCCGCAGCCGGCGATGTCGGTGAACATGCCGTTGAAGGTGTTGCTCAGCGCCATTGCGACGGTGCGCGGCACGGTGCCGGCGGCGTTGACATAGCATACGCGGGGACTGTCGGCGTCCTGGCGGATGCGGCGGCGCGACGAGGCCAGGTCGGCTATCGGCATCGACGGGAACATCGGCGTCGCCGACGGCATGCCGTAGCCGTCGAGGTATATCGTTATCACGCCCTCCTTCATGCGCTCCACCACATCGCTGTCAAAGGCGTGCGGGGGATTGGTCTGGCTGGCCACCACCACGTCGGCCGTGCGCAGGGCGTTGACCAGTACGCGCGGGTGCATCGACGAGGTCACCACTCCCGGGCCCAGGCGCTCGGCGGCGCGGCGCAGACGGTAGACGTCCGAGTCGAACATACGCACCAGCGCGCCCATCCCCATCGCCGAGCGTGCCGCCGACATACCGCCTATGCCGGCGCCGATGACGGTCACCTCGCAGGGGATGATGCCGGCCACTCCGCCAAGCAAAATGCCTTTTCCGGCCTCGGCATCGGCGAGGAGCGCCGACGACACAGCCATCGCCGCACGTCCGTCAATCTCGTTGAGGACGTCGGCAAAGGGCGCGTGGCCCTCGTTGTCGGCAATGAGGTCGAGCGCTATTGTCACCACCTGCTTCTCCAGCAGCAGCGCCACCGCCGGCGAGGTCATCAGGGCGTCGAGGACGGTGAGCAGCAGGGCGCCCCGGCGCAGACGCCGCGCGTCTTCGGGGTTGAGAGGCGACAGGCAGATGACGATGTCGCAGGCAAAGGCCTCGGCGCGGCTTACTATACGCGCCCCGGCCTGGATGTAGCGGGTGTCGGTGTAGTGTATTGCGGCGCCGGCGCCCTTCTCGATGCGGACGTCAATCTCGCGTGCCGTCAGCATCGCCGCCCCTTCGGGGGTGAGGGGGAAACGGCGTGCGGGGCCTTCGGGTGCCGGGATGCCCACGGTGAGGGCGCGCTTGCCGGTGGCTACGGCAAACAGTTGCTCGAGGGGTATGCGCTCTGATGATGACAGTGTCATAGGTCTTTACGGGGATTATTTTGCAGGAAGCGGCGGATGAACTCGCGGGCCGAGCTGTCGACCTGCTCGAGTGTCTCGAGGCGCGACGAGTCAAAGATATGCCCGCAGCGGGCATAGAAGGGGGCGCGACGGGCCAGCGTCTCGGCGACGAAGTCGCGCAGCTGCGCCTCGTCCTTGCCGGCCACCAAGGGGCGTGTCGCCCCGAACTCGAGCAGACGCCGCACCAGCACGTCGGTGTCGGCCCTAAGCCACACCACGGTGCCCAGGGTGCCCATCAGCCCGGCCATCCCGGGCTGGCAGGGCGTGCCGCCGCCGCAGGCTATCAACACGGGGCGGCGGCTCTGCCGCTGCAGCTCGTCACGTTCGAGCTGACGGAAGGCCGCCTCGCCGTGGCGCGCGAAAATCTCGCTGACGGTGAGGCCGGCGCGCTGCTCTACGGCCTCGTCGAGGTCGACGAACTCTATGCCGCACAGCGCACTCACGGCACGGCCGAGGGTGGTCTTGCCGCAACCCATGAACCCCGTCAGAAAGACGGGCCGGTCAAGGGTCACAGCCTCCGGGGTCGCAGCCTTTGCGGGCGCGGCCTCCGGGGGCACGCCCTGTGCTCCGGCTGTCAGTTTGTCTTCGTGCATCGCGACGTCAGCCTATCGTCGGGGCTGTTATTTGGCCTCGCCCTCTTTTTTGGCAAGGAGGTCGCGGATTTGGGTCAGCAGCTCTTCGGTGCTGGGGCCGGCGGGAGCGGCGGCCTCTTCTTTCTTCTCCTTGTTGACCAACTTCATGGTCACGCGAAGGGCGACGAAGATGCTGAGGGCGATGATGAAGAAGTCGACGACGTTCATAATGAAGACGCCATAGTTGACGGCGACCTCCTCGACGGCCTCGACGCCGGGAGCGGCGGCCGTGCCCTCCTTGATGACATACTTCATGTTCTCGAAGCCCTCGTTGCCGGTGAGAACGGAGATGAGGGGCATGATGATGTCATTGACCAGCGAGCTGACAATTTTGCCGAAAGCGCCACCGATGATGACACCGATGGCCATGTCTATCACATTGCCCTTGAGTGCGAAAGCTTTGAAATCTTTAATAAACGACATAAGATTATTGGTGTTATTGGCCCCGTCTGCCAAAGGGTAGCCCTCGGCGTCGGGACGGGGGAGGTTGGGTTAGTGAATTGTCGGTACAGAGGGCACGTCGCGGCCACCGGAGGCCCGGCCGGGCAAAGCGCACCTGAGCGGAGCGAGGAGGCATAGCGTGGCGAGCTAAAGCTCGCGCACAGAACCGGGAGGCACCTTTGACAACCGGAGGAAAGGGTGGCACCCTTAACAACCGGGGGAAGAGGTGGCCCTTGACAACCGGGGAAAGGGGGGCCCTTGACAACCGGGGAAAGGGGGTGGTAACGGCCTTTGCGGAGGACGGGTTGCGTCCGTTGGTGCAAATTTACAAGTTTATCGGCAGTTTCGCAGCCATATAACAACAAAAAAACGCACGGAGGCTGTTTGTTTTCCTCCGCGCGTTTTTTGTTTTCGCGCTAAAATCAGTTGTTGGCAACGGGCACAACCGACTCCGACTCTGCGATCTCGGCAACCATTGTGGTGTCGCCGTTGGCGTCGACGTAACCGGTGATTACGCCCTCTGCCGAAAGGATAGTATCAACGCCGGCGGGGATGTTGACACCCTTGTTGTCATTAACAGCAGCGGGAGTGCCACCGACTTCATGATTGGTGGTGTCAGTGCCTTCGGCTTCTTTGTTACCGGAGCCGCAGGATGTGAGCGAAACCACTGCCAGAGCGGCAGCGAAGAATAAAATCTTTTTCATAATTGTGAAATTTATTATGTAGTTATGTAAAATTTCTTTTACAAGGTCGGGGGATGGGGGGATGGGGTTTATGGGGTGTATGTTATTTATGTTATTTATGTGGCGTATGTGAGGCCGACCGAGATAGCTCTGATACCTCTGATAAGCGATAAGCCCATAAACCTATAAACCCATAAACACCAAACTTTAAAGCTCCATGAGAGCTTTAAAATTTGAATTATTTGCAACCGCAGCCGTCGCCGCAGCCGCAGTCGCCCGAGCCGCAGCCGTCGCAGCTGCCGCCCTGGCATCCGCCGCAGCCCTGGACGGGGTGTAGCTCCTCCTCGGTGGCGTCGCGGACGGTGACGACGGTGCCGTCAAAACGCACGTTGCGGCCGGCCAGCGGGTGGTTGAAGTCCATCGTCACCTTGTCGTCGGTGATTTCTTTGACGATGCCGGTGATGCGGAAGCCCTCGGCGGTCATCATGGGCACGGCGGCGCCCACAAAGATGCGGTCTTTGTCAAACTTGCCGTCGATGAGGAAGATTTCCTTGTCGAGGGTGACAATTTTCTCGGGGTCGCGGGGGCCGAAGCTCTCGTCCGAGGTGACCTTGACGCTGAAGCTGTCGCCGACGGTGAGGCCGTCCAGAGCCTTCTCGAGGGGCTCTATCATGCCCTGCGTCACACCGAACACCAGACGCTCGGGGTTGTCGGCATCGACCTGATGCACGAGCTTGGCCGAGCCGTCAGCCTCTTCGGTGTAGAGGTTATATGTTATCTCGGCATACTTGCCGGGGGTGATTTTCTGGTTCTGTTCGTTTGTCATGATTGTCTATATTATATCAATGTGTTTAATGATTGACGTGGGGGCCACACCGGCCCGCACATGCCGGGCCACCGTGTGTTACAGCGTTCGGCACATCACAACTACAACAAACAGTATGCCGATTTGTTCGCCTCACGCGGGCAAAAGTATGAAAAAATCAGGTGAGATATACGTGCTTTGCATTCATTAACTCTTTTGGCTCCAAAAGTGTTCCAAAAGGGCAATTATTAACAGACATACACTTATTTTAGTGTTTATTTGCAAAATTGGTGCTTTTTTGGTCTAAAATTCTTACTCCGTTTCAAAAAGTATGTGTAATTTTGGGCGCTGAAAATTAAAACAGCCGACTTCCGCATCGGCCGCAGACCCCTTACGACGGGGACCGGGGCCCCTGCGGTGCCTGATTTATCGTCGGCTGCCAACCATGATAAATATCAAAAAACTAATAATCTAAACAAAATTTACGACAAATGAGCAATCCTAACGTAAAGCCCGCCGACGGCAAACTCGGCGTTCTGGTAGTGGGCTGCGGCGCAGTTTCCACCACGTTCATGACCGGTGTGCTGATGGCACGCAAAGGTCTTGCCAAACCTGTCGGCTCAATGACCCAGTACGACAAAATGCGCGTTGGCGAAGGTGCCAACAAGAAATACCTGCACTACAAGGACATCGTGCCCCTCGCCGACCTCAACGACATCGTATTCGGCACCTGGGACGTTTATCCCGCCAACGCTTTCCAGAGCGCTATGCACGCCGAGGTTCTTACCGAGAAGGACATCCTCCCCGTCAAGGACGAGCTTGAGAAGATCGTTCCCATGCCCGCCGCCTTCGACGTCAACTACGCCAAGCGCCTCCACGGCGACAACGTGATGAAGAACAAGACCCGCTGGGAGATGGTAGAGGAGCTCAGAAAGAACATCCGCGACTTCAAGGCAGCCAACAACTGCTCGCGCATCGTCGTTCTCTGGGCCGCTTCGACCGAGGTTTACGTTCACCCCAACGAGAAAGTACACTATCAGCTGGCCGACCTCGAGGCTGCCATGAAGGCTGACGACAAGGAGAACATCGCTCCCTCGATGTGCTACGCCTACGCCGCCCTCACCGAAGGCGCTCCCTTCATCATGGGTGCCCCCAACACCACCGTCGACATCCCCGCTATGTGGCAGCTGGCCGAGAAGACCAAGATGCCTATCGCCGGCAAGGATTTCAAGACCGGCCAGACTCTGGTAAAATCGGGCTTCGCTCCCATCATCGGCACACGTTGCCTCGGCCTCAACGGCTGGTTCTCGACCAACATCCTCGGCAACCGCGACGGCCTCGTGCTTGACGAGCCCGCCAACTTCCGCACCAAAGAGGTGTCGAAGCTGTCGACCCTCGAGAGCATCCTCGTTCCCGAAAACCAGCCCGACCTCTACGGCGTAAACTGCGGCGGTGAGGACAACGACCACCAGGGCTACTACCACAAGGTTCGCATCAACTACTATCCTCCCCGCAACGACAACAAGGAGGGCTGGGACAACATCGACATCTTCGGCTGGATGGGCTATCCCATGCAGATCAAGATCAACTTCCTCTGCCGCGACTCTATCCTCGCCGCTCCCCTCTGCCTTGACCTCGTTCTGCTCAGCGACCTCGCCGCTCGTGCCGGCCGCTACGGCACCCAGCGCTTCCTGAGCTTCTTCCTCAAGAGCCCCATGCACGACTACACCAAGGGCGAAGTGCCCGTAAACCACCTCTTCCAGCAGTACGTCATGCTCAAGAACGCCATCCGCGAGATGGGCGGCTACCCCGCCGACGAACCCATCGACTAATCACACCCCCACATAACCCACAGGGCGCCGCCTCCCCCGAGGCCGGCGCCCTTGTTTTTCTCACTTGTTTTAAAAGTCGTTAGCCTGCGGTTAAAAACCGCCTTTCCATAGCAGGCCCGTGTGGGAGCCTGCTTTTGGCGCGAACGGCCAATCCGGTTCCGATAAGCTCTAAGGCATTGAAACACAAAAGTTCCTGCTAACTCTCCGCTACCCTTCCCCTCAAGTTCATGGGTAAAATGAAAGTGCGCAGCTTCACAGCAACGCACCTCCCTCATAACCAAAATTCAAGTATATATGTCTAACTAAACGTTATCAGTTCTTTCTGTGTGTGTGGGTTAGGACCCGGTCGGGGCCGGTGGAGAATGTCGATGATGGACCCTGCCGCCATACGGCGGGCTTTCGAACCTCAAGGCCGTCAGTGACTTGTTAAGGCCACCAATGACTTTTATTATTCAGCAAAAAGGGAGGTGCAAACTCAAACCCGGGTCTCTTGTCCTCGACCTCCGTGGCAGCATCTTCGCCCATGGGCCGGCATGTCAGACAAGTCTCAAGATAAATTATTATTTAGACTAAGACTCAAGTGTGTTATACCTCATTATTTACAATGGCAAAGATAAAGCATAAAACGGGAGCCGCCAAGAAAAATTAATGCAAATAATCGTTAAAAAATTTTAATTTGGACGGCACCTCCATGTTCTGTAATGCTTAGTTGACAATATGTTGCTTACAATTGACACATTGGAACAAAAATGAAACACAAAACATTTCGGCCCGGCCATACGTTATATAGGGAGGGACTGACAAAACGAGACCACTCGCGCCCCGGCGGCGCTCCTCCTGCCACAACCAACGGCCCCACGACAGCCAAAGAACAGAAAAATAACCCAAAACCCGAAAATATGAAACTTAAAGCAATTATCCCCGCTGCATTTGCCATCGTGCTCATGTCAGCAGCCTGCACAGCCAACAAGGCCGGCACGACGGCCGAAGAGAATAACGCCGGCGCCAGCCTGGCCGGAACCTACGACATCGTCACCGTCGCCCTCAACGACACCGCCCTCGTCAACGCCGTCGACATCGACGACGCCTACGGGCCCATCCGGATGGTCTTCACCGACACCACCTACTCGGCCAAGACAAACTGCAACACCATATTCGGCGAATACACCCGCACCGGCGGCAAAGTCACTCTCAAAGACGGCGGCATGACACGGATGGCCTGCCCCGACGTCACGATGGAGCAGCTGATGGTTACCGTCCTCCCGCAGATTACCGACGTCGAGTTTGTCAGCGACACCCTCGTCAACCTCACATCGGCCAACTCCCCCGCCCGCATCACCCTGCGCCCCGTCAAATAAGCGGTAAGCAGTAAAGCGAATTGCAACGCTAAGGTTGCAAGGTTAAAAGAAAAGTTGTACCTTTGCAGCACAAAAATCGTTGGTGGACAAATTTGGCTGCTTGCAACCACCTAAAAAAATGCTAAAACCGCTCGGCGATACAATCAACCCGACCGATTTTTAAACCGCATATCTCGCGGCAGCCAACCCGGCTGCCGCTTTTTTTGCACCCGCCCACCGGCCCAATAAGGCCAATTAGACTAATTAAACCAATCACCCCCGACAACAACAAAACAACATACACTATGAACTACCTTTTCACCTCAGAATCAGTCTCAGAGGGTCATCCCGACAAAGTCGCCGACCAGATCAGCGACGCCATCCTCGACGAGTTCCTTGCCCGCGACCCCAACAGCAAAGTCGCCTGCGAGACCCTCGTCACCACCGGCCAGGTAATCGTTGCCGGCGAAGTAAACTCCGAAGCCTACATCGACATCCCCGGCACCGCCCGCCGCGTCATCGAGCGCATCGGCTACAACCACTCCAGCCTGCAGTTCGACGCCAAGAGCTGCGGCGTGATGGTGGCCCTGCACGAGCAGAGCGGCGACATCAACCGCGGCGTCGACCGCGACATCCGCGAGGAGCAGGGTGCCGGCGACCAGGGCATGATGTTCGGCTACGCCACCGACGAGACCGACCTCTACATCCCCCTGTCGCTCGCCATCAGCCACGCCCTGGTAAAGGAGCTGGCACGCATACGCCGCCAGGGCACCGACATGGTGTACCTGCGCCCCGACGCAAAGAGCCAGGTGACAATCGAATATGACGGCGAGACACACCGTCCCGTGCGCGTCGACACCATCGTTGTCTCGACCCAGCACGACGAATTCCTAACACCCGAAAAGACCGGCTTGAGCCAGGAGGAGTGCGACCGCCGTATGTGCGAGACCATCACCAACGACGTGCGCCGCATCGTCATCCCCAACGTGCGCAAGCGGCTGCCCGAAAATCTGCGCCACCTGCTCGACGAGGACTACACCCTGCACGTCAACCCCACGGGCAAGTTTGTCATCGGCGGCCCCCACGGCGACACCGGCCTCACCGGCCGCAAGATTATCGTCGACACCTACGGCGGCCACGGCGCCCACGGCGGAGGCGCCTTCTCGGGCAAAGACCCGTCCAAAGTAGACCGCTCGGCAGCCTACGCCGCACGCCACATCGCCAAAAACCTCGTCGCCGCCGGCGCCGCCGAGCGCGTGCTGGTGCAGGTGGCCTACGCCATCGGCAAGGCCGAGCCCGTCAGCGTGAACATCAACACCTATGGCACGGGCAAGACCGGCCTCAGCGACGCCGAGCTGTCAAAGGCGGTGACCTCGCTGCCCGAGTTCGACCTGCGCCCCTTCGCCATCGAAAAGCGCTTCAACCTGCGCACACCCATCTACGAGGAGACCGCCAGTTACGGCCACGTCGGCCGCACGCCCCGCACCGTCACCAAAACCTTCCACATCAACGGCAAGGACACCGCCATCGAGGTGCGCCTCTTCCCCTGGGAGGAGCTGGACATGGTGGACACACTGCGCGCCAAACTCTTCACGCAGCAGGGTAAATAAGCAGGGTAAATAAACCGCGTCAGGCAAATTATTTAGCCCGCGCTATTGCACGATAAAAAAAATTGTTGTAAATTTGCACCGCAAAACCACCGGGAGGCCGTTTCGGACGGCGCAAC
The DNA here is from genome assembly GCA_004553485.1 of Bacteroidales bacterium. Lineage (GTDB taxonomy): Bacteria > Bacteroidota > Bacteroidia > Bacteroidales > Muribaculaceae > CAG-873. Next base: position 13,993 of record SFLG01000035.1, on the reverse strand, counting down.
CGACCCCGGAAGGTTGCGGATACGCTTCAATAGCTCAGTCGGTTAGAGCATCTGACTGTTAATCAGAGGGTCGTTGGTTCGAGTCCATCTTGAAGCGCAAACATACATAGCACCTTGCTTCAATAGCTCAGTCGGTTAGAGCATCTGACTGTTAATCAGAGGGTCGTTGGTTCGAGTCCATCTTGAAGCGCAGAAGCCCGCAGGCACATCGCCCGCGGGCTTGCTGTTTTTTTTGCCCCGCCTCTTCCCCCCTTGACGCTTTTTTATTATCTTTGCACGGTGGCGCTTAGGCGCTGAAAACACCAACTCAAATTTTAAGGTTACAGTCTAATTAGACTAATTAGACCAATTAGCCCCATAGCCCCGCTTGTGAAAATTCAATAAAATTTAAAATATTTCCACTATGAGAAATCTAATCAAAAGTTTTGCCCTGCCGCTCATGGCTATGGCATGTATCGTACTGCTGGGCTCGTGCTCAGGCAAAAAAGACTCGGCCGAGCTGTTGGAAACCTACGCCTCGTCCAAAGACAAAGTGGTAGCCACCATCAACCTCAAACAGCTTGTCGAACAGTCGGGCAGCACCATCGACGACAAAGGCAAGCTCGAGCTCTCGTCCGAAATCAACGCCATCCTCAAAGAAGTTCCCTCGGGTGTGCGGTCATACATCGACTATGTGATAGAGAACGAGTACCTTGAATACGAAAACGCCATCGTCACCTTTGACATTCAGGACGAGGACAACGCCCAGCTGCTGTTCGCCTTCAACGTCAAAGACTCGAAGAAATTCATCGAGCAGGTCGGCAAAGACCTGGGCGACAAGGCCAAGGAGAAAGACGGCTGGTGGACCCTCGACCTCACAGAGGACATCTACCTGATGACCAAAGACGACACCGGCATGATTCTGTGCACTCCTCACGGCGAGACCCCTGTCCGCTTTATGGAGAAGCTGCAGAAGCGCGCCGAGGACCATCCCCTCGCCGAGGACGTCGCCAAGCGCCTCACCGAAGGCGACAAGCTCATCAACGTCTTCGCCCACTACGAGTTTGACGACAACAAGATTCCGAGCGAAATCTCCAACCTAATCAATAGCAACAAGATTGGCGCCTTCTTCACCTTCAACATGGAAGGCAAGACCTGGAAGACCTCCTTCGAGCTCACCACCTACGACGGCAAGTCGGCCAAGGGCTTGTTTAACGGCACCGTTAACCCCGACCTGCTCGAATACGCCGGCAAGGGCCACACCGCCGCCATACTCGTGGGCAACGTCAAAGAGTACCTGCAGTTCGGCGCCTCCTTCCTCAGCTACAGCGAGAAAGCCCAGGCCAACCAAATCGCCGCCATCCTCGACGGCCCCGCAATGATATCCGGCTCCGTCAACATTGACGAGAAAATGCTCAAGTTGAAGAATGACTACGAGGCAGCCGAACGAGTCAGCCTCTCTGCCGCCGTCACCTGCGCCAACGGCCGCTCGGGCGAGCTCATCGACATGTTAGCCAAACTGTGGGGCATAGACCAGGGCGCTCCCGACCAGATAACCTACGCCCCCGGCCAGTCCATCAAGTTCGCCATGGACATACCCATCTACGACCGCAGCGCCGAGTATGAGTACTACAGCGACAGCGTCGCCGAGTCCTCTCCCGAACGCTACGCTCACCTCAGCCTTGACATCCACACCGAGGGCAACCTCGTCGTAGCCTACTTCAACAGCACACCCGGCAGCAACAAGCTCACCTCAAAGACCGGTGACATCAAAGACTCCAACATCGCCATCATCACCGACAGCATGTATTCGGACATGCTGGCCGAGATGTTCGGCATGAAGTTCGGCCTCGAAGGCACCGCCACCCTCAAGGGCAACACCATCAGCGCCACCACCACTGCCACCAATACCGACAAGACCCTGCTGCAGTGCTACCTGTCGCTGATCAGCGACGCCGTCAACAAGGTCAAAGAAGAAAGATCAAAATACGACTACTAAGTGAGCAAAACAACGCTGCCCTTCGGGCGCATCGACAGCATAACCCTCGACATGGCCCTGCCCGGTGTCTTCGCCGGGCAGGAGAAAGAGGGCCATGTCGCGCTGTCTGAGGTGTGGATGCACAGCCTCACCTTCAGCCGCCCGGGGCGTTATATGATTGAGGCCGAGAGCGGTGCCGGCAAGTCGAGCCTGTGCTCGTTTATCTACGGCAACCGCAGCGACTACCTCGGCGACATCCTCTTCAACGACACCAATGTGCGCACGCTCTCCATCGAGCAGTGGTGCCTGGTGCGCCTGCGCCATCTGGCCCTCCTGCCCCAGGAGATGAAGCTCTTTGCCGAGCTGTCGGTGATGGAGAACATTCAGATTAAGAACCGCCTCACCGGCGCCTGCACCACCGTGCAGATTATGGACATGCTCGAACGCCTCGGCGTGGCCGAAAAGGCCGACCAGCCCGCGGGACGCCTCTCGGTGGGCCAGCAGCAGCGCGTAGCCGTGATACGCGCCCTGTGCCAGCCCTTCGACTTCATCATCCTCGACGAGCCCGTGAGCCACCTCGACGCCACCAACAACGGGCGCGTGGCCGAGCTGGTAACCGAGGCCGCGGCACGCAACGGCGGCTCAATCATCACCACCTCCGTGGGCAACCCGCTCGTCCTCGACGAGGCCAAACACATCAGGCTATGATCTGGAAACTTCTGCGAAAGAACATATCGGCAATGCAGATTGTCGGATACGCCCTGGCCAACCTTGCCGGCCTGGCCATCGTGATGTGCGCCATACGCTTCTACAGCGACGTCTCGACGGCTTACCGCAACGAGGACTCGTTTGTGTCCAAAGACTACATGATAATCTCGCGTCCCGTGTCGACGCTTACCACCCTCGGCCTCAAAAAAGCCGACGGCGGCTTCACGCCCAAAGACATCAGCGAGCTCGAGGAGCAGCCCTGGATGCGCAAGGTGGGCGCCTTCAGCAGCGCCAACTTCAGCGTGATGGCCTCGATGGGCCTGGGCGACTCAAACATGTCGACTTACATGTTCCTCGAGTCAATCCCCGACGATTTCCTCGACGTCATGCCCGAAGGGTGGGACTGGAAGCCCGGGCAGACCGTCCCCGTCATCATGTCGCGCGAATACCTGGCGCTGTACAACTTCGGCTTTGCCGGTTCGCGCGGCCTGCCCCAGTTGTCCGAGAGCATCATCGGCCGTGTACCCATCACGTTCCGCCTGTCCGGCAACGGCAAGTCCACGGTGGTGATGGCACGCATCGTCGGCTTCTCGTCGCGCCTCAACACCATCGCCGTCCCCGGCACCTTTATGACCTGGGCCAACGACCAGTTTGCCGTGCCGGGCACACAGCCCAACCCCTCGCGCCTCATCCTCGAGGTCAGCAAGCCCGGCGACCCCGCCATAATGAAGTACATGGAGCGCCACAACTACGAGGTTGCCGGCGACAACACCGACAACTCGCGCGCCACCTACTTCCTGCGCATCATCACCGCCATCGTCGTCACCATCGGCGCCGTCATCTCGCTGCTGGCGTTCTTCATCCTCACGCTCAGCATATTCCTGCTGCTGCAGAAGTCGCGCGAGAAGCTGCACAACCTCATGCTGCTGGGCTACACCCCGGCACAGGCCGCCGCGCCGTACTACCGCCTGGTTGTCGCCGTCAACGCCGGCATACTCGTGCTGTCGACGGTGATAATGTTCGTAGCGTCGGCCCGCTGGCAGGCGCAGCTCGACGAAATCGGTGTCCACGCCGGCTCGGCCCTCCCCGCCCTGCTTGCCGGCGCCACCATCGTGCTGGCAGTGACAGCGCTGAACCTGCTGACCATACGGCGCATAGTGCGCAAGGCGTTTTAGCCCTTGGCTATCTCAGCTACAGTAGCTATTATAGCTAATTAGCTATGGTAGCTATTTTAGCTATTTAGCTGCTGCAAAACACAATACACTCACCTGATGCTCAACCTCACTCCCATAGCGCGTCTTATCCTTGGCCGGCACGTCAAGGCCGCCCGCAGCTGGCGCGGCGACAACATACGGCGTGTGCAGCTTAGACAGCTCGACTATCTCACCCGCAAGGGCGAGCGCACCGAGTACGGCAGGGCCCACGGGCTGAAGCGCACCACCGACTACGCCGCCTTTGCCGCCGCCCTACCCGTCACCGGCTATCCAGAGATACGCAACCTGGTGATGGCGATGGCCGACGGCGCCACCGACGTACTGTGGCCCGGTGTGTGCCGGCGCTATGCCCAGTCGTCCGGCACATCGGACGGCCGCTCTAAGTTCATCCCCATCACCGACGACTCGCTGCGCCTCAACCACTACCCCGGCGCAGCCGCCGCCGTGGCCCACTACCTTGCCAACTACCCCGACTCGCGCCTGTTCAGCGGACGGGGTTTCATCCTCGGCGGCAGCTTTGCTACGCAGCTGCAGCTGCCCGAGGGCGTAAAGGCCGGCGACCTGTCGGCACACCTCATCGAGGCCTGCGGACCGCTGGTCGACATCTACCGCGTGCCGCCACGCGACATCGCCCTGATGGAGGACTGGACGCAGAAAGTGCCCGCGCTGGTAAAGGCTTCGCTCAAATCAAACGTCACCAACATATCCGGCGTGCCCTCGTGGTTTCTCACCGTTCTGCGCGCCGTAATCGCCGAGGCCGGTGCCACCACCGTGCACGACGTATGGCCCAACCTCGAGGTCTTTTTCCACGGAGGCATAGCCATGGGCCCCTACCGCAGCCAGTACGCCGCCATCACCGACAGCCGCATGCGCTACGTCGAGACCTACAACGCCTCGGAGGGCTTCTTCGCCTGCCAGGACCTGCGCGAGCCGGGGTCGATGCTGCTGTTGCTCGACGCCGGTGTCTTCTACGAGTTCGTCCCCCTCGACGAGGCCGACGACGCGCAGCCCGCGCACGCCGTCCCGGCATGGGAGGTGGAGGAGGGCCGCACATACGCCCTGGTTATCACCGCCCCCAACGGCCTGTGGCGATACCCCATCGGCGACACCGTGCGCATCGTCAGCCGCGACCCCCTGCGCATCGCCATCGCCGGGCGCACAAAAGCCTTCATCAACGCCTTTGGCGAGGAGGTGATGGTGCACAACACCGACGCCGCCCTCACCCGCACCTGCCACAAGCACCGCTGCCAGGCACACAACTACACCGTCGCCCCCGTCTTTGCCGACGGTGGACATCGTGGACGCCACCAGTGGCTCATCGAATGGGAGACCCCGCCGGCCGACCACGCCGCCTTTGCCGCCGACCTCGACAGCGCCCTCCGCGACGAAAACAGCGACTACGCCGCCAAGCGCTCGGGAGGCATCTTTCTCGACCCCCTCGAGGTAATCGACGCTCGTCCCGGCGTCTTCGACGACTGGCTCGCCTCGACGGGAAAACTCGGCGGACAGCGCAAAATTCCGCGCCTCAGCAACGACCGCCGCATCATCGACGCCATCCTCAGCCGCAACAACGGCTAACGCACGGCCCACACCGCCCTGCCCCGCGCCCGGCCTGACCGTTATCGGTCGAGCTCGACCGATAACCGTGACCACCCCGGCCCTTACCAACGGCCGGCAGGGCCCGTTAGGCGCCTTCTTTAAAGTTTATTTGCACAATTGGCGGTTTTATGCTAACTTTGGCAATATAATTCAGGAAATAAACAACAAAAGCATCCCCATAAACCATGAAAAAATTGTTCAGCATCGCCCTGGCAGTCCTGGCAATGGCAGCCACAAACGCCATGCCCGCCCAGGCACAGCAGAAGGAGAAAGGCGGCTACCAGATAGCCGGCATAGCCTTCTACAACCTCGAGAACCTTTTTGATACCATCCCCAACAACCCCCTGGGCCGCGACCTCGAATACACCCCCGGCGGCAAAAACCAGTGGAACGGCACCAAGTACTGGAACAAAATCAACCACATGGCCCGCGCCATCTCCAGCTTCACGTCCAAAACCACACCCAACGGCCCCGCTATAATCGGTGTATCGGAGATTGAGAACCGCACCGTCCTCGAGGACCTCGTCGCCGACCCGCAGCTGGCTCCCTGGAACCTGCAGATCTGCCACCACGACTCGCCCGACAAACGCGGCGTGGACGTAGGCCTGCTCTACAACCCCCGTTACTTCAAGCTCGAGAACGTCACCAACCACACCCTCACCGAAATCAATTTTGCCACCCGCGACCAGATGTGCGTCGTCGGCCGTCTGATGGGCGAGCGCATCGCCATCATCGTCAACCACTGGCCCTCGCGCCTCGGCGGTCAGGAGCAGTCGTCGCCCAACCGCGAAGCCGCAGCACGCCTGTGCAAGCACATCGCTGACTCGCTGTGGAACGTCGACCCGCAGATGGGCGTGGTAATCATGGGCGACCTCAACGACGACCCCCAGGACAAATCGTGCGCAAAGGTGTTAGGCGCAAAGCCCAACCCCGAAAAGGTCACCGCCCACGAGTTCTACAACCCCTGGTGGAAGATGCTCGAGCGCGGTATCGGCACATTGGCCTACAAGAGCTCGTGGAACCTCTTCGACCAGATCATCCTCTCGGGTAACCTCGTCAACGACCCCGAAACACGCTGGAACTTCTGGCGCGCCGAGGTGCACAACTACGACTTCCTACGCGACGACCAGGGCTCACGCCAGGGTTACCCCCTGCGCACCTTCGCCTCCGGCGTATACCTGAACGGCTACTCGGACCACTTCCCCACCGAGATTTACCTGCGCCGCTTCGTCCCCGCCCGCAAATAACCCCCTGAGCCCCGGCACCGGCCCCCGGCTCAACCAATACAGCGCGAGCCCTCCACAATATCGAACTTTGTGGAGGGCTCGCACGTTAACATAAGACATATAACTAAAAAACACTGAATATGAAAAAGACGATTATTGCAAAAAGGACGATTATTGCAGCGGTAATGGCCATGCTGGCCATTGTTCCCGCTTTGGCCCGCGACAGGTATACCACCGACCACACCCAGCTGCCCGCAGCGGCCCGACAGGTGATAGTAGAAACCTTCGGCCAGAACAAAATCAACCACATCAAAATCGACACCGACATGTACGGCACCAGCTACGACGTCGTGCTCAACAACGGCACCGAACTGGAGTTTGACCGCCAGGGCAACCTCACCGAGGTCGATGCCGGCCGCAACTGCGTGCCCGACAAGCTCGTCCCCGCCGCCATCCGCAACTACGTAAAGACCAACTACAAGAATGCCAGGATAACCTCGCTGAAGATTGACCACAGCCACTACGAAGTCGAGCTCATCGGCGGCCTCGATCTTCTCTTTGACCGCAACGGCCGCTTCCTCGGCGTAGACGACTAAATGCACACCCACAAGGCCCCTAAGGCCCTTAAAGCCCTTAAAGGTCCTTAAAGTCCTTAACAGCCCAATAACACGCGCGGCCCGCTCAGGATTGAGCGGGCCGCGTGGTGTGTGACAGTGCCCGGTGGGCTTATTCCATCAGTTTGCGGTAGCGGCGGCGGGGAAGGGGCTTGCCATCGTTGTTGGCGACTTTCCAGGCCTCGTAGTCGCTGTACGAGCCCTCGTAGTAGACAACCTTGCCGTCGCCCTCGAACGAGAGGATGTGCGTGGCGATGCGGTCAAGGAACCAGCGGTCGTGGCTGACGACGACGGCGCAGCCGGCAAAGTCGTCGAGGCCCTCTTCAAGGGCGCGCAGCGTGTTGACGTCGATGTCGTTGGTGGGCTCGTCGAGCAGGATGACGTTACCCTCCTCTTTCAGCGCCATGGCAAGGTGCAGGCGGTTGCGCTCACCGCCGGAGAGCACGCCGATTTTCTTTTCCTGGTCGGCGCCGGTGAAGTTGAACTTGGACAGGTAGGCGCGGGCGTTGACGTCGCGGCCACCCATACGGAAAGTCTCGGTGCCCTGGCTGATGACCTCGTAGACGGTCTTTTCGGGGTCGAGGTCGTGGTGACGCTGGTCGACGTAGGCCACCTTGACGGTCTCGCCCACCTCGAAGTTGCCGGCGTCGGGCTTCTCCTGGCCCATTATCAGGCGGAAGAGGGTGGTCTTGCCGGCGCCGTTGGGACCGATGACACCCACGATGCCGTTGGGCGGGAGGACAAAGTCGAGGTTTTCAAACAGCTTCTTGTTGCCGAACGACTTTGCCAGGCCGTGGGCCTCAATGACCTTGTTGCCGAGGCGCGGGCCGTTGGGGATAAAGATTTCGAGGCGCTCCTCCTTCTGTTTCTGGTCTTCGTTGAGCAGCTTGTCGTAGCTGTTGAGACGGGCCTTACCCTTTGCCTGACGCGCCTTGGGTGCCATGCGCACCCATTCGAGCTCGCGCTCGAGGGTCTTGCGGCGCTTCGAGGCCTGCTTCTCCTCCTGGGCCATGCGCTTGGTCTTCTGGTCGAGCCACGAGCTGTAGTTGCCCTTCCAGGGTATGCCCTCGCCGCGGTCGAGCTCGAGGATCCAGCCGGCCACGTGGTCGAGGAAGTAGCGGTCGTGGGTGATGGCGATGACCGTGCCGGGATACTGCTGCAGATGCTGCTCCAGCCAGTCTATCGACTCGGCGTCGAGGTGGTTGGTGGGCTCGTCGAGCAGCAGCACGTCGGGCTGCTGCAGCAGCAGGCGGCACAGGGCCACGCGGCGGCGCTCGCCACCGCTGAGGGTGTCGATCTTCTGGTCGTCGGGCGGGCACTGCAGGGCGTCCATCGCGCGCTCCAGCTTCGAGTCGATGTTCCACGCGTCGGCGGCGTCGAGCTTGTCCTGCAGCTCGGCCTGGCGTGCCAGCAGGGCGTCGAAGTCGGCGTCCGGGTCGCCGAAGGCCTCGTTGACCTTGTCATACTCGGCCAGCATGTCCATGATAGGCTGCACGCCCTCGCGCACAACCTCGATCACCGTCTTGTCCGGGTCGAGCTGAGGCTCCTGCTCCAGGTAGCCCACCGAGTAGCCCGGCGAAAAGACCACCTCGCCCTGATACGACTTGTCAAGGCCGGCAATGATTTTCAGCAGCGTCGATTTTCCCGAGCCGTTGAGACCGATAATGCCAATCTTGGCACCATAGAAAAACGACAGGTAAATGTTTTTTAAAACCTGTTTCTGAGGAGGGTAGGTCTTTGACACGCCTACCATCGAAAAAATTATCTTTTTATCGTCAGCCATCTGTCTTTAGCTTTTGGTTTTAAGTTCAACAAGGGCCCCACGTGCAGCTATCGCCCCCGTCTCGGCCCGGCGGCCGCCTCGCGGCCGCTTTGTCACTGTTCCGCCCCCTTGTGGGCGGGGCGGCAAGGCCCTGCCTTACCGCCTTTTGCGGGGGGCAAAGACGGCGCGGTAGTCGCAGCGCACCTTGCCCTGCACGATGTTGTTCAGCTTGCCGCGGATGAGGGCGCGCCGTATGGCCGGCACGTGGTCGATAAAGACCTTGCCCTCCAGGTGGTCGCACTCGTGCTGGACGATGCGGGCCAGAAAGCCCGAAATCTCCTCGTCGTGCTCCTCGCCCTTCTCGTCGGTCCACAGCAGGCGAATATGCTCGACGCGCTTCACCTCCTCGGCTATTCCGGGCAGCGACAGGCAGCCCTCCGACCGGCTCACGGCATCGCCGTCGAGCACCTCTATCTCAGGGTTGATGAGTACCATCTTGCGGCCCGCGCACTCGGGGAACGTGTCGGCAACCGGGTCGGCGTCAATCACCACCAGGCGCAGGCTCTTGCCAATCTGCGGCCCGGCCAGGCCCACGCCCTCCGAGTCATACATCGTCTCAAACATATCGTCGACCAGCTTCTGCAGGCCCTCGAAGTCGTCGGGCACATCTTCGGCCACCTCACGCAGCACGGGATGGCCATACATATAAACAGGAAGTTTCATATCTTGTTTTTTGTTAGTTTATGTTACAGAGGCGAGTGTGGCGGCCGGTTAACGGCCAAGCCCCGGAAGCGTCACTGTTATCGGTCGAGCTCGACCGATAACGGTAACAGCCACGCTAACGGCCGCCACGCTAACGGCCGCCGCTATGGGCCGGGGCCTTACCCCCGCCGCTCAGTTGCCGGGCACGGCGTCCTCGGCTGCCTGGCGCGAGGACAGGTAGTCGTTGAGGATAATCGAGGCCGAGATGCGGTCCACCACAGCCTTGTCGCGCCGGGCCATCTTCTTCATGCCGCCGTCGAGCATGGCCTTGTGGGCCAGCACCGACGTGAAACGCTCGTCAAAGAAAATCACCGGCACGGGGGCTATCAGCTTGCGCAGGCGGTTGATTGCCGGGGTGAGGTAGCGCATGCACTCCGAGTCGCTGCCGTCCATCTGCCGCGGACGACCCACGACAACGGCGTCGACACCCTCGGCGGCAATGTAGGCGCGCACAAAGTCGGCCAGCCGCCCCGTCTCTACCGTCTCCAGCGGGTTGGCCACCAGACGCAGACTGTCGGTAACGGCGATACCGCACCGTCGCCTGCCAAAATCGATAGCCATCAGTCGTCCCATATCGTTATATACATTATTATAATGCAAAGATACAACTTTTTCGCGACAGCATCAAACGGCGCCCCGGCGGGCGCATCAGACTAACCGAGCTTATTGGTCTTATTAGCCTGATTAGTCCAATTGGCCTAATTACCTTATTGGTCCAATTGGCCTAATTGGCCCAATTGGTCCGATTGGGGCGGGCCTGCCCTTAAAATATTGATAAAAGTTTGCTCGTTAGGGGGAAAAATCCTAACTTTGCAAAGTTTTTGACCGAGGCACTCCGCACGGGCTTTTCCGTGTGGCCTTTTCGGTGTCAGTCTCCATCAGTGGCGGCCGGCATCCTCCAAGGGCCCGAAACCTTGCATTAACAGCGCCTCTCAACTCTTTCTTCTCAGCAAAAATGGGCAAGTTCACCAAATTCTCCCTCCCCCTCAAGTCGCTCCCCAAGGGCACCCACCACTTCGAGTTCGTCCCCGACAAGAAGTTCTTCGAAGACATGGAGAGCAGCGCCATCCACGACGCGGCACTCAAATGCGACGTCGAGGTAAAATACAACGGCGACATCTACGACGTCACCTTCCACATCACCGGCGAGGTCACCGTGCAGTGCGACCGCTGCCTTGAGGAGATGCCCTGGCCCATCGACGCCACTTACCACATCGAGGTAAGATACGGCGACACCTTTGCCGACGACTCGGACGAGCTTATCGAGATACCCTCGAACATGAACGAGCTCAACGTGGCGTACATGATTTACGACACCGTGTCGCTGGCCGTGCCCATCAAGCACGTGCACCCGCTGGGCAAGTGCAACCGTCAGATGATGGCCCTGCTGCACAAGCACCGCGTGGCCTCGAAAAACGACGAGGACGCCGAGCTGGAGAACGACCTGATGGACGGCATCGACGACGACGATGCCGGCGAAGGCGAAGAGCAGGCAGCCTCGGCCTCCGACCCCCGTTGGGCGGCCTTGCGCGACTTCGCCGCCGAGAGCGACGGTGACGCTGACGAAGACGAATACGACAACTGACAAACAACCGCGGGAGCTGTCCCCGGCGCCGCCGTCCGCCTGGCAGGATTTCCGAAGGGACGCCGCTGACAGACCGACACCCCGCAGCAAAACAGAAACAATAATAATAACAATATCACATCTTAAAGAAAAATGGCACATCCTAAACGCAGACAATCCAAAACCCGCACCGCAAAGCGTCGCACCCACGACAAGGCTGTAGAACCCACACTGGCTCTTTGCCCCAACTGCGGCAACTGGCACATCTACCACACCGTTTGCGGCGAATGCGGCTACTACCGCGGCCGTCAGGCTATCGTAAAGGACGCCGCTCTTTGAGCCGCGACACACGCCACGCAGGGCCCGCGCCACGGCCCGGCCGGCGCCAACCGTACGGACAACCACACAGGCCGTAGAACATTCTGCGGCCTGTGCGGGTTACATTTACGTATAGCACCCCTCCGCGCCTAAAGCCCATCGCTCCAGGCGCAAGGCCTCAAATTTTACCAAGCACCTCCACCTCAACCCATACACGAGATAATCATGACCAACGCCCGCATATCAGGTATAGCTTCATATCTCCCTGACGACATCCTCGACAACGACATGCTCTCGAAGATGGTCGACACCAACGACGAGTGGATCACCACCCGCGTCGGCATAAAGGAACGCCGCATACTGCATAAGGAAAACACCGGCTCGTCCTACATGGGCGCCATCGCCGTGCAGCGACTGATCGAAAACACCGGCATCAACCCCGACGACATCGAGCTGGTAATCTGCGCGACGTCCAACCCCGACTACCGTTTCCCGTCGACAGCGTCGGTGATCACCTACCAGGCCGGGCTCAAGCACTGCTACGCCTACGACATCCAGGCCGCCTGCGCCGGCTTCATCGTCGCCCTCCAGGACGCCACGGGCTACATCCGCTCGGGCCTCTACCGCAACGTTGTGGTGGTTTGCGCCGAAAAGATGTCGTCGATGGTCAACTACCAGGACCGTCAGACCTGTCCCCTCTTCGGTGACGGCGCCGCCGCCGTGCTGGTTCAGCCCACAGACGAGCCCGGCATGGGCGTACAGGACGCCGTGCTCCACGTTGACGGCCAGGGCCTCGAATACCTCGTCATGAAAGGCGGCGGCTCGGTTCACCCCACCACACAGCAGACCCTCGACGACGGCTGGCACTTCCTCTTCCAGGACGGCCGCCACGTATACAAGCACGCCGTTACCGACATGCTCACCAGCACCCTTGATGTGATGAAGCGCAACAACCTCGGCGTCGACGACATCAGCTACCTCATCCCCCACCAGGCCAACCTCCGCATCATCGAGGCCGTGGCCCAGAAAGCCGGGGTGCCTATGGAGAAGGTGCTCGTCAACATCCAGCACACCGGCAACACGTCGGCAGCCTCCATCCCCATCTGCCTGGACGAGTACAAGGACACCCTCAAGAAGGGCGACAAGCTCATCCTCACCGCTTTCGGCGCCGGCTTCACCTGGGGTGCTATGTATCTGGTATGGGACATGTGATGCCCCGCCGCCGGTACACGCACAAAAATTTTTACACTCAAATAGCACATTTACTGTGCTATTTTTGTTTTTAAGTAAGCCACGGTTGTGTCCCCGCCAAAACGCCACGCCGGGCAACCTTACTTGACACCGACATAAAACACCGCATAATGGAAAACTCAGCAACCAACACCGGGCACCGCGCCGGTTTCGTCAACATCGTAGGCAACCCCAACGTCGGCAAGTCGACACTGATGAACGACCTCGTAGGCGAGCGCGTGTCCATCATAACCTCCAAGGCCCAGACCACACGCCACCGCATCATGGGCATCGTCAACACCCCCGACTACCAGATTGTCTTCTCGGACACCCCCGGCGTACTTGCGCCCAAGTACAAACTGCAAGAGACGATGCTGAGCCAGAGCGAAGGCGCCCTCACCGATGCCGACGTCCTGGTATACGTCACCGACGTGGTGGAGAGCCCCGAAAAAAATGCCTCCTTCCTGGCCAAGGTGGCCAAGGAGACAGTCCCCGTCCTGCTGGTCATCAACAAGATAGACCTTGTGCACAACCAGGACGAGCTTGAAAAGATTGTCGAGCGCTGGAAGGGCCTCCTCCCCAACGCCACCATCTTCCCCGTCTCGGCCAAAGAGCGCTTCAACACCGACAACCTGCTCAACACCATCGTCAGCCTCCTGCCCGTGCACGCCCCCTACTTCGGCAAGGACGCCCTCACCGACAAGCCCGCTCGCTTCTTCGTCACCGAAATCATCCGCGAGAAAATCCTGCTCAACTACGACAAGGAAATTCCATACGCCGTAGAGGTGCTGGTGGAGAAATTCGAGGAGAAAGAGCACTCGATACACATCATGGCCGTCATCTACGTCGAGCGGGACTCGCAAAAAGGCATCATCATCGGCCGCGGCGGCGAAAAACTCAAAAAAGTCGGCAAAGAGGCGCGCCTCGACATCGAGCAGTTCTTTGGCAAGAGCGTCTACCTCGAGCTCTTCGTAAAAATCGAGCCCGACTGGCGTAACCGCGAGAACAAACTGCGCCAGTTCGGCTACACCGAGTAAGC
>SFLG01000034.1 GCA_004553485.1 Bacteroidales bacterium | reverse complement strand
TCTACGGATCACAGACCGGCACCACCGCCGGCGTAGCAAAAAAAATAGCCGACGCCCTTGGCGTGGCCGACACCGACGTGCACAACGTGGCCGACACCGCGCCCGACAAGCTTGGCGACTACGACGTTGTCGTGCTGGGCACCTCGACATGGGGCAACGGCGAAATTGAAGACGACTGGTACGACTTCCTCGACGGCGCACAGTCGCTCGACCTCCACGACAAAAAGATGGCGCTCTTCGGCTGCGGCGACGAGACGATGGCCGACACCTTCTGCAACGGCGTCTACTACCTGTACCATCGCATGAAACGCACCGGCGCACAGCTTGTGGGCAAGTACACGGTGCATCCCTTCAAGTTCGACAAGTCTGAGGCTGTTGACGACCTCGGCTTCGGCCTTGGCCTGCTGCTCGACGAGGTCAACCACGCCGACCTCACCGACGACCGCATCCGCGATTGGGCCCTCCAGCTCAGCAAAGAGGCCCGGGCGTAACCTATCCGACAAGTCCCATCATCCGGCCACCATCTGCCAACCCACAATTGCCAATTGCCCCCTTCGCCCCTCGCCCGAGAGCCCTTCTGTTATAAAAATTCAAAAAAATGCCGCTTCCCGAAACTTTGGGCGGCGGCTTTTTTTACGTTAACATCAAAAATTCTTATCTTTGCAAAATTAAGAACAGGAGGCCGCTTTTCGGCTCCCGGCAACACCGACAATGTCACCCGAATTTAACCGCGAAGACATACAACGGCTCAAAGGCCTGCTCACATCGGCGCGCACCGTCGCCCTGGTGGGGCACCTCGCACCCGACGGCGACGCCCTGGGCTCGACCCTGGGCATGGCGCACGTGCTGCGCGGGATGGGAAAGGACGCACGCGTCTTTACGCCCGACGAGCCGCCGCACTACCTGCGCGTGTTGCCCGGCGCGCGCGACATTATGGCCTTCTCCAGTTTCGGCGAAAAGGCGTCCTCGTGGATCAGGAACGCCGACGTGGTGCTGTGCATGGACTTCAACGCCACCTACCGCGTTAGCCGCCTGCAGCCTGCCATCGAGAACGTCCGCGGAAAGCGCGTGCTCATCGACCACCACGAGAACCCCGAACACTTTGCCGACCTCTCGTTCAGCTTTCCGCCCCTCTCGTCCACATCCGAGCTCACCGCCCACCTGCTCAAGGCTTTGGGATGGTGGAACCGCGTCGACACCGACGCCGCGACCTGCCTGATGGGCGGCATTATCACCGACACCGGCGGCTTCCGCTACAACTCGTCCATGCCGTGCCTCTACCTCGTCGTGGCCGACCTGCTCGGCAAAGGCGTCAACAAGGACAGGCTGGTACGTTGCCTGGTGTCGACCACCAACGAGAGCGCCATGCGCCTCGAAAGCTACGCCCTGGCCAAAAAGATGGAGGTCTTTCACGACGCCCGCGCCGCCCTCATCGTCCTCACACGCGACGAGCTCAACAGCTACGGCTACAAAAAAGGCGACACCGAAGGCCTGGTCAACCGCCCGCTCGAAATCCCCGGCATAGTGTACAGCTGCTACCTGCGCCAGGAGCCCGAGTACGTCAAGGTGTCGATGCGCAGCCTGGCCGACTTCCCCGTCAACCTGCTGTGCTCGCGCCACTACGGCGGAGGCGGACACCTAAACGCCGCCGGAGGCGAGTTCCGCGGCACCATGGAAGAGTGCATCCAACTCTTCAAAGACAACTTGCAGGAAAATCTCAAACTGATGTCGCCGGCCGCCCTGAAAGCCGCCGACCGTTAACAAAAATATCCCCGCCGGGTCACCGGCCATTCATTACAAACCACAACGAATGAAACTCCACCGTATAATCGCACCTCTGCTGATGGCTCTCGCGGCAACAACGGCTCTGACCTCGTGCAACGACGACCGCAGCTACGCCGAAATGCTGACCAAGGAAACCCGTGCCACCAATGTCTTCCTGGCCGACCAGCGCGTCATCAACGAAATCCCCACCGACACCAACTTCGTCTTCAAGACCGGTCCCGACGCTCCATACTACCGCCTCGACGAGGACGGCAACCTGTACATGCAGGTGCTCGACCCCGGCACACGCGGCAACTACGCCAAGACCGACGAGATGATATACTTCCGCTACACCCGCTGGAACCTCGAAACTTACGCACAGACCGGCGAGATGGGCGATGGCAACGGCAACGAGAATAACATGAGCAGCGACAACACCTTCTTCCGCTTCCAGAACTTCTCGCTCACCAGCTCGATGCAATGGGGCACCGGCATACAGATGCCGCTGACACTGCTGCCCGTCGATGCCGTGGTTAACCTGGTTGTCAAGAGCCAGTACGGCTTCCTCAACGAACAGACCTACGTCATCCCCTTCCTCTTCCGTCTGCGCTACTACCGCCCCCTCACTTAACGGCACGTCAGCCCCAAACCGTATAAGACGTACCCCCTCTATCTCCTTAGAAAGTAATCTACCTAATTCTATAATAAACCATGACACTCATCAAGTCAATCTCCGGTATCCGCGGCACAATCGGCGGAGTATCGGGCGAGGCCCTCACCCCCATGGACATCGCCAAGTATACAGCCGCTTACGCCACCTTCATCGACCGTACGACAACACTCCCCTACCGCTCGATAGTAGTAGGTCACGACGCCCGCATCTCGGGCCCGATGGTAATCGACATCGTAGTGGGCACACTGATGGGCATGGGCTTCGACGTCATCAACATCGGCCTGGCCTCCACCCCCACCACCGAGCTGGCAGTGACCTACGAGGAAGCCTGCGGCGGCCTCATCCTCACTGCCTCGCACAACCCCAAAAACTGGAACGCCCTAAAGCTGCTTAACGAGAAAGGCGAATTTCTCAGCGCCGCCGAGGGCCAGGAGGTGCTTCGCATAGCCAACTCCAAAGACTACGTCTTCGCCGACGTAGACCACCTGGGCCACCACCTCAAAAACACAACCTACAACCGTCGCCATATACAAAAGGTCCTCGCCCTGCCCCTGGTGGACATCGAGGCCATCCGCAAGGCCAACTTCACCGTGGCCGTCGACGCCGTCAACTCGGTGGGCGGCGTGGTGATACCCCAGCTGCTGAAGTCGATGGGCGTGAACAACGTCATCGAGCTCAACTGCGACCCCACCGGCAACTTCGCCCACAATCCCGAGCCCATACCCGAAAACCTCAGCGAAATCTCCAAAGTGGTCAAGGACAACCACTGCGACGTGGGATTCGTCGTCGACCCCGACGTTGACCGCCTGGCAATCGTGATGGAGAACGGCGAGATGTTTGTCGAGGAATATACCCTCGTCGCCATCGCCGACTACGTCCTGTCCAACACCCCCGGCCCGGCCGTCTCCAACCTCAGCTCGAGCCGCGCCCTCAGCGACATCGCCAGCAAGCACCGCTGCCCCTACGTGGCCTCCGCCGTCGGCGAGGTCAACGTGACAACGCTGATGAAGCACATCCGCGCCGTCATCGGCGGCGAAGGCAATGGCGGAATCATCTACCCCGAGCTCCACTACGGCCGCGACGCCCTCGTCGGCGTGGCACTCTTCCTCACCCTGCTGGCCAAGAGCGGCAAAAAGGTGAGCGAGCTCAAAAAAACCTATCCCCAGTACTCCATCGCCAAGACAAAGATTCAGCTCACCGACGACTTGGACACCGACGCCATCTTCAAGGCCGTCAAAGAAAAATATGCCGCCGAAAAAATCACCGACATCGACGGCGTGAAAATCGACTTCCCCCACAGCTGGGTACACCTGCGCAAGTCGAACACCGAGCCCATCATCCGCGTATACAGCGAAGCTCCCACCATGGCCGAGGCCAAAGAGCTGGGCAAAAACATGAAGGACCTCGTCCTCGCCCTCTCCGCCACCCCCGCCCACAAGTAACCTCCCCCCGGGCCTAACCCCACATCCCCGGGCCTAAGCCCACATGGCACCCTACCGGGCCCACCACCCGGTCCCAAAATATCGCGAGCCCCGAAGCCCTAACCCGGCCTCGGGGCTCGCTGTCTCGTCTCCCGGCCAAACTACCGAACGAAATCCAGCCAAACTACCGAACGAAATCAAGCCAAACTACCGAACACACCGTAGGCTTTGATGATGTATACCGTTAACGGTGTTAGGGAAGTCGTCGCGTAAAGTGATGACGGTTTTTTCGTAGTTATCGGGGATTTTTTCCAAATTCCCGAACTCGCGTACAGCCGTTGTCGGGTCAACAATGGTAAGGGCCACTTGTATATAACGGTATTCGTTGTCCTTCTCTGCGATGAAATCTATTTCGCGACCCCGCGGCATCGCCCCAACCGAAACTCTATATCCTTGGCTTTGCAGGTGGTTGAATACAGCATTTTCCAGCAGTCCGCCGATATCCTTTGGACGATAACCGATAATGGCGTTACGTATCCCAAGATCCTCAAAATAAATCTTTTCGCCTATCTCAAAGAAACGTTTTCCGACAATATCCCATCTACGGGCGCGGTTGACAATAAACGCATCTTCAAGATATTCTATATATGATTGTACCCCGGATGTGCTTGATGCAATCCGTTGCGATTTCAAGTAATCGGCAATTTTTTTCGCCGTAAAAATATTTCCGACATTATCGGCCAGATAAAGCATGAGCCGCTGCAAAAAATCTGTATTTCGCAAACCCTGACGACTCACCACATCGCGGTATACAACAGCATCGGTTACGCCGGACAGATACTCGTCCCATGTATTGCGGTCGGGCAAATTGCGCAGATAGGGCATGCCTCCGTATCGTAGATACGCCTGGATCGACTCGTCCGAATCCTGATAAGAGTGAAATTCGAGAAACTCACTATAGGTCAGCGGATGAACATATATCTCTATACTTCGCCCGGCCAGACGTGACGCCATTTCGGATGACAACATACTCGAATTGCTGCCCGTGATATAAATGTCATTATCAGGGTCAAGTAACAGCGACCGCACTACACGGTCGAAATCGGCAACCTCTTGTATCTCATCAAGAAAAATGAAATTTTTGCAGCCTGCCACAATACGTGATTGTATCTCGCTATGCAAGGTTGCAGCATCAGTTATGTGCGCAAAAGCAAAGTCCTCAAGATTTATGCTGATAAAATTCGCGTCGGGATTAAGGCGACGCACTTCATCTGCCACAGCCTTAAGGATATAACTCTTGCCAACACGCCGCTGCCCGACAAGAATTTTTATAATACTCTTCCCTATATATGGTCTGATGCGGTCCATATATAAAGGTCTGACGACAAAATCATTTTTTTCTTCCATAACTAAAACTTTCCGCAAATATACCAAAAGTTTAGTTTATAAACAAAACCTTGGGGCGTTTTTGCAAAAGTTTCGTTTATGGAAGAAATTTTGAGAGGGAGGGGAAGAGGGGAATGCGGTTAGTTGGCGTGGGTGGACATGGGGTGGAGGAGCCAGTGGTGGTAGGCGGGGCCCATGGTGCGCACTACGGCGTGCCATAGGGCGTCGCCGTGGAGGGCGAGAAGGGTGCGCGGGGTGAGGGCGGAGGGGTGAGAGGAAGAGGGGTGGGTAGAGGCGGAGGTTGGGGAGGTGGTTGTGGTGGTGGATGTGGCGGAGGTGGATGATGATGAGGAGGAGGGGACGAGAGGGGTGTCGGCGACAGCCCAGACGTCGTTGTCGAGCTCGCCTTGCAGCTGGCCTTTTTCCCAGCCGGCGTAGCCGATGAAGAAGCGCAGATGGCCGTCGACGGAGTAGCCCGAATTGACGTAGTCGATGACGTCGTCAAAGTCGCCGCCGATCCACAGGCCGTCGCAGTACTCGCGGGCGCCGGGGATGAGGCCCGAGCCGAGGTCGTGGATGAAGAACAGCCGGTCGTGCGACAGCGGGCCGCCGCAATATACGGGCACCTTCGTCTCGGGCCGTACATGCTCGAGCACCTCGTCAAGGGTGAGTGCCGTGCGGTTGTTGAGCACGACGCCCATCGCACCCGTGTCGGCGCCGTAGTCGACAAGCGAGATTACGGCGTGTTTGAAAAAATGCTCCTTCAAAAAAGGCTCTGACACAAGCAGCGAGCCCTCGCGCACGGGGCGCCGGTCGGTCTTGAAATCGAATATCTTGCTCCTGAAATTTTTCATCGTCCTCATTTTGTATGCAAATATAGCGAATCGTTATAATTTAAACCGCATCAGTAGGTGATATGTTGCCGAAAAATTACTAAATTTGTCTGCTCAAAGCGGCAACTCCCCCCGCGACAGACGTCCGACGGGAATGTCGCACCTTACCCGATAATGAACACAGAATTTTCATCGCCCCTGCTCGAGGCCGCCGTCACCGAGCTCTCCCGTCTGCCCGGCATAGGGCGCAAGACCGCCCTGCGGCTCGCCCTTCACCTGCTCAGGCAGGACACTGCCGCCGCCGACGCCCTGGGCAACTCGATAATCAACATGAGGCACGGCATACGCTACTGCAGTGTGTGCCATAACATCAGCCCGTCCGAAGTGTGTCCCATCTGCGCATCCGAAGGGCGCGACCGGCGCACCGTCTGCGTGGTGGAGAACGTGCGCGACGTCATGCTGTTCGAGAACACCGGCATGTACCGCGGCGTGTACCACGTGCTGGGCGGTGTCATCTCGCCCATGGACGGCATAGGCCCCGACGAGCTGGAGATAGAGTCGCTGGCCCGGCGCGTGCGCGAGGGCGGCGTGGACGAGGTAATCCTCGCCCTCGGCGCCACAATGGAAGGCGAGACCACCAACTTCTACATCTACCGCCGCCTCGAAGGGCTGCCCGTGCGCGTCACCCAGCTTGCTCGCGGCGTCGCCGTCGGCAACGACATCGAGTACACCGACGAGATAACCCTGGGCCGCTCGCTGCGCGACCGCACCCTGTTCTCGGACACCTTCACCCAAGAATTCTGAGATGGAAAAGCAAGACACCACCGCCACCCTGCCCGCCCTGACGCTGCGTGCGCCCGAGCCGTCGGACATCGACTTCATTTACCGCTGGGAGAACGACCCGGCGCTGTGGCACAACTCCCTCACCCCGCCGCTGACCTCGCGCCAGCAAATCTGGGAGTATGTGCACAGCTTCACCGGCGACATCGCCCGCGACGGCTCGCTGCGGCTGATGATACAGCCCGCCGGCAGCACCGATCCCGCCGGCAACATCGACATCTGCGACTTCAACCGACGCGGCAACGCCGCCTTCGTGAGCATCTACGTCGACGCGTCACTGCGCGGCCGGCACATCGGCACCGAGGCCCTCGCACAGGCCCTTACCCTGGCCCGCGAGGCTTTGGGCATCGACACCCTGGCGGCGCTGATACGCACCGACAACCCCGCCTCGGCCGCCATCTTCGCCGCCAACGGCTTCACGCGCACCGGCGCCCTGCCCGACTGGCTGGGCCGGGGGCAGGACCTCGAAATTTTCTGCCGCAGGCTGTAACTTTCCCGACCCCCGAAGCGTCTAACAATAATAAGCATACAATATAATCAATCAAAATACCCATTCTCAACACGATGGACCTACTCAAAGCTGACAACATCGTCAAGCAGTATACCGGCCACCTCGCCCTCGACGACGTGACGGTGCACGTTCGCCAGGGCGAGATACACGGACTTCTCGGCCCCAACGGCGCCGGCAAGACCACCCTCATCCGCATCATCAACCACATCACCGCCCCCGACCGGGGCACCGTGACCTTCGACGGCCATCCGCTGGTGGCCACCGACGTCGCCAACATCGGCTATCTGCCCGAGGAACGCGGCCTTTACAAAAAGATGCGCGTGGGCGAGCAGGCAATGTTCTTCGCCCGCCTCAAAGGCCTCAGCGCCCGCGACGCCGAAAAGAACCTGAAAGAGTGGTTCGACCGCCTCGAGATGGGAGGCTGGTGGAACAAAAAAGTGCAGGAGCTGTCAAAGGGCATGGCCCAGAAGGTGCAGTTTGTCATCACCGTGCTGCACAATCCCAAGCTGTTGATTTTCGACGAGCCTTTCTCGGGCTTCGACCCCATCAACGCCAACCTGCTCAAGCACGAAATTATGCGCCTGCGCGACATGGGCGCCACGGTAATCTTCAGCACCCACAACATGGGCAGCGTCGAAGAGCTGTGCGACTCCATCTCGCTGATAAACAAGGGCAAGGTTATCCTCTCGGGCAACGTCGCCGAGCTGCGACGCCAGCACGGCGCCAACACCTACGAGCTGACATACGACGGCAGCGGAGACAGCTTCCGCGCCGCCATCGACCCCGTCGCCGTCATCAACAGCGAGGCCCCCGGCACCATGCAGGTGCGTCTGCGCGAAAACGCCTCGCGACACGACCTCATCGACAGCGCCAACAAGACGGGCCAGCTGGCTTCGTTCGCGCCTTTCCTACCCTCGATGGACAACATTTTCATAAACACCGTACAGGCCGCCGGGGTACAGCCCGACGAATAACCGTACACCCTCAGACTTTCGATAAAAATGCGAAACTTCTTCCTTATAGTGCGCCGCGAATACCGCGAGCGCGTACGCACCAAGAGCTTCATCGTCACCACTTTGCTGACGCCGGTGCTGATGATTATAATGATGGTGCTCCCCTCGGTGCTGATGCTGATGGGCGGACAGGACAAACGCAGCATCGCCGTCATCGACGAAACAGCCATGATCGGTCCCCGGCTGCAGAGCACACCCGAAATCCAGTACGCCTTTGTCGACATCAGCCTCGACTCGGCAAAGAACGACGAGCGCTTCGACGGCGTTCTCGTCATCGGTCCCGACATCATGACCAATACCTCCGACCTCACCCTCTACACCCACGAGTCGACGGGTATGGAGGCCTCGATTGCCATTCCCTCGCAGGTAAGCAAAATCATCGAGCAGGAGCGTCTGAAAAAATACGACATCAACAACCTCGACAAAATCATGGACGAGGTGAAGGCCGACTGCGTGATGAAGACCCTGCGTATCAGCGACGAAGGTGACACCGAAGACTCGACCATAGTGTCTTTCGCCATAGGCTTCGGCATGGGCTTCATCCTTTACATGTTCATCATCCTGTACGGACAGATGGTGATGACATCCATCATCGAGGAGAAGAACAACCGCGTGCTCGAGGTGGTGGTGTCGTCGGTAAAGCCCACCACCCTCATGTGCGGTAAGGTTGTCGGCATAGGCTGCGTGGCCGCCACACAGATTGTGATATGGGGCCTGATTGTCAGCCTCTTCATGGTTGTCGCAATGCCCTTTATCGGTGCCGAGACAGCCGCTGCCGCCTCAAGCGCCGACCTCGAGGAGCTGATGCCGATCATCGGCCAGCTCAACGACCCCGGCTACATCATCAGCATGTTCGCCTGGCTGACGGCCTTCCTCATCGGCGGATATATGTTCTACTGCGGCATCTTCGCTGCCATAGGCTCGGCCGTCGACAACGCCCAGGATGCCAGCCAGCTGACGACAATAGCCATGGTCCCCATCATCATCGCCTTCATCGTCGACTTCAGCGTGATGAACAATCCCAACTCGACGATGGCGCTGGTAATGAGCCTGATACCGTTCACCTCGCCCATCGTGATGGCCTCGCGCATCCCCTTCGGCATACCCCTCTGGCAGCCCGTCGTGTCGCTGCTTATTCTTGCCGTCAGCGTGGTGTTCATCCTATGGTTCGCCGCCAAGGTCTACCGCGTCGGCATCTTCATGTACGGCAAAAAACCCACCTTGCGCGACCTCATCCGCTGGGCCCGATACAAATAACACCGACCGCTTACAAACTGCACATAACATAGCAATATGTTTATCACAATAGTAATGCTCGTCGTGTCGCTGGCGGCCGTCCTTGTGGGCGCCAACCTCCTTGTCGACGGCTCGTCGGCACTGGCGCGGCGCTTCGGCATGAGCGACGTCACGGTGGGCCTCACCGTGGTGGCTTTCGGCACATCGAGCCCCGAGCTGGCAATATCGATTGTCTCGGCACTGGACGGCGCCACCTCGCTCACCGTAGGTAACGTGGTGGGCTCCAACGCCCTCAACATAATGATGATTATCGGCATCACGGCCATGATCAAGCCCCTCAAGGTCGAGCGCACCATCATGTCGCAGCAGATGCCGCTGATGGTGCTGTCGGCGCTGCTCCTGCTTATGCTGGGCAACTCGTCGCTGCTCGACGGCACGGCCACCAACATCATCACCCGCACCTCAGGCTTGTTCATGCTGCTGCTGTTCGTGCTGTTCATGGTCTTTACCGTGCTCACGTCAAAGGTCGAGCTCCCCGGCGTCCCCACCGGCCAAAAGCTCGAGACCGGCATCAACCCGCCCGTGCTGTCGACCCCTGAGGCCGAAAAAAGCATGCCGCTGTGGAAACAGATTCTGTGGATAGCCCTGGGCCTCGCCGGACTCATCTGGGGCGGCAGCAAGTTCGTCGACTCGGCTTCGGTGCTGGCCGCCTCGCTCGGCATGTCCGAGGCCACAATCGGTCTGACCATCGTCGCCATGGGCACCAGCCTGCCCGAGCTTGCGGCAAGCATAGTGGCGGCCTTCAAGGGCAACCCCGGCCTGGCCGTCGGCAACGTCATCGGCTCGAACATCTTCAACGCCACCTTTGTCCTCGGCGCCGGCGCCGTCTGCGCCCCGCTGTCGATGGGCACAATCGGCAACGTCGACCTGCTGGTGCTCACCGCTGCCTCGCTGCTGTTCTGGCTCGAGGGACGCGTGTGGGGCAACCACGTCATCAACCGCTGGGAGGGCACCATCCTCTTCCTCGGCTACGTGGCTTACACGGCATGGCTCCTCGCCGCCGTCTGACGGCCGCATAACCGCCGTCATTTCTTGGCTGTTGACAGCAAATTGCTTAAATTTGCATAGTCAATATCATCCCTAATCTTTTCGCCGCACAGCCGGCCGAAAATCAGCCCACCCCTATGAACGACTACATCGAGGTCCGCATCGACGCCGACCCTTGCACCGAGGACATCACCGACCTGCTCGCCGCCGAGCTGGCAGACATTGGCTTTGAGTCTTTTGTCGCTGACAGCAAAGGCCTTACAGCCTACGCTCCCGCCAAGCTCTACGACAAAGAAGCAGTAAAAAACGCCCTGGCCGACTTTGCCATCGACTGCTCGCTGAAGGTCTCCGACAACTTTGTCGAAGGCCGCGACTGGAACGCCGAGTGGGAGAAGAACTACTTCCGCCCCATCGTCATCGGCAAGCGCGTGGCCATCTACAGCAGCTTCCACACCGACGTGCCCGAGGCCGAGCACCGCATCGTCATCGACCCCAAGATGGCCTTCGGCACGGGTCACCACGCCACTACCTCGCAGGTAATCAAGGCCATGCTCGAGCTTGACCTGCGCGACAAGAGCGTCATCGACATGGGCACCGGCACCGGCATCCTGGCCATCCTGGCCGCGCAGCTCGGGGCAGCCCCGGTCACCGGCATCGAAATCGACGAGTTCGCTTACGTCAACGCCGTCGAGAACGTCCGCCTCAACGGCCACCCCGAAATCGTGCTCATCAACGGCGACGCCTCGGCCCTGGCCGGCGTGCCCCCCTGCGACGTTTTCATCGCCAACATCAACCGCAACATAATCACCGGCGACATCGACCGCTACGCCAAGGCGCTGAAGACCGGCGGCACGATGCTGCTCAGCGGCTTCTACGTCGAGGACATCCCCGTCGTCGCTGCCGCCGCCGCCCGGCACGGCCTGCGCGAGACTGGCTACACCGACGAGGAGCGCTGGGTTTGCCTGCGCCTCACCAAAGACGCCTGACACATAACTAACCGAATACAGTCTTATGAAACTAACGCATTATATCGCAGCGGCTTTGCTGCTCTCCGTCACAGGCACCGCAAAGGCTCAGTCGGCCGACACACCGGCGGTTGTCAACTACACCGAACAGGTCACCGAGGTGGTCCTCGTCGACGACTTCGACCATGCCAAAGACACCGCGCGCCCTCTGCGCTTTGCCTGGGGCGCCGAGCTCAACGGAGGCCTCGAGATGAGCGGCCACGACATGTCGACAATAGGCATCGGCGCCAACTTCGGCCTCGAATACAAATGGCTGCGCTTCCTCGGCGTGGGCGCCGAAGCAGACATCATGGTCGACAACTCGTCGCGCGTCTTCCCCCTGTCGGTGATTTTCCGCACCGACTTCTCGCAGCGCCGCCGCCTGTGCTTCCTCGACCTCAGAGGAGGTGTTGCCCTCACCTATTTTAAAAACGAAAAGCAGTCGACGCAGGGCTACGGCTCGGCAAGCGTGGGCTTCACCCTCGCCTCGGGACGCACCTTCGCTTCATACCTCTCGGTGGGCTACTCCTACATCGGCCGCGACCGCTGCATGCAGCGCGGCACCGAGCACGACTGCCGCGGCATGAGCTACGCCACCATGCGCATCGGCATTAGTTTCTGACATTATCACCGCAACAGATGAAATCGCTAAGCATCCTCCTTGCCGCCGTCGCCCTTTCGCTGTCGGCTTCGGCACAGACTCCGCAGTACATCAACACCGGCGCCAACCACCTGACGATGAACGGCGCCGACTGGTCGGCCCTGAGCGCAAAGATGGCGCGCCTGGCCGCCGGACAGGACACTGTGGTGCGCGTCCTTCACATCGGCGACTCGCACATCCAGGCCGAGTTTGTCACCAACGAGTTGCGCCGCCTCCTGCAGCAGCAGTACGGCAACGCCGGACGCGGACTCGTCTCCCCCCTCCGTCTCGCCGGCACAAACCAGCCCCACGACTACGCCATCACGGCAACGCCCGGCACGACCTTCCGCCAGACACGTCTGCTCAAACACCCCTGGCAGGCAAAGCCCGGACTGACCGGCATCGCCGCCGAGCCAAAGACCGACACACGCGTGACCTTTACGCCGAAAATCGCGGGACACAACATCGCCTCGGCAAAAATTCTCACCGCAGAAGGGGTAAAAAAACTGGGCTTCGCAACCCCCGTCGACTCGCTGACGACCGACCTTCAGGCCGGCAACGCCCTCTACGGCGCAATACTCGAAAACGGCAAGCCCGGCCTCGTCTACTCGGCCATCGGCAACAACGGAGCAACATTCAACGACTACCTCCTCATCGACTCGTTCCCCGCACAGACACGGATTTTCCAACCCGCGCTGATTGTGCTCTCGATGGGTACCAACGAGGCCTTCTCACACATGACTGACAAGGAGATAGAAGGCTCGGCACGCACCCTCATCGCCCTGCTGCGCCGCTTCAACCCCGACGCCGAAATGCTGCTGCTGGCACCGATGGAGTGCCAGAAAAACCGCAACCACGGCTACCGCCCGCTGTCGTCCGAATACGACATCCTTGCCCGCAACGCCGACGTCGCCGACATCATCAAGCGCATCGGCGCCGACATGCACGTGCCCGTATGGGACTTCTATACCGTGGCCGGCGGAGACGGTGCAAGCGCCCACTGGCTCGACGACAAGCTGATGAACCGCGACCGCATACACCTGGTCAAGCCCGGATACGAGCTGGAGGCGCGCCTTTTGTTCGACGCCCTTCAGGAACAGCTGGCGCCCCGCTCGGTTAAATAATTTTAACACCATTTGACCCGCTTGCCGTGTAACTTTCGGCCCCCTTTTACGTCTAATTATAGAAGAAAAAGCAAAAAAGCTGAAAGTAGGCTAAACAAAGCCGTAGCAAGCTCCGGCCGCCGTAAGCCACACAGAAGCATCACATCCGTCTTTCATCACTCAGAATTCTCCAAATCTGAAAATTATATCACACTAAACTATTTATTATGAGAAAATTCTTTATCGGCGCAATGGTTGCCATTGGCATGCTGTTCAGCGCCGGCGCTTCGGCTCAGGACATGGCGCAGCTGGTTCAGTCGCCTGACGCCCCGGTTGACAGCGCCGTAATCATGGGCAAGCTCCCCAACGGACTGACCTACTACATCCGTCACAACGAGAACCCCAAAGGTCAGGCCGACTTCTTCATCGCCCAGAAGGTAGGCTCGATCCTCGAAAACGAAGACCAGCGCGGTCTGGCCCACTTCCTCGAGCACATGTGCTTCAACGGCACCGAGAACTTCCCCGGCAACTCGCTCATCGACTGGCTCGAGACCGTCGGTGTAAAGTTTGGCCAGAACCTCAACGCCTACACCTCGATCGACGAGACTGTCTACAACATCTCCAACGTCCCCGTGCAGCGCACGGGCGTAATTGACTCGTGCCTGCTCATCCTCCACGACTGGGCCGACGGCCTGCTCCTCGCCACCGACGAGATCAACAAGGAGCGCGGTGTCATCCACGAGGAATGGCGTCGCTCCAACGCCGGCCAGCAGAAGCTGATGGAGCAGCTGCTGCCCATCGTTTATCCCGACAGCAAGTACGGCACTCGCCTGCCCATCGGTCTGATGTCCGTTGTCGACAACTTCGACCCCCAGGTTCTCCGCGACTACTATGAGACGTGGTACCGCCCCGACAACCAGGCCATCATCGTCGTCGGTGACATCGACCCCGCCTACATCAAGTCGCAGATCGAGAAAATCTTCGGCCCCATCAAGATGCCCGCCAACCCCGCTCCCCGCGTATACGAGGGTGTCGGCGACAATAAAGGCACCATCTACGCCATCGGCAAGGACAAAGAGCAGCCCATCGCCATCGGTCTGATGGCCTTCAAGCTCCCCCAGCAGCTCCTGCCCCGCGAAGTCCGCGGCAAAATGGCCTACTTCGCAATCTCGTACATCGAGAGCATGATCAACCGCATGCTCAACCAGCGCACAAGCGACATGGCCAAAGAGGCCGACTGCCCCTTCGCCCAGGCTTCGTTCGAGCTGGGCTCCTTCCTGCTCGCTGACACCAAGGACGCCCTCACCCTCCAGATTGTCGGCAAGGGCAACGACATCCGTCCCGCCATCGAGGCCGCTTACCGCGAGCTCCTCCGCGCCGCTCGCCACGGCTTCACCACCAGCGAATACGACCGCGCCAAAACCGAGTACATAGCTGCACTCGACCGCCAGTACCAGCAGCGCAACGGACGCGAGAACACCTCTTACGCCCGCGAATACGCCCAGCACTTCACTCAGCTCATCCCCATCCCCGGCATCGAGTTCGAGCTTGAGATGGCAAAGCAGCTCGAGGCTGCAATGCCCCTCCAGGCTATCAACCAGCTCTTCGCCGAGCTCATCGGTCCCGACAACCGCGTGGTCATGCTCATGCTCCCCGAGACTGACGGTTACCACTTCCCCACCGAGGCCGAGCTGAACCAGGTATTCGAGAAAGTTGACGCCGAGGAAATCGAGCCCCTCAAGGACGAGACTAAGGCCGAGCCCCTCATCGAGAAAGAGCCCGTCGCCGTGGCCTCCAAGGTCAGCCACAACGCACAGTGGGACGCCACCGAGCTCACATATCCCAACGGCGTGAAGGTCATCCTCAAGCCCACCAAGTTCAAGGAAGGCGAAATCCAGTTCCAGGCTATCGCCAAGGGCGGTTACTCAGGTCTCAACGCCGACCCCGCCTCGCTGATTTTCATCGAGAACGACTTCATCGACCTCGGTTACGGCACATACACCTCCAAGGACATGGAGCGCTACCTCAGCGGCAAGCAGACCGCCGTATCGATGGGCATCAGCGACTACACCCGCGAGCTCGCCGGCTCCACCACTCCCAAGAACGTCAAGACCCTCTTCGAGCTCGTTTACATGAGCTTCAAGGATCCCAAACTCTTCGAGAAGGACTTCAACGGCATGCGTGAGCGCATCAAGAGCATCCTCGCCAACCAGCTCAAGAACCCGCAGGTGGTATTCCGCCAGGGTGTGCTCAAGAACACCTACAAGAGCCCGGCCAAGCAGTTCCCCACCCTCGAGGCCATCGACAAGGCCAACCGCGAGGAGTGCGAGGAAATCATCCGCACCATGTTCGCCAACCCCGCCGACTTCAACATCACCCTCGTCGGCGACTTCGACGTTGACCAGGTAAAGGCCCTCTGCGACCAGTACATCGGCAGCATCGCCGCTCCCCGCATCGCCTCTGTTCCCTTCGTTCAGAACCCCGACATGGAGTACACAACCGGCGCCGACGTCATCAACGACACCCTCAAGATGGCCGAACCCCAGGTTTGGACCTGCATCTCGCTCAGCGCAAGCGTACCCTACACCGCCAAGGAGCGCATGGCTGCCTCGATGGCCGGCCAGATTCTCTCGAACCGCCTCATCAAGAAGATTCGTGAGGAAATGGGCGCTACCTACTCGATCGGCGCAGGCTGCTCGCTCGCCCGTCTCGACAAGCAGAACCTCACCCTGCAGATCCCCTTCCCCATGAACCCCGATCGCAAGGAGGAAGTTCTCAAAGCCATCGCCGAAATGGTCAACACAATGCCTGAAAACGTCCGCGACGACGAGTTCCAGCCCATCCAGGAATTCATGCTCAAGACCGCCATCGAAAACCAGGAGAAGAACGAAGCCTGGGCCGGCGCAATCGCAAGCACCCCCCTCAACGGCGTTGACGTATTCACCAACCAGGCCGACCTCGTCCGCAGCATCACCAAGCAGGACGTCATGACCATCATGAAGCAGCTCATCGACGCCGGCAACTACCGCGTCTACTCCCTCAACCCCGAAAACTAACCCCCTCGGGTAGCACCCTACCCCCATCCGGGTAGTACTCTACCCCCTCCCCCATCAGGCGCTGTGCCCCCCGGCACAGCGCCTTTTTTCTCACCCATCCCACTCCGGGTAGCACCCTACCCCCCACTCCTCCATCAAGCGCTGTGCCCCCCCCGGCACAGCGCCTTTTTTCTCACCCTTCCCACTCCGGGTAGCACCCTACCCCCCACTCCTCCATCAAGCGCTGTGCCCCCCCCGGCACAGCGCCTTTTTTCACCCATACCCCCTCCATCAGTCCATCTCTACTCCCTTTGTTACTGCGAAAAACCGCTTGCGGTTTTTACACCTCCTCCCCCCTCCCCCTACCGCAGGCCCCCGGCCTGCCAATCCTGCACCGCAGGCGCCAATCCTGCAAACCGCAGGTTTGCCAATCCTTTTTTAGTGGCGGCCTGGGGCGGCCACTAAAAAAGCAGCCTCCACCCCGTTTCACGGGGCGAAGGCCGCCATTGATCACTATGTCAGAGTTGAGAAGAGAATGTTCCTTTTATCAGTCGCCAAGCGAGATGGCGTAGAAGGCCTGCTTGCCCGTCGGGTAAACGCCCTTGACATACATAACCTTGTCATCGTCGCTCTTCATAATAGCCTTGTAAATGGTTTCGATATCGTCGGGAGAAGCCACGCGCTGGCCGTTGATGACGGTGATGATAAAGCCGTCACGTATGCCGGCGTCCTTCACGCGCCCGTCCTCGATACCCGTAACCTGCACACCGTTGCGTATCTCGAGCTGGTTAAGGCGTTCCTCGCTGACCTTGGTGAAGGCACAGCCCAGGTCCATCAGGCTTGCGGCCTTGGTGAGCGCCGTATCGCCCTTGCTGTTGCGCAGCTTCACCTTGCACGTCTCGTGCTTGCCCTCGCGCACATATTCCAGGTTGATGGTGTCGCCCGGGCTGTACTTGGCAAGCTGCTCCTGCAGCATCGCCATATTGGTGATGTGTGCGCCGTTGATGGCAACAATGACGTCGCCCTTCTTCAGACCCGCCTCTCGTGCCGACGAGCGGTCCTGCACCTCGGCGACATATACGCCCTGGTTGACGCCTTTGAGGCCCTCCTCCGAGACAAGCTCCGGCGTTACCTCGACAATTGAGATGCCAAGGTAAGCGCGCTGCACCGTGCCGTACTGCATGATGTCGCCCATGACCTTGTTGACGATAGACGTCGGGATAGCAAACGAGCAGCCCACATACGAGCCGTTGGACGAGTAGATGGCGGTGTTGATGCCCACCAGCTCGCCGCGAAGATTTACCAGCGCGCCGCCCGAGTTGCCCGAGTTGACGGCCGCATCGGTCTGGATGTAGCTCTCGATGCCGCGGCCGCCTCCGCCACGCGTCGACGTGCTGATGTTGCGCGCCTTGGCGCTTACGATTCCGGCGGTTACCGACGAGGTGAAGCCGAAGGGGTTGCCCACGGCAAGCACCCACTCGCCAACCTTCAGGCTGTCCGAGTCGCCCATGGGGATGACGTGCAGGTCGGGAGCGTCAATCTTTATTATGGCAAGGTCGGTGGTGGCGTCGGTGCCGACAACCGTGGCGTTGAAGTTGCGGTTGTCGTTGAGGGTGACCTCAAGACGCTCGGCGCCCTCCACAACGTGGTTGTTGGTGACGATGTATCCGTCCTTGTTTACTATCACACCCGAGCCGAGGCCTATCTGGCGCTGCTTGGGCTGTTCCTGCTGTTGCGGCTGCTGACGCTGACGGGGCTGTCCTCCAAAGAAATACTCGAAGAACGGGTCGTTGAAAAACGGATCGCCGCCGTACATCGGACTCTGTCTTATCTGCGGCGTGGCATAACTTTTCACACTCACGACACCATTCACGGTCGACTCCGACGCGTTGATGAAATCGCTTTGTGTCAGCACACTGTTGGGCACGGCAGCCGATGCCTCGGGCGCACCGTACAGCATCGATGCTCCGGCGACAAGCGCAGCGCTTGCAATCAGATTCATTTTCATATTTAAATAGGGTTTAGTTGATGGATTCAGTTTATCGAGGCCGCGACAGAACCAAAAAGACACTGCCTCGCAGGTTTTACAATCGCAAAAATATTGCCAAAAATTGTAATAACCTACAAGCTAACATCAACTTTAAAGTTATTTTGCGCTATTGCCACCACTTTCACAATAGTTAATAAAAACGCCCTGCCAATGCAAAAATTTGCAACTTCCGCCGCAATACCGCACCGCGCCGGCTCGGGCGCCCTGTCAGCGGTGGTAACCGTTGACTATCTCGGCGATGTCCATCGCATCGTCCAGGCTCGTGCAGCGGCTTATCGGCAGCGACACACACGTGCGCGCAATCTCGTCCGATACGGGCATGTCTATCCCCGCATACTCGGCATAGCAGGTCTGGCGGTAAGGCGGCGTGGCGTAGTGCACAGCCGTCTCCACCCCGTTCTCGAGCAGATAGGCGCGGAAGGCGTCGCGGTCGTCCACCCGCACCACATACTGGTGCCAGACGCTGTCCGCAGCGCCCTCGGCATACAGCGGCTTACGCACAAGCGGATTGGTGATATAGCAGTCGTAAATACCGGCAAGCTTGGCCCGCGCGCCGTTCTCCATATCGGCAAAGGGCAGCTTCACCGTCAGCTGCGCCGCCTTCATCGGGTCGAGGCGGCAGTTCAGCCCCTTGTAGATGTTGTCGTATTGTCTGAGGCTGCCGTAGTTGCGGATGGCGCGCACAGCCTGCGCCAGCTCGGCGTCGTGCGTGGCAAGCGCGCCGGCATCGCCAAGGGCGCCGACGTTCTTTGTCGGATAGAAGCTGAAACAGCCGGCGTGGCCGAGCCCTCCGCTGTGCCGTGTGCCAAAGAGACCGTCGCACGTCGCCACCGCCCCTATCGCCTGGGCATTGTCCTCTATCACCAACAGCGAATGGCGCTGCACAAAGTCGCGAAGCGCCTCGTCCCAGCACACACGCCCATACAGATGCACGGGCATGATGGCCTTCACGCCCTCCTGCAGGTATTCGTCAAGACGCGACGTGTCCATGTTGAGTGTCATATCGTGCGCGTCGACAAACACCGGCACAAGGCCGTTGTCAGTAATGGCAAGCACAGTGGCCACATACGTATTTGCCGGCACCATCACCTTGTCGCCCTTGCCGAGACGCCCCAGTTCGATGTAGCCGCGCAGGGCAAGCCTCAGGGCGTCCAGACCGTTGGTAAGTCCCACCACGTAAGGCACGTCGCAGTAAGCCGCAAGGGCGCTCTCAAAAGCCTCCACCTCAGGGCCTCCCACATACCACCCGCTGTCGACAACACGCGTCATAGCCTCGACCATAGCGTCGCGGTAAGGTTCGTTTACAGTCTTGAGGTCGAGAAAAGGATAGTGCTTCATCGTTATCATGCTTGCCCGTCGGCCTGAGTAGCCCGGCATTATAAGTTATGTGTCAGTATGGATGCGTATATATAGGAAAGGATGCCTATAAACCCGTAAGGGCGCCTATCTAAGGGTACGTATATAACGGAAAGAAGGCCCGTCTACCGGAAAAGCGTGCCTATATATCAGAATGGATGCGGCGTTTCAGCGTGCTTCAGAAACTCGTCATAGTCGCGAATGTAGTCTGCCTCGTCATAATGGATATTTGAAACCACCATACAAACCGACCCCGACGAAAAATTGTCCATCGTGCGCCAATATCCCGGCGGAATCAACAGCCCCTTGTAAGGCCTGTCAAGGTGAAAACGACGCTTTTCAGCCCCATTGTCAAGTACCACATCAAACGACCCCGACACCGACACCAAAAACTGCTGCGCCCGATAATGAGCATGGCCGCCCCGCTCGCTGTCAGCCGGAACATCGTACAGATAAAACACCCGCTTTATCTCAAACGGCACCGTACTCTCGCCCTCAATGACACTAAGGTTGCCCCGCGGATCCGTAATCCGCGTTATATCAATAATCCGGGGCCTATCCATAAACCGGGGCCCATCCATCGCTTCCATATCGTCAAAAGTCATCTTAAAAAATTTCAAAACAGTGCTCCTGCACCACGGCCACGCCTAAGGTTAACACTGTCAGCCACGCCGACAGTCAGCACCAAATGCAAATATAGCAAAACTTTCCCTTACCACAAAACCCCTATTGTAAGTGCCCAGTGTCCATCCCGCCATACTTTTTTTGTTACTGCGAAAAACCGCTTGCGGTTTTTGCACCCCGTTTCCGCGCGCCCCTGCGGCGGGATTGACTCTCAGGCGGGGCAGTGTGGGTGGCAGTTTTTCTGTGTTGTGGTGGTTGTTTTGTTTTTTTGGGGAGAGGTATAAAACAAAACCCGCCGGGTCAGCTGGGCTGATCCGGCGGGTTGGAAAAGGGGCGGTTACCTACTCTCCCACTTTCGCAGTACCATCGGCGTGGCGGGGT
>SFLG01000033.1 GCA_004553485.1 Bacteroidales bacterium | reverse complement strand
GCTTGAAGAGGTGTGACGAAGCCATGACGGTGATGACATCGCCCTTCTGCGCTATGACGGAGGGGTCAGACGATGCCGGTTTTGGAGTCGGGGATTTCGTGGATGACTTCGGCGTCGGAGATTTCGCGGTCGATGGCCATGAAGGTGGAGTTCTGGCTCTTGAACTCGGGGACGAGGCGTTTCATCGATGCTACGATGTCGTGCTCGTTGTCTCTGAGCAGGTTGTCGTGCAGCTCGGCAAGGTGCTCGCACACCTGTGCGTAGTCGTAGGTGCGCACTTTGGCAATCATGATTTTGCGGTGGTGGGTGGGCAGCGTGCGCTCGTGGTCGTTGAGCAGCTCTTCAAACAGTTTCTCGCCGGGGCGCAGGCCTGTCTCTACGATGCGGATGTCTTTTCCGGGGCGCAGACCGGCAAGCTGGATCATGCGTGTGGCCAGGTCGTAGATGCGGATGGGCTTGCCCATGTCGAAGATGAAGATTTCGCCGCCGTCGGCCATGCATCCTGCCTCGAGCACGAGCTTGCAGGCTTCGGGGATGGTCATGAAGTAGCGGATGATGTCGCGGTGGGTGACGGTGACGGGACCGCCCTCGGCAATCTGACGGCGGAAGAGGGGGATGACCGAGCCGTTCGACCCGAGGACGTTGCCGAAGCGTGTGGTGACGAAGCGGGTGTTGTTGCGTGACTGTCCCTTTATCGACATTGCCAGCGACTGCACGTAAATTTCGGCTATACGCTTGGACGCGCCCATGATATTTGTGGGGTTGACGGCCTTGTCGGTGCTGATCATTACGAAACATTCGACACCGTGGCGCATCGAAAGGTCGGCCACGATTTTGGTGCCGAAGACGTTGGTGTGCACGGCCTCGACGGGGTTGCGCTCCATCATGGGCACGTGCTTGTAAGCTGCGGCATGGTAGACAACCTGCGGGCGGTAGCGGTCAAAGATGCCGCGCATGCGTATCTCGTTAGCGATATCGGCGATGCACAGTTTGACGCGGATGTTGGGGAACGAGCGCTCCAGCTCGAGCTGCAGCTCGTGCATGGGTGTCTCGGCCTGGTCGACCAGGATTATGCGGCCGGGGTTCATGCCGGCGATCTGTCGGGTGATTTCGGAGCCAATCGAGCCGGCGGCGCCGGTGATGAGCACGGTGCGGTCGCGCACGCTGTCGTTGACGGCGGGGTTGTGGGTGTCGATGGGCTTGCGTCCCAGCAGGTCCTCGATGTGTATGTTCTCAACCTTGGCCGTTACCGACATGTTGTGGTTGTCCGACGGGTCGTAAGTCTCGGTCTGGTTGAGCAGCATCATGTTGATGTTGTTGCTGAGGAAGACGTCGGCGGCGCCGTTGCGCAGGAAGTCGATCTCGGAGTTCAGCAGCAGCAGTGTGTCGGCGGCGCAGGCTTTGAAAACGTCGGCGACGTTGTTGGGGTTGTACTCGCGGATGGGTATGCCGTTGACGGTCTTGTCGGCGAAACGCTCGTTTGTGCTTAGCATGAGCACGGGCTTGAAGCCGCTGTCGGCCGACGAGAGCAGTGCCGTCGACAGGGTGAACGAGCTGATGCTCGAACCCAGTATCACCACGCGTTTTGCGTGCATATCGGTGCACAGCAGTCCGTAGAAGTACTTGATAAGCAGGCGCAGCGTCATCATCATGGCAAAAGCGAAGATGCCGAGCACAAAGATGTTCCATGCGCCGATGTAGCGTGCCGTGCCGGTCCAGTTGAATGCGCTCTCGAGCAGGAAGATTGTCAGCGATGCCAGCACTACCGACTTGGCGACCTGATAGGTGTCGTAAAAGGTGGAGAGGCGGATTACAGACCGGTATGTGCCCAAGATGAGCATGAATAAGGCATATATCGCTGTGACTGCCAGGCTTTTGGTCCAAATGCTGAAGATGCCGCTCTCGACATCGGGGGTGGCGTTGGAGTTGAATGCCAGAGTGACGATTGCCGACACCCATACAAGAAGCACGTCGGTGCCGAATACAGCCCACCGGGGCGCAGGACCACGGAGAAAACGCGCTGTTATCATGTTGTGCGTGAGCAGTTGTGCAATTTTTCTTAGCATATTTGGTTGAGCTGTAGTCAAGATGAAGATGCGATAAGGTTTGATTTAGACTGCGTTTAAACAGAGCTGATTGGCCTTACTGATTGCAAAGATAATTATTTTTTGATAATCATCCAACATTTTGTACATTTGCATCGACTAAAGTGACAAACGTTGTCCTTTTTGAGTTGTTAAAAACAATGAGGAAGCGGGTTTTGACGGCCTCCGGACAGACAACCCCACAGGACAGACACCCCCACAGGTAAGAGAACCGATTACAAGTACAAACTAACAACAAACGCATAACGTCACCATTATGAAGAAACGTATTCTTGCGATAGCAGGCAAGCCCGGTCTGTATTCGCTGGTAAGCCAGGGCAAAAACATGCTCATCGTCGAAAACATCGAAACCGGCAAGCGTACTCCCGCCTACGCCACCGACAAGGTTATGTCGCTGGGCGACATAGCAATATATACCGACGGCGAGGACAAGCCTCTCTACGAGATTTTCGAGGTCATCAAGGAAAAGAACGACGCCAAGCCCGTCGACCTTAAGGCATACGACACCCCCGAGAAGCTGCGCGCCTACTTTGCCGAGATCCTCCCCGAGTACGACGAGGAGCGCGTACACAACAACGACATCAAGAAAGTCTTCAGCTGGTACAACAAGCTCGTTGCCGCCGGCATCGACGATTTCCGCGAAGAAGAAGCCGAAGCCGACGTCGAGAAAGCCAAAGCCGAGGACTAAAGCACCGAGGCCGGTGACAAAGGCACCGTAGACGCCGCCACCTACGAGGCCGAGAAGAAGGACTGATTGTCAGCATCCCCATACAACACGGCAGCCGAAAATCCACCCGGATTTTCGGCTGCCGTAGTCGTTGCGGCTGTTGTATCGGCCCTTTTTACTTAGGGTTGGCGGGGTTTTCGGCGGGGGCGCCGTTGGCGGCCTGTCGGCGGGCGATGTTGAGGCGGCGCTCAAGCTTTTCGCGGTTGATGAGGGCCGAGCGCAGGCCGTTTTTGGCGACGGCGTAGTTGTACGACTCGGCTGTGGCGGTGGAGAAGGCGCTGCCGAGCTTGCCCTCAGCTTTGCCCTTGCTACCGCTGAGGACGAAGGCGGTGGCGGGGTCGTCGGGATGCTGGCTGAGGTACTTGCCCAGCGGCTCGGCCACGGAGGCGACTATTGAGCCCACCTGGCCGTCGTTGCTGAAGACGTCAAGGGTGAAGTTTTGGCCCGAGGCTGTCGTTACGGCGAGCTTGTTGAGGCCGATGTTGCCGGGGGCGAACACGGCGATGGACCAGGGTGTGTCGGAGACGTCGTTGCCTTCGACATTGATGCGCGGCTGCAGCGCAGCCGTGCCGGTGGTCTTCTGCCCGGCCAGCGACTTGTGCACGGCGTAGGCGTTGAGGGCCTGCGACGACTGCTCGCGGTTGAATTGGCCGTAGATTTCGGCTACGCGGTTGTTGAGCGAGTCGATGGCGCGGTCGAGCACCGGGGCCTGGCTCAGGGCGAGGCCCTCGATGGCCTGGGCGCGTTTGGTGTTGGAGGCCTTGCGCAGGTCAATCTCCTTGGGGTAGGCGTGGTTGAGACTGTCGTAGAGGGCGAGGGCAGCCTCGTAGTCGCCGGCGTTGAGGAGGCTGTCGGCTTTTGCGCTGAGGGCTGTGGCGGCCTTGTGCTCCTTGTCGCCGCTGCCGCACGATGCCGCCGTGCCAAGCAACAGGGCGGCCGAAAGTACTGTTACAATGTGTTTCATGTCGTTATGCGGGGTAGGGGTTATCCGGCCGAGTCGACACGGGTGACGTCCTTTACTCCCTTTACTGTTTTGATTTTCTTTATCAACGAGTTAAGAGCCTCCTTGCCGCTGATGCCCACGACGAC
This sequence comes from Bacteroidales bacterium, assembly GCA_004553485.1. Lineage (GTDB taxonomy): Bacteria > Bacteroidota > Bacteroidia > Bacteroidales > Muribaculaceae > CAG-873. The sequence continues at coordinate 12,935 of SFLG01000033.1, read as the reverse complement.
GAAGCCCTGGAAGAGGCCGTCGTGCGAGTCGATGGATATTGAGCGCAGCGAGGCGTTACGCTCTTTGGAGATTATCGAGGTGAAGTTGGTGACGATGCCGATGTCGTCGTAGCCGAGGATGCGCAGTGTCGCCGCCATCTGGCCGTCGAACGAGCCTGACCAGCGCGTCTCGATGATGCGGTCGGGATAGCGCTGGCGTATGTTGGCGGCGTTGGGACAGTCGCAGCGGTGCACCTTGATGACGCCCTCGCTGGAGATGAAGCCGAACACCTTGTCGCCGTGGATGGGGTTGCAGCATTTCGACAGCTTGTAGTTGAGACCGCGCACCTTGTTGCCGGGGCCGCCGATTTCGAGCACCTCCGAGCGCGCGCCGCTGCGGTCGCCGTCGGCCTCGTTCTCGGTGGATGGCATGAGGCGGAACTCATCGGCCGACACCGTGGGCGCCGTCTCGTTCTCTTTCTCCACAAGGGCGATGTAGGCATCGAGGACGGTGCTGACGTCGAGTGTGTTGTCGGCCAGGCGGTTGTAGAAGTCGGAGGCGGTCTTGTAGCCCATCTTTTTGATGAGACGTCCCATCACGGCCTCGTCCGGCTCAATCTTGCGGTTTTTGAAGCGTCGCTGCAGCAGCTCCTTGCCCAGCTCGGCTGCGCGGTGCTCCTGCTCCTTGAGGGTGGCGCGTATCTTGCTGCGGGCCTTGCCCGTCACCACGATGTTGAGCCAGTCGCGCTTGGGCATCTGCGTGGACGAGGTAAGGATCTCCACCGTGTCGCCCGAGTGCAGCTTGTGGTTGAGCTTGACGTTGCGGCCGTTCACGCGGGCTCCCACGCACTTGCAGCCGAGGCCCGAGTGGATCGAGAAGGCCAGGTCGAGCACGCTCGCGCCGAGGGGCAGACGGTAGAGGTCGCCCTTCGGGGTGAAGACAAAGACCTCCTTGTTGTAGACGTCAAGCTTCATGTTTTTCATCAGCTCGGAAGGGCCCGAGTCGGCCGTCTCGAGGATGTCGCGCACGTTGCGCATCCAGGCGTCAAGACCCTGCTCGCTTGTGCCGCCCTTGTATTTCCAGTGTGCGGCAAGACCTTTCTCGGCCACCTCGTCCATGCGGCGGGTGCGTATCTGCACCTCCACCCAGCGGTCCTCGGGGCCGTAGACGGTGATGTGCAGGCTCTCGTAGCCGTTCGATTTGGGGATGGACACCCAGTCCTTCATGCGTGCCGGGTTGGGGCGGTACATGTCGGTGATGGCCGAGTAGGCCACCCAGCAGTCGGTCTTCTCCTGGTCGCGGGTGGGCGCCGTGTCGAGGATGACGCGGATGGCGAAGAGGTCGTAGATGTGGCCGACGTCGGTCTTCTGCGCCTTTATCTTGTTCCAGATGGAGTATATCGACTTTGTGCGTCCCTTTATTTCAAACTTCAGCCCCAGGGACTCGAGGCGTTTGCGCACCGGGGCAATGAAGGCGGCGATGTATGCGTCGCGCTTGACCTTTGTCTCGTTGAGCTGACGCGCTATCGAGGTGTATGTCTCGCGGTCGGTGTATTTGAGGGTCATGTCCTCCAGCTCCGACTTCATGGCGTACAGGCCCAGGCGGTGTGCCAGCGGCGCGTACAGATAGCCCGACTCGTTGGAGAAGGTGGTGACCATGTCGGTATCGGGGTGGTGGTTGATGGCCTTCATCAGCGTCAGGCGCGAGGCTATCATTATGATGATGACGCGGATGTCCTCGGCGAAAGCCAGGAGCAGACGGCGGAAGTTGGCGTCCTCGTTCTTGCCGATGTTGTGGCGCTCGTACAGCGACGAGACCTTGATAAGGCGCTGCACCGACTCGGCCACGTCGTCGCCCCACATCGCGCGCACGTCGTCGACAGAGACGTGACCCGCATGGACGGGAGCCTCGAGGAGCACGGCGGCCGACATGGTACGGTCGGGAGCGACGTAGCGGCAGAGCGTCAGCGCCGTCTCCACCGCCATCGCGTGCCGCGAGAAGCCGAAGACGTTCTTGCCGAACCCATCCGTGTCGGCGGCCTCGGCCAAAGCCTGTCTGAACTTGCCTATGTCGCCCGGCTCCAGCATGGGACGCAGGCGGCGGACAAGCTCGAGGGTCCGCGACGGAAGCGCTGCAGGGTCGCTTAATGAGATTTGTTCAGACATATCGTTTTACCTTCAAATTGCGTTCGTTTACATTCATATACCGGACTGCAAAGATACTGAAAAAAAGCGTAAATGCGTCAAAAAGATGTGGCAGTGCCGTTATAAAAGCTAAAAAAGCAGTAATTTTGCAGCCGAAAAAGTAATACATGGCGATATAATTTTGCCGTCTGCTTTCTTGATAACAACAATAAAGGAAAAAATTAATAAGATATTATGGAATTTGCCGGGGGAATCGCGGGTAAGTTAAGGGAGCTCAAGGCCGGCCCGCGGCTGACACGTGCCCTGAACCTTCTGCTTGAAACGGTATCTGCGCCGGTAGTCAAGGCGCCGGGCCTTTTTGCCGCTATGGCGCTGATGCTTACGGCAGTGCCATGGGTTCACTATGTCTGGATCAAGCCCGGAAAGGTATTGCCCGTGACGGCCACGGAGCAGATGCTGTCGGTGGCCGCGGTGCTGGTCTGGGCCGCGCTTGCCGTCTATCTGCTGATAAGGAAGTGGAAGCGCCCGGTGGCCTGCACATGGCTTGTGCTGTGCTTTATCCCGCTGACGGCAAACTGGCTGATTGACCTTGTGCTGATGGTGGTGTACGAGCGCTTTTTCACCGCCGACATCGCGGCGGTTATCCTGGCGTCCAATCCCGACGAGGCCGGAAACTTTGTCAGCGCATACGGGTCAAACGAAGCACTGTTGTACCTTGTGGGATCGGTAGTGCTGTTTGTCGGCTCGTACTTCGCGCTGTCATCTCTGAGGAAGGTTATCCCCGGCAGTATGCACAGGCCGTTGCGCGTATTGGCTGTGGTGCTGATGGCGACGGCGGCATACTTTATGGCGACAATGCCCGACACCGATGTCACAAAAACCAATATCTGCGGCAAAATCGATGAATTTACCAAGTACGACTCCGGACACGAAATCGTCCCCTCGGGTGTGCCCATCGTCACCGACTCATCGGCGGCGCCGCAGAAGATAGTGGTGATTGTGGGCGAGAGCCTCAGCCGCTCGCATTGCTCGCTCTACGGATACGAAAAGCAGACGCAGCCGTTACTTGAAAAGCTTGTGGCCGACTCGTCGCTGGTAGTGTTTGACAACCCCACGGCTCCGGCACTGCACACCATGTCGGCTTTCAAGCACTTCATAGGCACGTGGGACGGCGAGGCCGACCGCAACTGGTACGAGTGCCCCACCTTCCTGGAGATGGCGCGCCGCTCGGGATACCGCCTCAGCTGGCTGTCAAACCAATCGCCCAAAGGCTTCTATGATAACCCGGTAACCAAAATCGCCGAATTTTGCGACCGCATGGAATTCACCGGCGACGGCATGAACGGCAGCACTTGCATGAGAATGAATTGCGGTCTGGACAGCCTGCTGATACCGATGGCCCAGAAGTGGAACGACAAGGCCAAAGACCTGTCGGTGATACACCTCATGGGCAGCCACGTGGCCTATCATTTGCGCTATCCGGACTCGTACGACAGATTCGGGATGTCGGACTATGCCGACAGGCCTACCAAGCGCCAGCGCAGCGTGCTGTCGTGCTACGACAACACTGTGCTCTACAACGACATGGTGGTGAGCAGTCTGATGAAGCTATACGACAGCCAAGATGCCGTCGTGGTGTATTTCTCTGACCATGCTCAGGATATGTTCGAGGTGGACGAGAACTACTTCGGCCACGGCCGCGACAACGTGCCGGCCAGCATGGCTGCCGCCGCCGCCATCCCTATGATGGTGTACATGACGCCCGAGTTCCGCCGCCGTCACCCCGACACCGAGGCCCGCATCCGTCAGGCCGCCGCCACCCCCTTCAACACCACCGACCTGACCCTGCTGCTGATGGACATCATGCACACCTCCTTCGCCGACAAAAACTGACCGCGACACCCCGCGGACAAGTGCCGCAATACACCATAATACACCACAATACAGCGGGGCGCTGTGCCGAAATGCCGGTACAGCGCCCCGTCGGTAAGTGTGTCTGTTATGTCAGAACAGCACGTTCATGCCCAGATTGAGCGAGCCGTTGCTGCTGAGGGGAACAAATTCCTTGGTGGTCTTGCCAATGGTGTGGTCCATGCCTACAAAGAAGTTGAAGCCGTTGGGGTGGAAGTTGACAACCCAGCCAAAGCCTACGCCGAAGGTGCCGGTGCTCATGTTGATGCCGCCGTCGAGCCATTTCAGCGGGGCGATGTTGGTCGAGACGCGCCAGTCGGTCCAGCTGTATTTGCCCTGGATGCGGGCGGTGCCGAGCAGGCCGAAGTTGAGCTTGCGGTAAACCGGGAGGGTGTAGCGTGCGCCCACGTTCAGCGTGGCGCCGAGCATGGTGGTGCGCCCTCCGGTGTCGCCGGCGTCCTCAAGCTCGTAGATGGCCGAGATATCGTCGCGGATGTTGTCCCATTCGTTATCGAAGCTGTTCGCGGCGTCCTTGTCGGCATTGAAGGTGTAACGGTCGGTGTTGAAGGTCTTGAGGCCGTTGGTGGTAGCGAGGTGGTTCTCGTTCCACGAGATAAAGCCCAGATCGAGTACTGCCAACGACAGCTGCCAGTCGCGGGCGACGTCGTAGGTGGCGCCTAAGTCTATGGCCATACCGAAGCCGTTCATGCCGAACTTGTCAAGGTCCATGCCGTCGACGTAGCGGTGGCCCGTGTGCTTGTTCACCTTGGTCTTGTAGGTCAGGTTTTTCACGCTGCTGTTGAGCTCGGCGTCGGTGGTGATGCGCCAGTCGTCGACACCGAGTTCGAGAGTGGCGTTACGGAAGTTGGCATCTATGTTGCCGGCGCCGACGAGGAATTTGAGGGCTCCGCCGATACGAAGGTTCTTGCCCACCTTGTGGCTATGGCCTAAGGCTATCTCGGCGTAGGCGGTGCCGAAGGCGCGGGTATTGCTGAGGTCGTAGCTGTTGTTTGACACACCCTCCTTGAGCAGAGAGAAAAGCTGTCCGGGAAGCTGAGCCCCAACACTGGCGCGGGCGTTTATCGATATGGTGCTGTATCCACCCAACGACTTGAAGCCGGCGGCAAGGATGGGAATTTTGATGTCGGCGCCGACGCTGTTTTTGTCACCGATGTTTTTCATCACCTCCTCGGCGCTGATGGCGGGGTTGAGGAATGTGGTGGTACGCCCGTTCACATTATATATAACGTCACGGACGTGGAGGTCGCCGTGTATGCCCACGTTGACGTTGCCAAGGACGGGGATGGCGATGAAGTTCTTGCTGTTGTCGATGGCGGGGTTCATCTGGAACCGGTAGGCGTAGTCGTCAACAAAATAGCCCGAGTTGGTGTTCTGGGCCGCGGCCCCGGCGCAGATGGCAGCGGCGGCAAAGGCCGCGATATATTTCTTTAGAGTCATCTTTTTTATAGGATTGATAGGGGTTAGAGAGCCTGTTCCACAAGTTTTTGGATTACACTAAGGGATGGCACTAGTCAAAGTTCTTTGATGTAATAGCCGGTGACGCTTGCGCGGATATTGGAGAGGGTGAACTTCATGTCGGGACGCAAAGCCTCGTTGTCTTTATCGGCACGGGCTGTGGCCACGAAGTGTATGCCGTCGATGTCGCTGTCCGGGGGAATAACGCCTGTGGTTCGCACGGTGAGGGGCACACCACCGGCGTTGGCGGGGACGACGGCGCCATCGATGGTGACAGGCTTGCCGTTGGCGTCGACAATCTGTTTGCCATTGATGTCGATGGGATAGCCTGTGAGTGTCACGGCAACGGGGATGTCGGTGCTGACGTCGAACGAGACGCTGAGTTTCTCGATGGTGCAGCGGTTGAGTTCGTCATCGTTCCAACCGTCCACGTTGTCGGCATAGACAATCTGCGAGCCGGCCTTGAGGCCGAGAGGCGCGTAGATGTCGTAGTCGCCGTGCACGGTGCCGAGGTTGCGGTTGAGCTTGAAGTCGGTGACGTGCTGTACCGGAATCTCCGGGTCTATCAGGTCGAATTTGAGCGCGGTGGGAATGCCGTCGCCCGAGAGGACGTCGCCGAGGTCGGCAAACTCAATCCATTTGGCATTTTCGTAGCCCTGGGGACGTGTTGTGGGATTTATGGGCGAGAGCACGAAGTAGAACACACCGTCGGGAGCCTCCTTGGTGTCGAGCACCAGTTTCTGCCCGAGGGTGTAGGTGCGGTCGGGATGTCCCTCACGCTTGGCCGTGACGCTGATGCCGGCCTGAGCGCTGAGGTGGTACTCGGTGAGCGGGTTAGTGACGCGGAGGTAGATCTGCGGATTGACCAGCGAAACGTCGGTGCCGCTCTGATTGAGGATGTCGGGGAGGTTGGTTATTTTAACCTCGGGGATGTCGACGTTGGTGATGCTGTAGTTGATGTTGCCGGTAAAGCTGGTGATGACTGTCGGCGACATATCGTAGTCGATGTTGAGCGCGAGATGACGCGGTATGTAGCCGCCGGCAGGCAAGGTGACGTCGGACGATTTGATGACGGCGTTTCCGCTCAGCAGATAAAATTTGCCGTTGACGGAGATGTTGCCCGCGGCGGTGTGGCTCTGTTTGGCCGATGTAAAGGTGGCCTCGCCCACCGAGAGCAGGTATTTTAAGTCGACGCCGGAGGCGCGCAGCGTGATGGTGGCTTTGGCGTCCGGGGCGGTGACGGGCGGTACGTCAAGCACGCCGGTGGTCTTGCTGTAGGTGGCACCCGCCAGGTTGTCTATGCTTACGCCGACAAGTCCTTTGGGGAGCTGAAGCTTGACGTCGGTGAAGGTTACCGTGCGCACGGTACCGCTGAGCTGCGGGAAGCTGAGGTGGATGATGAGCGACATGTCGCAGGTGACGCCGTCGATGCCGTCGATGTATTCGCTGACGTCGGATGACTCGAAGTTGAACGAGCGTTCGTCAGACTTAATCGGGCATGTGAGTTCGGGAGGGAACATTCCGGCCGGGATGTCCATGCCGAGGTCTATGTCGGTCTGCGACCCATTCAGGTCGGGGCGTGCCAGGGTGATGTCATCCACTTCGATGTTGTCTGACTCGAAGTCGCCGTTTCGGGTTACGACGTATTCGCCGTCAATGACTTTCACTACATTGTCGGGATTGCTGTAGTCGATGCCGAAAATGTTGTCGAGGTCAATGGGCTCGATGTTTACCGGCACCGTGAGGTCGTTGACCGGAATTTTGACGGTTGTGTCGACGTCGCTGAGGTCGTACTTGTCGTCGACGCAGGCTGTCAGTGACAACAACGTCGCACCGGCTGCCAGAATGGGTCTGAAATTCATAAATGTGTAGTATGATATGTTAGAAATGTGCTAATGTAATGTCGTCGCAATGTGTGATGAATGAGGATGCGGGCTCTAAGGCTTTCCGTGAAATAACAAAATGCGAAAAATCGTGAGGTTGATAACATTTCGCATTTTGTTATGGTTGTGACTTCTGTTTTGTATGATTGGTTGTTGTCGGTTTTGCCCCGTTTCTGGGGGGGCTGGGCCCAATTAGCCCAATTTCGTCAGCCGCCGTGGTCACTGTTGAGGGGCGTCGTCGGCGCCGGCGAGGGGGAGCTTGTTGAGCTCGTCGATGTAGTCGAGGATGGCGTTGCGGCCGCGGGTGTCGACCGACGAGGTGCGGAAGACGGGGGGCAGCTCCTCCCACTGTTCGAGCAGCATCTCGCAGTATTTGGCCGTCTGTATCTTGCCGGCGTTTGACGACAGCTTGTCCATCTTTGTGAAGACGATGGAGAAGGGGACGCCGTTCTCGCCGAGCCACTCCATAAACTCGAGGTCGATGCGCTGCGGGTCGTGGCGTGCGTCGATGAGCAGGAAGAGGTTGGTCATCTGCTCGCGGTTGAGGATGTACCCCTTGATCATGCTCTCGAGCCGTGCACGGTCGGCCTTGCTGCGTTTGGCGTAGCCGTAGCCGGGGAGGTCGACAATCTGCCATTCGTCGTTGATGATGAAGTGGTTGATGAGCATTGTCTTGCCCGGGGTGGCTGACGTCTGCGCCAGCTGTCGGTTGCCGGTGAGCATGTTGATGAGCGACGACTTGCCCACGTTGGAGCGGCCGATGAAGGCATACTCGTGCATGGCCGCGGCCGGGCATTTGTCGATTGACGGCGAGGAGGTGACAAAACGGGCTGTATTTACTAACATCGTGTTTTGCTGTGCTTTATGTAAAATTGGGTTTATGCAAAGGTACGGATTATATATATAGTAACAAAATAATTCGTACTTTTGTGCCGTGTCATTCGATTTTAGGCAATTCAGCGTTGATGACCGCCGATGCGCGATGAAGGTCGGCACCGACGGCGTGCTGCTGGGCGCGTGGGCGATGGCCGGGGACGATACCCGTTATGCCGTTGACCTCGGAGCCGGTAGCGGCGTGGTGTCGTTGCTGCTGGCTCAGCGTTTTGCGGGGCTGACGGTGACGGCTGTCGAGAAAGACGGCGAGGCGTGCCTTGACTGCCGCGACAACTTCGCTCGGTCGCCCTGGGCCGACAGACTTGCGGCCGAATGTTGCGACGCCCTCGCTTTCCGTCCTGCCACGGCTCCCGGCCTCGTCGTCAGCAATCCGCCGTTCTTTACCGAGACACTGAAGTCGCCCGACGCGGCCCGCGCCTCGGCAAGACACGCCGGCGTGCTGTCACCCTTGTCCGTAGTGGAGGTGGCGGCGGAGATACTCGACCCGTCCGGCTCGGTGGCGCTGATTTTCCCAACGGCGATGGCCGACGAAGTCATCTACCGGGGCGAGATGTTGCACCTTAAGGAGCGCCGCCGCCTCGACATCGCCACCAGGGAGGGACGCGCCCCTGAGCGCACGCTGCTGCAGCTGAGTCGCATCGACGGCCCTCCCCGACGTGCCGCGATTGCGATACGCCACCGCACCGGCGGCTATACCGATGACTACCGCGCCCTCGTCGCCGAATATTATATGCACTTGCCAAACGATTGACTTAATCCGTAACCTACCCATTATTCCCACGTCTCCCATAACTCCCACAACAAAAAATACAATATGCGATTTACCATAAGTCTGCCCAAGCGGCTCGGCCTGTTCCTGCTGGTCACCATCCTGTGTTTCGTCATCTCCTCAGTGCTTGTCGGCGTCGTCATCAATGTGTTCGGTATGACCGTGCCGTCGACACGTATCCTGGCTGTCATACAGGATCTTGTGCTGTTTATGCTGCCGGCCCTGGTGACGGCGATGCTGGTCACACGTCTGCCAGCCACATTGCTGATGCTTGACCGTCGTCCCGACGGGAGGATGCTGATGTGGGGCCTGTTGGCGCTGGTGCTGGCTGTCCCGGCAATGGAGACGCTGATAGCCTGGAACAACGCCATCCAGCTGCCGCCGGCCATCGAGGAACAGCTGCGACAGTCCGAGATGCAGGCCCAGAAGATGATAGAGGTGATGCTCGGCGGACACAACGCCGGCTCGCTGGTGATGGGTATCCTGCTCGTGGGAATGTTGGCGCCGCTTGCCGAGGAGCTGTTTTTCCGCGGCTGCCTGCAGCGCCTTTTCACCACGGGAGGAATGAACGGACACGTCGCCGTGTGGCTTACGGCGGCAATTTTCAGCGCCTTGCATGGACAGGTCTACGGGTTTGTGCCGCGCATGGTGCTTGGCGCGCTCTTCGGCTACGCCGCCCTGTGGGGCCGGTCGCTGTGGGTGCCCGTGCTGATGCATGCGCTCAACAACACGCTGTATGTCGTCGCACGCTATGTCGGACAGGGCAGCGGCGAGATTGCCATTGCCGGCGATGACGGCGGCAACCTGCTGATGACCGCCGCCTCGGCCCTGCTCACGGTGGTCTGCGTGGCGATGATGTACCGCTGTCGCGTGCGTCCCGCCACCACGGCCGACGCTGCCGCGCCGGACAATGCCGACGGGTCGCACAAAGCCTGACAGCCCATCGGCGGCCGCCAATTTTGCAGTGTTGAAAAAAATGTATAATTTTGTGCGTTATTTCCGGCGCTGCCGGGAAATGGAATTATTAACGTAAATTCTTACAATGAAAGTTGTACGTACTGTAGCTGAATTACAGGATATTACACGACAGGCAAAGGCGGAGGGCAAGACCGTCGGCCTTGTGCCCACAATGGGTGCCCTTCATGCCGGGCACAAATCGCTGATTGACCGCGCCCGCAAGGAGAATGATGCGGTGGTTGTCAGCGTCTTTGTCAATCCCACTCAATTCAACAACCCCGACGACCTGCGCACCTACCCGCGCACCGAGGAGGCTGACTGCGCCCTGCTCAAGAAGTCCGGCGTAGACTACGCCTTCATCCCCTCGGTGTCAGAGGTTTATCCCGAGAAGGACGAGCGCGTCTTCGACCTCGGCCCCGTTGCCGAAGTAATGGAGGGAGCGCGTCGCCCCGGCCATTTCAACGGTGTGGCCCAGATTGTAAGCCGCCTGTTCGAGTGGGCACAGCCCACACGTGCCTACTTCGGCGAGAAGGATTTCCAGCAGATTGCCGTCATACGCCGTATGGCACAGGTCAGCGGATTTGATGACATCGACATCGTCGCCTGCCCGATAGTGCGCGAGGCCGACGGCCTGGCCCTCAGCAGCCGCAACGTCCGTCTCACCCCCGAGATGCGCGCCGCCGCTCCCAACATCCACCGCATCCTCGCCGACAGCCTCGAATACGCCCGCACACACACCGTGGCCGAGACCGAGAAGCACGTCGAGGAGCAGATCAATGCCGTCCCCGGACTGCAAACCGAATATTACACCATCTCCGACACCCTGACGATGCAGCCGCTGTCTCAGTGGCCCGAAAGCGGCAAGGCCGTGGGCTGCGTCACCGTTTACGCCGGCGATGTACGACTTATCGACAACATAACTTACTGAACGAGATAACAGTGGCATAAGCCACTGACCCCGCGACATACATCAATTGTCAGCTTAACTGCAATGAATATTGAAGTTCTGAAGAGCAAAATTCACCGCGTGACGGTGACCGAGGCACGCCTCGACTACATCGGCTCGATAACTATTGACGAGGACTTGCTCGACGCAGCAAACATTTTGCCCGGCGAGCGCGTATATATCGTTGACAACAACAACGGCGAGCGCCTCGATACCTACACCATCCCCGGCCCCCGCGGCTCGGGCGTGATTTGTCTCAACGGCGCTGCGGCGCGCAAGGTCCAGCCCGGCGACATCGTCATCATAATGAGCTACGCCACAATGCCCTTCGAGGAGGCCCGCACCTTCCGCCCCTCCGTGATTTTCCCCGACACCGCCACCAACAAGCTGGTGTGATGCCGTTTTTTTAGAAGTACCACACATCTATATATAAATATATGTTCCAGAACCTCTCCGACCGCCTTGAGCGCAGTTTCAAGATTCTTAAAGGCGAAGGAAAAATTACCGAAATCAACGTCGCCGAGACCCTCAAGGACGTGCGCCGAGCACTCGTGGAGGCCGACGTAAACTATAAAGTCGCCAAAAACTTTGTCGACACCGTAAAGCAGAAGGCCCTGGGCCAGAACGTGCTCAACGCCATCAAGCCCAAGGAGCTGATGGTGAAGATTGTGCACGACGAGATGGCAACGCTGATGGGAGGCGAGGCCGCCCCGCTTAACCTCAAGGGCAAGCCTGCCATCATACTGATGAGCGGCCTGCAGGGCTCGGGTAAGACCACCTTCACCGCCAAACTTGCCAAGAAGCTGAAAAGCGAGAAGGCCATGCGCCCCCTGCTGGTGGCCTGCGACGTATATCGTCCCGCCGCCATTGACCAGCTGAAGGTGATGGGCGAGCGCACTGGCGCCGAGGTGTACACCGAAGAGGGGAACAAGAACCCCGTCGAGATTGCCCGCCACGCCATCGACTATGCCCGCCGCAACAGCAACGACCTGGTGATAATCGATACCGCCGGCCGTCTGGCCGTCGACGAGGAGATGATGACCGAGATCGAGAACATCAAAAAGGCCGTCAACCCCGGCGAGATTCTGTTTGTCGTCGACTCGATGACCGGCCAGGACGCCGTAAACACGGCCAAGGCCTTCAACGACCGCCTCGACTTTGACGGCGTCGTCCTCACCAAGCTCGACGGCGACACCCGCGGCGGTGCTGCCCTGTCGATACGCACCGTCGTCACCAAGCCCATCAAGTTTGTGGGCACGGGCGAGGGTGTCGACGCCATCGACGTCTTCCACCCCGACCGTATGGCCGACCGTATCCTCGGCATGGGCGACATCGTCTCGCTTGTCGAACGCGCCCAGCAACAGTACGACGAGGCCGAGGCAAAGCGCCTCGAGGAAAAGATGCGCCGCAACAAGTTCGACTTCGACGACTTCATCAAGCAGATTAACCAGATTAAGAAGATGGGTAATCTGAAGGACCTGGCATCCATGATTCCCGGCGTAGGCAAGGCCATCAAGGACATTGACATCGACGACAACGCCTTCAAGAGCATCGAGGCCATCATCGGCTCGATGACTCCGTACGAGCGCAAGAACCCCGACGAGATCAACGCCAGCCGCCGCAAGCGCATCGCCGCCGGCTCGGGCACGACCCTGTCCGAGGTGAACCGCCTGCTCAAGCAGTTCGCCGACATGCGCAAGATGATGCACATGGCAGCCAGCCCGTCCAAGCTGAAGGAGATGCAGCGCCGGATGGCCGGTATGAAGATGCCCGGCGGAATGCCCCGCCGCTGAAGCGCAACCACATAAATGCCGGGTACCTTATCCGGCATTTTTATTGATTAAATCACCAACGAACCTTTTAACCGACAACGAAGATATGCAGCTAATCGACGGCAAGGCCACAGCGGCCGAGATAAAGAAAGAGATAGCGGCCGAGGTGTCGCGGATGGTGGCCGAAGGGCGCCGTCGCCCGC
>SFLG01000002.1 GCA_004553485.1 Bacteroidales bacterium | reverse complement strand
CTTTCTCAAATCGGACAGTAAATAACCCGTCCAACTTTTTGGGGTCACTTCATAATTAAGGTTTACGGTGCAGCCCCTCAATTTTATATCTAAGGGGTCAGTCATAAACAGGAAAGAAGGGTCAACATGACATGGCGAGAGGGGTCAAATCAAGCCGGATTTTTCATTGTAGGGCTCCATAAGATTCATCATGATGACATTCCTCAGGTGCTGACGGAAAAACTGGAACAGGAGCTAAGGGAAAGTGCCCACAATATGCACAAGGATCTTACATCGGTCTTGTTGGAGCATATACAGGAGGGCGTGGAGCTTATCCTCAAGGAAAGCATCCGCATCAATCTTGAAAGCGATACTAACAAGGCAGCTGTACGTCTGACATGGAACAAGGAGAAAAAGAAATGGCTTCTTACAGCGTTTGAGAAAAAAGAAACGTCAGAGTCAATCGACAAGACGACAGACACTGACGATAATCCTACGGACCTGCGAGGTGACACGGCTCTCTCGCAAAACTCAGACGTTTCTGACGGCAAAGTTAACACTTTGTCAGCAGATAAACAAGGCGATAGCACAAAAAGTCGGGGTTGCTGACGGGCAACAAGCGGCTGCAGGAGTTGAGGGACATGGTGCTGAAAACGCGCGGCAACGGCATTACCGTGTTTGAAGATATAGATGGAAAAGCCACGTGGGAATTCATTGGGAATTCATTGGAATTCACGGTCATTGACAAAAAAAATGGTGTGGAGGAGGGTGTAGTATGCCAGAATTTTGCTAACTTTACGGCGAATTTTACGGGATTTGCCGTATTTTTTGCTAAAAACAATTACAAGCTGATCGCTGTAATAATTATAAACTGATTGCTGAAACAATCGCTAACCTTTGATAATACACATGAAAAGGTTTTTGCTCTCTTTGGCTATATTGCTGTGCGCAAGTGTGTTTGCATTGGCTGAGGAGGTGATCTTTAATTTTGCCGACCCATCGACCCTTACTCCGGCGTTCTCGAAGGAGGACGCGGTGCAGGACGGAAGTTACGACGGAGTGTGCATTGATACCAAGAGGGTTATCTTCACGGCCGGACCGGTTTCGCTCTTCGTCAGCGAGGATACAGAGGGAAGCAATAACCGGTTATATTTCACAAGCGACGCATGGACTTACCGTATGTACACCCAGACTACGGTCACCATCGCCGTCTCGAAAGGGTTAGCACTCAGCGCGATAGCATTTGAGACATCGGGAGACACGTATGCGACAAGATTAAGCAAGGTGAAATTTTCGACGGGCACTTACGATGCAGCCACACAGACGCTTGCGCTCCCTGAGGGGACAAAGTGGGTTAGTCTGCCTCTTACAAAGGCGGTCTATCTCAACAAGATGACGGTCTACTATGAGGGGGAGGCGCTGAAGGGAGCGGTAGCCACGACGCCGGAGGTGACGTACGATAAGGAAAAGCATGCGGTATGGGTGAGTGCTCCCTATGGATACCACATCGACTATAGGTACGACGTCGTGGGTGGCGCCGCTCCCAACGCTTTGGCAGACAATGAGCTAACCCGCGTGAATGCCGGCAGTTGCGTTATCAGAAATCTCCCCGCAGCGCCCCTGACCATGTACATCAAAAAAGACGGCACCACCGCCGCCACAGACGTCATCGCCAACACTCCCGCCGCCGACGCCCCGGCCGTCTATTACAACCTGCAGGGCGTCCGCGTCAACACCCCCGCCTCCGGCCTCTATATCCGCCTCCAAGGCTCCACCGCCACCAAAGTCCTCGTCCCCTGACCGGGCCCGCGATGAATCTCCCTCACCGGACGAAGCGTTGTCGGAGGTCGAGATGACATCCGACTGCCACTCGTTGACAACCTGGCGGTTACGAAAAAAAATTGGAGATGGCGTTGCGGATCATCCTGAACAGATATAAGCTTTGAGCGACCTTATGTCCCCTATCTGGTCGCGATGCTCCCAAAGGGCGCAGAAGACATTGTGGGCAATGTCGTCAGCCTCCTCCCTGACGCGTACAAAACGAAACTCAAACTCGCTGACCGACGGCGCGTAGCGGATTACAGCTGCCCCGGAGCGGTAGGGTCGCCATGTTTCATACTTTCGAGTAATGCGTTTTCGTTCAGGCTCTGCGTTGTGAGGCGTCAGGCGGTGTGTTTTGTAGATATAGTAGCTAATACAGCCATCTTAGCTATTTTAGCTAACTTAGAGACGGAGTAGGTCGGTGAGGACGGGGACAAGGTGGTCGACGATGCGGACAGTGCCCATATCGGAGGGGTGCACGCCGTCGACAGTTGCCTCGTGGTCGCTGCCGATTTCCAGGCCGGGATCGATAAAGTACAGGTTCTTGTCGGTTTGCATGAGCCGTGCCATCTCGCGGGCGGCCATGTCACGTTTGGCCTGCTCGAAGGCTCGTTTTTTCGTGTCGAAATTTGTTGTCTCCCTCACCTCCGTCTGCAGGAAAATCAGGGGTGTGGTGGGGTGCGCCTTTCTGATTGTCGCGACAAAGTCGGCAAGTCGGCTTTCGATTTGTTTGGCGTCGGGATTTGAAAAGACATCAAACACAAAGGCCTCGGCCTCGGTATCGGCGATAATCCGGGCATAGAACTGCTCGAGCTTGCTGATGCCGCTTGTCCCGAGATTGGGAATGTCCAGCCCCAGGCGGCGTCCCAACAGGGCCGGCCATGCCATGCCGCTGCGCGACACGCCCACGCCGTGGGTGATGCTCGAGCCCATCGCCACCACCTTGGGCCCGGGAGCCTCTACGCCGTCCGACGTGATGTAGGCCGCGCTGTCGATGCCGATGGAGAGCGTGTCAAGCCTCGAAAAAACAGGCAGATAAAGCAGACACTCCTTGACACCCGGCTCCATTGACATGACGATGTTTGACGAGTGCTTCTTGCCCTGATATTTTGGTGCTCCCACACCGGCATGGACCCACCGGCCATCGCGCCGGATGTACAGGTCGAGACCCTTTTGGGCGATGGGCTGGGTGTTTACACGGCTCAGCGTATCGGTCGTCGTCCACCGTGCCGCGATGTTGCGGCTGTCGGTGTTGAAGCGCAAGGCCAGACCGGTCGAAAAATCATAATACACCCCGGCCCGCGCCGAAAGGGTCGGATATTTGCCCGTGTCGAGACGGTGAAAGCCCGGGCTGTCGGGCTGTGCACGGTTGACAATCTGCAGGTTGCCGGCATCGACATACTTCAGCGGCTCCTTGGCCGACAGCGATGCCACCACCGACAGAAAAACCATGATGATGCTGCTTCGCAGAAAGGTACTACTTTTCATGTTGTTCATAATTAGGAATTGGTCAAGCAAAAAGGGAGTCCTGCCTGTCAGCTCGCCGTAGATTTTGTCGGCGCCCTGCTCAAAGGCCTCGTCATCGCACAGACCGGCGTTGAACGAGGGCCACAACGAGTTCACCCACAGCTTTGCGCCGCTGTCGATGATGCCTTTCATCGCGTCCTTGACCTCCGGCGTAAATTCGCTCCAGACAACCTCGAAGGCGATGGGCACCTCACCGGCGCTCCGGTACTCGTTAAGCAGCTTGACTCCCCTTTCCTTGTCGAAACGCAGCACCGGCATATAAAGCATGTTGTGGGGATAGCTGCCGAATTTCTCCTTGACCGTGGCGAGGGGCTGGTTGCCCTTGATCAGCATCTGGTCGGTGACGCCGAGCTCCTCGGTGAGGCCGATTATCTTATCGTAGTACTGATAGCCCTTGTCGATGTTGACAACAATGCGGTCCTTGCACAGCAGCAGTGCCTCGCGCAGAGTGGGCATGCGGTGCTTGGTGGCGATGTTGTGCCCGGTCTTGAGATAGACATTCTTGATCGAGTCGATGGTGATGTCCTTGATACGTCCCTTGCCCGTGGTGGTGCGGTCGATGGTGCGGTCGTGGCAGACGACGAGCACGCTGTCCTTTGTCATCGCTATATCCAGCTCGACAATGTCGACGCCCATCTTTATCGCCGACTCCATTCCGGCCAGCGAGTTCTCGGGGTAGTTGCGCCAGTCGCCGCGGTGCGCGGCAACCAGTACCGTATCAGACTTAGGGTTGTATATCTCCTTGATAATACGGGCGGCGCGGTTCTCGGCCACCGAAGACAAAGACACGCTTACGGCCATTAAGGCCGCAAGTGCAATTCTTTGCAAAGATATGTGTTTCAGCATCTTCTGTCAGTTACTTGATAACTATTTTATCTACTGTGTTACCCCGGCGACGTATGTAGACGCCGGTTTTCGAAACTGAAGGCGAGTGCGGCTGCGAGCAAAGTGAAAGACTTTTTCATATTCATAACGGATAGCATTGATGCTTTAGTTTGTTGCAACTTTAAAAAATTCTCTGTTATGCGTCAATTTTCCATAACTCCGAAAAACAAAGAGCGCCAGCGAATTTGAAAAAAATTCCGTGTCCCCTAAAATCCCTCAATTCCACCAATAACACCCCCTCAATTACCCCATGGAGGGACCGCATCTTGCGGTCGCCATACTCCCGTTGGCATGGTGCCGCGTCAACCATTGACCCGCGTTCCGTCCCTTCCGTGACGCATCCATGCGTGCAGCGCCTATGGATGCCGGTACAATGTTCCATTCCCTCCTTGCCCCCCCAAAAAAAATCTGTTCCGTGAAATTCCGTCAGTTCAGTGTCCACAAAGAGCGCCAGCGAATTTGAAAAAAAATTCCGTGTCCCCTAAAATCCCTCAATTTCACCCATAACACCCACTCTGTCCCCTACCCCCCCTAAAAAACCCTCCATCCCCTCCAAAATCCCATCTATTCAAAATATTTTGTTAAATTTGCAGATGCGTGTGATAGTTAAATCTCTTATTATAGATATGTGACTATGTATTTTGAATCGAGAATTAGGGGGAGGCGCGGGCTGCCGTGGTTCGACTCCCGCAGCGACTGGCAAAAGGCCAGCGACGCCTACTTTGAGAAGCTGGAGGACGTGGCCGCCGAGGTGGACTCGGTGGAGAACGCCACATCCTTTATCTCCGAGCTGTATCCCGACGACTTTGACAGCGGCTACCAGTTTGTGGCGGCGCGGATAGGCGAGCTGCGCAACTACCTGCGCCACGGTGACCCTGACGGCGACCCGTTAGACCTGCTCAACACCATCGACGATATCAGCGACAGCCTGAAGGAGCTGAAATTCGACGCCTCGCTCTACGACAACGGCGGCGACGACGACTTCGGCAATAACGACGACTTCGCCAGCGACGACACTGACGACAACGACGACACTGACGATGACGCCGACAATGCCGCGTCCTCTGACCTCGATCTCTCCTCGGACTGGGACCTCGACGACAGTTCGGACTGGGACTCCTCCGGTCCTGACTGGGGCCTCGACGACCCGTCCGACTCGGCCTGGGACTACGGCCACGAAAAGGACGACTACGAGTGGTAACGCCGCCTGACCGAAATCGCGGCGACGGCCCCGACCACCCCTAAAATAGCCAATATAGCTATGATAGCTAAATTAGCTAATATAGCTGCGATACCTCTAATACCACCCACCCCACCTACCCCACCCCACCAACACCCAATTTTAACAAAGCATCACGTTCCGCGCCAATTCTGCCGCATTGCTTTACTCATCTTATCTTAATAATCTGTAATTGGGCCGTAATTAATCTGTAATTAAGTTGAGGTACTGAATTATTTTTTGTAATTTTGCAGTTGATAGGGTGAGCTGTGCCCGCACTGCTCACACTGATTGTACGTAAAACACAATTAATACTTCATACAATGGTAAATTACAAAGATTTAGGTCTTGTCAACACTCGCGAGATGTTCGCTAAGGCCATCAAGGGCGGATACGCTATCCCCGCCTTCAACTTCAACAACATGGAGCAGCTGCAGGCTATCATCAAAGCTGCTGCCGAAGAGAAGTCGCCCGTTATCCTCCAGGTTTCAAAAGGTGCCCGCAACTACGCCAACGCCACCCTGCTGCGCTACATGGCCCAGGGCGCTGTAGCATATGCCAAGGAGCTTGGCTGGGAGAACCCCCAGATTGTTCTGCACCTCGACCACGGCGACAGCTTCGAGCTGTGCAAGAGCTGCATCGAGTCCGGTTTCTCGTCGGTAATGATTGACGGTAGCCACCTCCCCTACGAAGAGAACGTCGCCCTCACCAAGAAGGTTGCCGACTACGCTCACCAGTACGACGTCACCGTCGAGGGCGAGCTGGGCGTGCTGGCCGGCGTAGAGGACGAAGTCTCGAGCGACCACCACACCTACACCGACCCCAACGAGGTCATTGACTTTGCCACCCGCACCGGCTGCGACAGCCTGGCCATCTCCATCGGCACCAGCCACGGCGCATACAAGTTCACCCCCGCCCAGTGCACCCGCAACGAGGACGGCAAGCTCGTTCCCCCACCCCTGGCCTTCGACGTCCTCGACGCCGTCATGGAGAAACTGCCCGGCTTCCCCATCGTCCTCCACGGCTCGTCAAGCGTTCCCCAGGAAGAAGTTGACACCATCAACATGTTCGGCGGCAAGCTCCCCGACGCCATCGGCATCCCCGAGGAGCAGCTGCGCAAGGCCGCCAAGAGCGCCGTCTGCAAGATCAACATCGACTCGGACAGCCGTCTGGCCATGACCGCCGCCGTACGTCGCGTCTTCGCCGAGAAGCCCTCGGAGTTCGACCCCCGCAAGTACCTCGGCCCCGCCCGCGACAACATGGAGAAGCTCTACAAGCACAAAATCGTCAACGTCCTCGGCTCCAACGGCAAAGCCTAACCCCACACCGCTCAAGCCCCTCCGGGCCTGAGCTACCCCTGAGGATGTCGTGACACCCTCACCCCAACATCCAACGGCCGCCCCGCGACACCTCGCCGGGCGGCCGTCACTTTACCCTTTCGCGCGGAATAGCTATCGACCATGCAAAAAAATGGAGGGCCGGGGCCCTCCATTTTTAGGTAAGGATATATGTTGGGGATGTTATCAGTCTGATGACGATGAATTTTCTGTCGTGACGAAGGGGTCAGTCGGTGAAGATGACGATGCGGTTCCAGTTGTTGACGTCGTAGGGCTGGACGTTCGAGCCTTCGGCCTGGATGGACAGACGGTCGGGGCAGATGCCGTACTTGTTGACGAGCTGGTCGCGGACGGCCTCGGCGCGGCGCTTGGACAGGTCCATGTTGTACTCGGAGGTGCCGGTGTCCTTGTCGGCGTAGCCGCTGATGGTGACGTTCTGGTCGGGGTTAGACTTCATCCACCGGGCCACGTTGTAGACGTTGACCTCCTCGTAGGGCTGGATGACGGCGCTGTTGATCTTGAAGCGTACGGTGGCCAGCAGGGGAGCGGCGGCAGTAGCGGGCTGCTGAGGAGCGACCTCGGGGCAGGGAAGCTGTGCCTCGGCGACGGCAAGAGCGGCAGCGGTGGTGGCAAGCTCGCCGCGCAGGTCGTTGACCTGGTTGTTGAGGCTGTTGATATAGCCTACATAGTCGCAGGGGTTGTAGCTCTTGAAGCCCGAGCCACCGATGTTGAAGACAAGACCGCCCATGCAGGTGAAGTTGACGTCGACGCAGTCACCGACAACGGTGTGGTTGAAGCTGTCGCCGTAGAACTGGGCACGGCCTTCGGCAAAGATGTCGACGACATCGCTGCAACGGAAGCGCAGCATCAGACCGGCGCTGACGGGGAGCATCCACTGGTTTTTGCGCAGGCCGCCGCCGTCATACTCCACGTTGTAGTTCTCGCCTTTGTAGTCCCAGGCAAAGGTGCCACCGAGACCGACGAAGGGGATAACGGAGAATACACGTTTGGGATTGACCTTGAACGAGTTGAACATGTCCCACATAAGGTCGAAGTTGCCGCTGACGTAGTTGTACTTGTTGAAGTTGCCATTCTTGAAGTGGATGGCACCGCCCTGGAAGCTCAGACGCCAGCCCAGATAGGGCGACATCCACTTGCCAAAGGCAAAGTTGTACGAAGCGGTGATGGGATGCGTGTCACTACCCTTGTTATAGTAGTGCTCGCCCATAAAGACATCGATACCCGCACCAAGCTGGATAAACCAGTTGCTGTGACGGTCAGAGTAATAGTAAGTATGGCAGGGAACGTCGACGACATCGACAACCGATACTTCCTCTACAACAACCTCGTCCTGTGCGGACGCGCTGTTGGCGGCGAAAAGCATGCATGCGCATGTGCCGAGAAACAGTAGAGATTTTTTCATCGTGTGTGAATATTAGGTAAGACTTATGTTTTATGTGTTTTTTGTATTGTTTTCGAGCGCGGCCCGGCGGCCGTCACCCGCATCTTTTACAGCGTTTGCGGAGTGCTGCAAATGTATTTGATGTTTTATGTTTCTTATCAGGAGTATCGGACTATTTGTTGAACATGCTTATATAATTGCCTATATATTAGCTTATATACGTGCTTCTATACTTGCTTTCATATTTGGTTTCTACACTGCCATAAATCAATTTTACGCAGCTGTTTAATTTTAAAACAAGACTCTTGTCAAAAAGTTTTAAATCCCCCCCACAATCACCTTAACAAACATTAATCCCCCCAACCTCGTATTCCACAAATCCACCCCGTATTTTTGGAAAAGTGTAGTTTTTGCCCCTCAATTTTCATGGAAAAGTGTAGTTTTGACACCCCATTTTTATTGGAAAAGTGTAGTCTTATACCCTCAATTTCTTTGGAAAAGTGTATATTTGCATATTCAAATTTCATAGAAAAGTGTTAATGGCTATGTTATTCAGGAAAATAAGAGCATATATCGAAGAGCTCCTCAGATCGGACGAAAATAAAATTCTTCTTATCGAAGGCGCAAGGCAGATTGGAAAATCCTACATCATCAGGGATGTGGGAACAAACCTGTACAAGAATTTTGTTGAGATAAACTTCGTGGAGGATGACGAAGGCCCCGGGATTTTCAAGAATGTGCACACCACCGAAGAATTTTATCTCAGACTGAGTATGGTTGCCGGCGAGCGGTTGGGGAGTTATGACGATACATTGGTTTTCATTGATGAGATCCAGTACTATCCTCAGTTTTTGACGTTGCTCAAATTTCTGAAAGAAGAACACCGCTACAGGTTTATCAGCAGCGGCAGCCTTTTAGGTATTGCACTGAAGAGCACAACCTCGGTACCCGTCGGCAGCATTATTCTGAAGAACATGTACCAGCTCGATTTTGAAGAGTTCCTTATCGCCAACGGGTTCGGACAGGATGCTATCGCATTTATGCGTACGTCGTTCGAGCAGGGACAGTCTCTGTCTCCGGAGGTCCACGACAAGGTTCTCGATCTCTTCAAGAGGTATCTGCTTGTCGGCGGCATGCCCGATGCCGTGAACGAGTATCTGGCCTCCCACAATATCGTAAAAGTCAGAGAGGTGCAGGAGTCAATCAAGGTCCTGTATGGCATTGATGCCTCCCGCTATGAGGATGAGGCAACAAAGAAGCTGTACATCCGCCGCATATATGATATGATTCCATCACAGATGGAGAATAAAAAGAAACGTATCGTGGTAAAGGACATAAGGGATATAAAAGGTGATCGTTTCAGCAATTACACCGAGGAGTTTGAATATCTCATCAATTCGGGCATAGCAATCGCGTCGTACGCCATCAGCAATCCCAAATATCCGTTGGCCGAATCGCAGATGAAGAATCTACTTAAACTGTATATGAACGATGTCGGCATACTTAGTTCGCAGTTGTACCAGTACAATATCCAGCCCATTCTTGGCGATATACCAAGTGTTAATCTCGGGGCAGTATACGAGAGCGTTGTCGCGCAAGAGCTTAAAGCCCATTTCAACAAAGTCTTCTACTACGACAACAAACAAAAGGGCGAGGTTGACTTCCTCGTTGACGACAGCAGTACAATGAGCATCCTGCCCATCGAGGTAAAGTCAGGCAAAGACTACACTGTCCACAGCGCATTGGACAAACTTACATCCGTCCCCGATTACCATATTGTCTCGTCTATCGTCCTCTCCAACAATCGCGAAGTAAGGGTAGAGGGTAACATCCACTACCTGCCCGTCTACTATGTTATGTTTCTGGAGAACCGCTTGCCGGCCTTGAAGGACCAATACTTCTAACCATATCGGGCACCCCTGCCGGCAGGAACCAAAAACCCCTCCGGGCCGTGGGCGGCATGCCGGAGGGGTGTAGGGTTGTGGGGACGTCTTGGGTAAGACGTATATGACGGATATGACGTATATGACGTATATGACGTATATGACGTATATGACGTATATGACGTAATGACGTCCGGGGTGACGGTGCGTTATTTGTTGACGCGGAATTTGTCGATGCCGTCGCGGAGGTAGGCGACGGTCTGGCGGGCGGCGGCGATGCCGGCGTTGATGTTGGCCTCGGCGGTCTGGGCACCCATCTTCTTGGGGGTGAAGAAGACGCGGTCGGCAAACTCGGCATGCAGCTCGTCGGCGTTGTCGGGCTTGATGTCGGCGACGTACTTGATGTCAGGACGGTCGGCAAGGGCCTTTTTGAGGCCGGCCTCGTCAATGACCTCCTTGCGGGCGGTGTTGATGAGCAGGCCCTTCTTGGGCAGCAGGGTGATGAGGTCGTATCCCACCGAGCCTTTTGTCTCGGCAGTGGCGGGGATGTGCAGCGACACCACGTCGTTGAGGCGGTAGAGGTCCTTGATGTCGTGGATGGGCGTCACGCCGGCCTCGGTCATCACCTCGTCGGGGCAATAGGGGTCGAGGGCGCTGACCTCCATCCCGAAGCCGCGGGCTATGCGGGCCACATTGCGGCCCACCTGGCCAAAGGCGTGGATGCCCAGGCGCTTGCTCTTGAGCTCGGTACCCGAGGTGCCGTTGTACATATTGCGCACGGCCATGACAGCCATGCCGAAGACAAGCTCGGCGACGGCGTTGGAGTTCTGGCCGGGGGTGTTCTCCACAACGATGCCGCGGGCGGTGGCGGCCTCCAGGTCGATGTTGTCGTATCCGGCGCCGGCACGCACAACAATCTTGAGGTTCTTGGCGGCGGCGATAACCTCGGCGTCGATCTTGTCGGAGCGCACAATCAGCGCGTCGGCATCGGCGACGGCGGCAAGCAGCTGGCTGCGGTCGGTGTATTTCTCGAGGAGCTCCAGGGTGTATCCGGCGTCCTCTATCTCCTTGCGGATACCGTCGACGGCGACGGCGGCAAAGGGTTTCTCTGTGGCTACTAATACTTTCATAGCTGGAAAAATTTCAGATGTCCTAAAAAATGTGGCGAGTGGCAATCAATGCTCCTTCTGGAAGTCGTCCATAACCTTGACGAGGGCCTCGACGCTCGACATGGGCAGGGCGTTGTAGAGCGAGGCGCGGAAGCCGCCGGCGTCGCGGTGGCCCTTGATGCCGACGATGTCGTGGGCGGCGGCGTAGTCGAGGAAGTCCTTCTCCAGCTCGGCATACTCGGGCTTCATAACAAAGGTGACGTTCATAATCGAGCGGTCCTCGTGGTTGGGGACATTGGCCTTGAACATGCGGCTCGAGTCGATGGCCTCGTACAGCTTGGCGGCCTTGTCCAGGTCCATCTTCTCGATGACGTCGATGCCGCCGAGCTGCTTGTAGTAGCGCAGGGTCTGCAGAGCGGCGTAGATGGGGAGCACGGGCGGGGTGTTGAACATCGAGCCCTTCTTGACGTGGGTGCGGTAGTCAAGCATGGTGGGCAGCACGCGGTCGACATGTCCAAGGGCGTCGTCGCGCACAATCACCAGCGTCACGCCGGCGGGGGCGAGGTTCTTCTGGGCGCCGCCGTAGATGAGGTCGTACTTGCTGACGTCAAACTTGCGGCTGAAGATGTCCGAGCTCATGTCGGCTACCAGGCGCACCTTGCCGGCGTCGGGATCCTTGCGGATTTCGGTGCCGTAGATGGTGTTGTTGCTGGTGTAGTGGAAGTAGTCGGCATCCTGGGGGATGACGTAGTCGCGGGGGATATATGAGTAGTTGCGGTCCTTGGACGAAGCCACGACATCTACCTCGCCGAACAGCTTGGCCTCCTTGATGGCCTTGCTTGCCCACACACCGGTGTCGAGGTAAGCGGCCTTTTTGGCCAGCAGGTTCATGGGCGCCATGGCAAACTGCATCGACGCGCCGCCGCCAAGCCACAGCACGCTGTATCCGGCGGGAATTTCGAGAAGCTCCTTGACAAGGGCGTCTGCTTCGTCCATAACGGCCTGGAACTGTTTGCTGCGGTGCGAGATTTCAAGAATTGACAACCCCATGTCAGCAAAGTTGATTATGGCATCGGCGGTGTTCTTGATGGTGTACTGGCTCAGGATTGAAGGGCCTGCATAAAAGTTATGTTTCATAGCTTGTAAAGTTATAAATTGAATAGTTGTCTTAATCACAGCGGATGTCGCAGACACCCACAATGCAAATTAACGATAAATTTCTCTAATTATCGAAGCTATTTTGCAAAAATGTTGCTCCAATATTGCGTCGTCCTAAACATTGCCAAGCTGGCCTGCGGCGGCATTATATATCTTAACCTCCTACCATTCAATAAATAACCCATCGACACGCCCCCGTTGCCGGTGCAAACGCGGCAAAAAATTTTTAAATAATTAACAATTGGGCCGGGGCGCAATTTTTGAAGGTTTTAGCCATAATGCGTACCTTTGTTGTTGCCCGGCAACTTAACGCCCTGCCGGCAGCGGCGCAACACGCCGCCGGGACCTAACCCAACACCATATTTCGTCAGCTTATGAACATCATACGCACCGCGTCAGCCATAACCGCACCCGTCGCACGGGCCAAATACATTATTATACTATGTCTGGTGGCCGCCCTCGCCCTGCCCGCCGGGGCACAGAGGCGCAAGGCCGCAAAGTCAAAGGCCAAGCCGTCGCTGGAGACGCTGTTCGACAATGCCGACCAGGCTCTGGTGATGTACGACACCGACGCACTGTCCGAGACCATCGACGAAATCGCCGACCGCCTCGACAGCTCACGCAAGCCATCGGCCGCCGACACCGAGCGCCTGCGCCAGCTGCGCAACCGCCAGCTGGCCTTAGGCAATATGCTGGGACGCGTGCAGCAGCTGGTGATAGTCGACTCGGCCACGGTGTCGCTCGACAGCATGCTCACACGCTATGCCCTCAGCGCCGACGCCGGCACCCTGCGGGCCGACACAGGCCTGGTGTCGTTCACCCCCGCCGGTGACCGCGAGGTCTTCTTCACCCAACGCGACGACGACGGCCTGCTGCACATAATGGCCGCCGACATCCCCGACAACGGCGTGCCCGAGAAGGCGCGACAGCTCAAGCTCTTCGACGACCCCGACGTGCAGACGGCATGGCCCTTCCTGATGGCCGACGGCACGACGCTATACTTCGCCTCGGACGCCGACAGCGACGGCGCGCTGGGCGGATGGGACATCTACATGACCCGCCGTGACGAGACGGGCAACTTCCTCGAACCCACCAACATAGGCATGCCCTACAACTCCACCGGCGACGACATGATGCTCGTCGTCGACGAGTACGCCGGCCTGGGCTACTGGGCCACCGACCGCAACGCCGGCGACGGCGATGTTACGGTGTTCACCTTCATCCCCGCCTTCGACGCCCGTGTCAACTACAGCGCCGACCGTCCCGACATCTCCGACCTGGCCTACATCACCTCCGTCAAGGCCACCTGGCCCGAGGGCTTCGACGCCCGGGCCGTCCTCGACAAGGCCGCCCGCGCGCGACAGGCCCATTCGGCCGCTCCCGCCAAGGGCAGCGGCTTCGTCCTCAGCTTAGGTGACGGGCGCGTCTGCACCGACCCGTCGCAGCTGCGCTCGCCGCAGGCCAAGGCCCTTGCCGACAGCTACATACAGCAGACCAAGGCCCTCGCCGACGCCGAGAGCCGCCTCGCCCAGCTGCGCGCGCAATACGGCAGCGACAAATCGGTAGCCGGGCAGATACGCTCGCTCGAGCAGCAGCTGCCCGCTCTGCGCACACGCGTCAAGGCCGCCGCCAACGACATCATCAAGGCCGAAAAGGGCCGCTGAGCGCCGCCACGCGCCCCCCTACCCCGTTCATTACCCGCATTTTCCATGAAAAAGACATTCGACCTCGACAGCATACTCTCCACCTCACGATACAACCTGCACTCCCACACCCAATTCTGCGACGGACGCGGCACAATGGACCAGTTTGCCCGCGCCGCCGCCGACGCCGGCATCCTCCATTACGGCTTCACCCCCCACTCGCCCGTGCCCTTCGACACGCCCTGCAACATGAAAGCCGACGACGTCCCCGCCTACCTCGCCGAAGTTGAGCGCATACGCAAAAAATACGACACGGTACAGTTTTACGCCGGCATGGAAATCGACTACCTCGGGCCCGATTGGGGACCCGCCCATCCGTACTTCGCCGGCCTCGACCTCGACTACAGCATCGGCTCGGTACACTTCCTGCCCGCCAAGAGCGACCCCTCGCGCTTTATCGACGTCGACGGCCGCCCCGAGCGCTTCGTGCAGTATATGCACGAATATTTCGACGACGACATCGAGTACGTAGTGGAAGAGTTCTACCGCCGCTCGTCGGCCATGGTGCGCGCCGGCGGCTTCGACATCCTCGGCCACCTCGACAAAATCGGCGCCAACGCCTCGTACTACCTCCCCGGCATCGAACGCCGCCGCCGGTACCTCGACGCCCTCAACGCCCTCGTCGACGACGTCATCGCCAGCGGCGTATGCGTCGAGATAAACACCAAGTCCCTCGCCCAGACCGGCCGCCTCTTCCCCCGCGAGTCCGTCGTCGCCCGCCTCTACCGCGCCCACGTCCCCCTGCTCGTCAACAGCGACACCCACTACCCCGACCTCATCAACGCCGGCCGCCCCTACGCCCTCTCCCTCCTCTAACCACCCCCGGCCCAAAAGGCCATAAAGACCTTAAAGGCCCTAAGGTCCTTAAAGACCCTAAAGACCTTACCCCCCCCGGCGCTTTCCCCCTTATTTCCGCAATAAAAAGCGGTGCAGCCGGTAAAAGCAAGGACTTTAGGTATTTTCAGGGTCAACCCCCAATCACCCCCTTACCTTGGAATCGCCACCGGCATACATAGGCGCTTCGCGCATGGATGCGTCACGGAATAGCCGGAACTCGGCCCAATGGCTGACGCGGCATCTTGTTTTGATAATTATTTGGGTAATTATTTAGGTGTGGATGTACCTATTGTTTTTTTACACATTTAGTTTATATATTTCAAAATTATTTCTACATTTGCAACCGCAGACCGCCAAGCAAACCACGCCAGTAGGGTAGGTTCATCTGAACCAATCCCCCGGTCTGGGGTTAGCGGAGCGGGATGTAGTGAAAATACATAAAAAGCGTTTATCCGCGCTGATTCTTGACAACTGGAAATTCTCGCAAAATTTCAATCAATAGTCAAGCGTTGAGCAACGGTAGATGCCCGTGGATATGTAATTATCTTGCATTCGGCACGATATTCCGGGAGGAATATAGCCGGACGCACTGATTGCATATACTGGCGTGGGCTTCTGCAGTTGCCGTCCGACTATTGATGGGCAATGCGAGAAGCCTCCAGTTGTAGGACGGTAACAGATACAGAATCCTACGCTTTTTCTTTTATAAACCAATCACGCCAACGAGAGGATGACCGCGGCTTATATATTCCATGCCACAAAAAAGGCTTACTCCTGAAATTAGAAATTTTTTAGCGACTCGTCTGCCGTTAGAAATTCCCGCTGATCTTGTAGTAAAGGCGCGAAGGCTTTCTATCAAAGAAATTTATTCTCTGCAAAACTTAAATTTGGCAGATTATGGCGTATATGGGAACCATATTGTTATTGTAGCTGATGATCACTATATTGATTTTGATCTTCCCGCAGTGGATTCTGTGAAAGCAATTATTGATCTTCTATCGTAAGAAATTCCCATGAATAAGGAAGAATTAATTAATCGTCGTTCTTTCTTTAAGAAAGCGGCAAAAACTACAATACCGATTCTTGCATTTAGTGTAATGGGCGGTATGCTGACTTCCTGCGTTACAGATGAACCTGATTCTCCAAATGACTCATGGTCCTGTTCTAATTCGTGCAAGGGTAGCTGCTCCGGGTCATGTGCGGGGTCTTGCTCGGGAGGTAGCTCCGGTGGGTCTTCATCTGGTAGTAGTGGATGTAGTTCCTGCTCCAGTGGATGCTCTAATGAATGTACTGGGCAATGCTCAGGCAAATGTACAGGGTCATGCAGTTCATCTTGCTACGGAAATTGTATTAATGCCTGTGACCGTGTTTGCACATCTTGTCGCGGTGGTTGCAAAAATACTATGGCAGGTCCTGTACCAAGTGAATAAAATCTATACAGTCTAAACAATGGATAAGAATAAACTATATAATCGTAGAGCTTTCTTTAAGAAAGCGGCACAAACAACGCTGCCTATTATCGCATTTGCTGCGTTTGGGAATCTCTTAACTTCATGCGAAAAAGATGAACCGGAAATCCCAGATCAACCTAGCGACCCTTCTTCATGTAATGGTTCATGCAAGGGGAATTGTTATGGCTCTTGTTCTGGCAGCTGTACTGGAGGTTCAAATATGAATAGTGGATGTGGTAGCTACAATTGTAGTTCAACTTGTACGGGATCATGCTCCAGTGGTTGCATGGGCGGATGTGCTGGAGGTTGCTACGGACAATGCGAAGGATCTTGTACCGCAGGCTGTTCCGGCGGCTGTAAAAATGGATGTGAAGATTGGTGTAGCAACTCTTGCTCTGGCAAGTGTGATAAAAAAGTTAGATAATCATTATGTCTCAACCGTTTGTGCCCAAAACTGCATGGAAGTCTGGTGTGGCAAAAACTATTACGTTTATTGTCACAAAAGATTGTCAACTTGCCTGCAAGTACTGCTATCTTGTTGGGAAAAATGAAAAAGAACGAATGTCATGGACAACTGCCAAGGCAGCGATTGACTATATTCTGGCTCATGAAGACTTTTTCAAAGAAGAATCTGTAATATGGGATTTTATAGGTGGAGAACCTTTTCTTGAAATCGAACTTATCGACAAGATTTGCGATTATCTTAAGACTGAAATGTTCAGGTTGGATCATCACTGGTTTAACTCATATCGTTTCTCGTTTTCAACGAACGGAATTAATTATGACTCTCCAAAGGTTCAGAATTTTATCACCAAGAACCATAGCCATCTTTCCATCGGAATCACTATAGATGGAACTCCTAGAAAACACGATCTTAATCGAGTTTGGAAGGGTAACGGTGAAAAAGGCAGCTATCTTGATGTTGTCCGAAATATTCCTTTGTGGTTAAGTCAATTTCCAGAAGCCGGAACAAAAGTGACAATAAGCTCTGCGGATATCCCATATATATGCGAAAGCGTGCTACATTTATTTTCTTTAGGAATCCATGAGGTAAATATAAATGTGGTCTTTGAGAATGTATGGCATAATGGTGATGATGAAGCTTTTGAAAAGCAGCTTATGGATTTGGCAGATGCCATTATCGATAACGGGTATTATCAGGACTTTACTTGCTCGTTTTTTTCCGAATTAATTGGCAAGCCCTTGGATATTGAGAGGGATAATCAAAATTGGTGTGGCGCTGGAAGAATGTTGGCGATAGATGCTGCGGGTAATTTTTATCCATGCACTCGTTTTGCAGCATATTCCCTAAGAAATAAGAAACCGATTATAATTGGAAATATTACCGATGGAATTGACTCGGACAAATTACGACCCTTTCTTACATTAGATCGTAAAACTCAATCAAGTCAAGAGTGCTTAGATTGTGAGATTGCAAGTGGATGTGCATGGTGTCAAGGCGAAAACTATGATGCCGCATCTACGTCAACAATATTTCAAAGATCTATGGCCATTTGTCGAATGCATAAAGCTAGAGTTCGAGCGAACAATTACTATTGGAACAAGCTATATCGGAAAATAGAACTTGAGGCCGATATATGTACTAAAAACACTAATTGCGGCTTATGTTAAAATATCTTATAATACTATTAGATAAAAGTTCTATACCTTTCTGTCATTATGACCGAAAGGGTAGTGACTGTGGTCTCATATCAGTTGATAATTTGAAAGAGGCTATAAAATTCGGTATGAAGGAGAATCTTATGATACAATTTGTCTATCCTGAATACGATTTGCCAAATGAGTATCTTCCAATAATTGATTCGATTGATCACATTAATATCAAGCCCTTTATTCAAGCTGGCAAGGATGATATATGCGTGATTAATATTTCAGATGCAGGTGAGTTAATCCAGCAAATAAAACACGACACAGTAGTTGTTAGAGGTACAATCTGTGAATTTAGTCACAATATTAATTTATTTAAAAATTTAATCTACAATGTAGGACGTGTCAATGTAGTGCTAACTTCATTGACGCAGACACAAAATATAGAAATATCTCTATATTCAAAGTTCTTAGACGAGACAGTAGATTATATTGTTTCAGAGACAAAAAAGGGGCGGATGCTTCCTAAGCTAAATATTCTTACAGACCGCCTTACTCTTGACAAAATGAACAATTGCAATGCAGGTACTGAAACCATTACAATTGGGCCAAATGGCAAGTTCTATATATGCCCGGGATTTTATCATGACAGCGATACTGATATTGAACTGAATGGCTTAGATTTAACCATTCCGAATAAACGTTTGTATGAACTTGATAAAGCCCCAATATGCCGTGAATGTGACGCATTCCAATGTCATCGATGTATTTGGATAAACAAGAAAAGGACAAATGAAGTAAACACTCCAAGTCACAACCAATGTGTAATCTCACATTAT
The DNA here is from genome assembly GCA_004553485.1 of Bacteroidales bacterium. Taxonomy (GTDB): domain Bacteria; phylum Bacteroidota; class Bacteroidia; order Bacteroidales; family Muribaculaceae; genus CAG-873. Next base: position 70,096 of record SFLG01000002.1, on the reverse strand, counting down.
GAACGCAATGCGTCACTAAAATTGTTGAGTAAACTGAGAGAAAATGGACCTTTCTTAAAAGGTGTAAGTATACCTGTTTTAGATTATCTTGATCCATTTGAAAAAATAATAAACAAATAAATATGACAAAACAGACAATAGGTCATGTTCTCCCCGAAGAACGTGATGAAATTCAAGCACTTTTTGAGCGCAGAAATGGCTTGAATGAGTTGGCTAAGATTCTAACATCTGACAACGCTGAACTATACGAGCGTTTAGTAAAGGATATGGGCGAAACCTCTACAAAGTTTCAACAATGGTGGAACCGCATGGGCGAAAAATACCAGTGGGAAAGCTCTGAAAACGGCAGCTGGGAGATCGATTTCAATGATTGTACAATCTATTTAGTGACACAGGAATGATACTTTGCATGATTGGCGCCACTGAGATTATTCTTATCTGCGCAGTTATTCTCCTCATCTTTGGAGGAAAGAAACTCCCTGAGCTTATGAAAGGAATGGGTAAAGGTGTAAAAAGCTTCAAGGCTGGCATGAATGAACCAACCGAAGAAGAAATGAATCGCCGCGTTGAGGAAGAGGTGCAAAGACGTGCCAATGCCGAATTCTCCAAACGAAGCCACCAAGTCGAAGAAAACGCATCCAAAAGTGAGTAATCAGCAGAATGAAGGCACTTTACTTACATTCGGAGGACATCTTGAAATATTACGCAAGATGCTCTTCCGAATTATTGCGGTTGTCATTGTTCTTGCTGTTGTAATCTTTTGTTTCAAAAAGGAAACTTTCACACTCTTACTGGCACCACAGCACTCTGATTTCTGTACTTTCAGACTGATAGAACATTGGTTGCAAGCGATTGGCTGGAACTTCCATTTTGAAGAATACAACATACCGCTTATAAGCACCGAACTTTCGGCTCAATTCATGACACATATCACCGTGTCATGTGTCTTGGCCGTATTACTGGCATCCCCATACATTGTTCTTGAATTATTCAGATTTATCTCGCCTGCCTTGTATGACAGCGAAAAAAAATATTCTTACATTGTAGCTGCTATCATTTACGCCTTGTTTGTACTTGGTCTTCTGATGAGTTACTTCATTCTATTCCCAATATCCTTTCAATTTCTTGCTACATACCAAGTTGACGAGTCGATAAGGAGTACAATTACGCTTGACTCATATATCTCGACATTCACTACTCTTACATTTTTAATGGGTATTGTTTTTCAGCTCCCAGTATTTGCGTATGTTCTTGGTAAAATGGGATTAATTGACGCAGATCTGCTTCGTAAATATCGTGCTTACGCATTTGTTATCATAATGATAATTGCCGCAGTAATCACGCCTCCGGATATATTTACCTTGATTTTAGTAACCTTCCCGATGTACGGATTATACGAATTAAGCATATATGTACTTAGCAAAATATCTCTAAATCAAGAAGCAATCGATGAAGATATAGACATTAGTGACCTCTAGTACACATCAAAAAGTAGTTATGATTCCATTATAAAAGTATCACACTATCCTGATACATACTACTTGGTTTCGTTCGAGTCATTGGCGATAAAAGGGGTGGCCCGGGTGGGGTTAGAAGGGGTAGCCGATGGCGAGGTGGAAGGCCATGGATTTCCAGAAGTCGGGGAGGTTGTAGTAGCCTTTTTTGCCGGTGTCGTAGGGGGCGTGGAGGCCGATGCCGAGGTCGCAGCGGAGGACGAGCATGCTGATGTCGAAGCGGAGGCCTACGCCGGTGCCTAAGGCGAGGTCTTTGAGGAAGGTGCCGGCGCGCAGTGTGCCGCCGGGACGGGCGGGGTCGGTCTTGAGCAGCCATACGTTGCCCGAGTCGAGGAAGACGGCGCCGTGGACGATGCTGTAGATGGGGAAGCGCAGCTCGACGTTGGCCTCGAACTTGAAGGTGCCGGTCTGGTCGAAGTAGTCGACCGAGTTGTTGCCGGGGGCGCGGTAGCTGCCGGGGCCTATCGAGCGCACGGTGAAGGCGCGCACCGAGTTGGCGCCGCCGCAGTAGAACTGCTCGGCGTAGGGCACCTGCGTGGAGTTGCCATAGGGATGTACGGCACCGACGGCGGCGCGGCTGACGAGCCACATATCGCTCTTGCCCAGGCGGCGGCTGTAGACTATCTGTGCCGTGCCCTTGATGAACTGCGAGAAGGGTGTGCCGAAGAGATTTTTCTCGCCCCGTGCGCCGCAGGCCTCGTATACGGCCCAGAAGAGGTTGCCGGCCTCTTGGGCGCCCACGGTGAGGCTGAGGATGTTGTTGGAGCCGTAGGCCTTGTTGAAGTTGTAGGTGTACATCATCTGCGGGATGTACTGGCTGCGGAAGCTCAGCGCAACGGCGGGGTTGGCGTTCATGATTGAGTCGAACTCTGCCGTCGTCTTCATCAGCTTGGTGTAGGTGAGCTTCAGGGGTGTGAACGACATCGACGAGTAGCGGTTGGTCTGCCAGTCGTATGACATTGCCAGGTTGAACTGCGCCAGCTTGAAGAAGTGCGGTCGGTTGAGCACGTCGGCGTTGAGGGTGAAGCGCGTCCAGTTGATGTTGCGGCGTGTGCGGTTGACAAATCGCGGCGCCAGCAGGCGCGGGAAGGCCAGCGAGCCGGTGATGCCGAACTCGTACGAGTTGAATATGCCTCCGCGGTTGCCGTGGCCCGTCTGCCACTCGTACGACCCGTTGAGGCGCACCGACAGCTGCTCGCCGCCGCCAAAGATGTTGCGGTTGGTGAGGCCGAGGATAAGGCCCGGGCCGATGTAGCTGTTGGACTTGGAGGTGGCGTTGACCTCTACCGAGGCCTCGAGGGGCTTGTCGGCGATGCAGGTGATGTTGACGTCGAGGAGGCGCGACTTAAGGTCGGTGGTGTCGTGACCGGCCTCGATGGTTACCGAGCTGAAGATGCCCAGCCGCGACAGGTAGGCCTGCGTGCGGTCCATGTCGCTGACGCGGAAGACGCGTCCGGGGCGGAAGGTGACGTTGTCCCTGATTACCGACGTGCGCAGCCTCTGCGGCATCTGCTTTACCAGCGTGGCCTGCGGCAGGTCGAGCGTGTCAACCCAGTACGCCTTGCCGTTGTGGCGGTTGACGGTGACGGTGACACGTCCCGTGCGGTAAGGCTCGATGAGCGGTTTGGGCAGGTTGCTGCCCAGGGTCATGCGCAGGGCGATGGAGCCGGGTTTGGAGACCGAGTCGGCAAGATATTCGATATATTCGGGACGGAAATAGTAGTATCCCTTGTTGCGCAGGGCGTTGGCGATGTTGACGCGTGCCGCCGACAGCGAGTCGGTGTCGTAGCGGCTGCCGGCCCTGAGGTAGGTCTGGCGCGAGGCAATCGAGTCGATGAGGTGTATCAGCGATGTAGTGTCGGGGATGAGCTCGACACTGTTGAAGCGGAACTCGGGACCGGTGTTAACCTTGTACAGCACCGACGCCTTGCGCTTGTTCTTCTTGCCCTCCACCATCTCGAAGGTGACGTTGCCGCGGAAGTAGCCGTAGTTGTCGAGAATCTGCTCTATCATGCGTGTGCGCACGTCGGGGCGGACGTCGCTCACCAGCACCGGCTCCTCCACCAGCTTTTCGTACAGCCAGTGGCGCAGGCCCTTTTCGGGGTTGGGCCAGTTGTTGTACACCCACAACCCGAGCGGGAAGGGGTAGCGCCAGCTCAGCAATGGCCAGTAGTTGTTGGGGCGGACAAAGGCGGCGTCGTAGACGTCGTCGCGCATGGCCGTGGGCACGCGGCCCGTCGAGTCGCCAATGCTGTACTCGATTTTCTTGATGCCGGTGTACAGCCGCTCGCCTTCGGGAATGCGCCGCGTGGTCGAGCATCCGACAAGGGTCAGTGCCGTGATGACGGCCGCCAGCAGTGCGGGCAGGCTCGGACGCCGGTTATGTTTTGTCGATGCTGTCATTTGGTATTATCGTCTGAAGGTGAGTTTTCGGGTGGAAGGTTGACTTTAAACTCCTGCCGTTCGGCCTCTTTCCGTGCTTCGGCCCCGGCTTTCTCCTGAGCCTCTGCCTTGGCCTTCTCCTCGGCTTCGGCCTTCTCGATGGCCTTGCGGGCACGGCGGCGACTGGGGAAGAGGAAGTCGAAGTATGGACGCAGCGAGTTTAGCTTGCGTCGGTAGGTGAAGCCCACGCCCATCTCGGTGATCTCGCCCTCGAGGATGCTCTCGAAGCCCGTGTGGCGGAAGACACGTATCACCTTCGTGCCCGTGTCGTTGAGCATATATTCGAGCGAGACATCGCTGATGAGGTTCTGCTCGAGGTTCTGGTTGGGGTCGGCGTCGGTGGTGTAGTTGCCGCCCACGACAATCTTGAAGCGGTCGTTGAACAGCGACTTCGATATCTGGTAGCTGTAGCTGGTGGCCTGCTGCGAGGCACCGCCGCGCACATTGTCGTACTGGTTGATGCCGAACGAGATGTCGACGGCGCGGATGTTGTTGGCGGCCCAGCTGTTGAGCTGCGAGGTCAGGAAGGAGTAGAGCGCGTTGCCGCCCATGCTGGCGTCGGCCTTGGTGTCGCCCGAGGCGTAGATGTTGGTGACGAGCATGTTCATCGCCGCCGACTCGCGCTGCTGGGGCGACATCGTGGCCAGCTCGTTGGCGACGGTGGCGTCGTCGTCGGTGGAGAGGTCGAAGGCCACCTTCATGTCGTTGAAGGAGCCGGTGACGCTCAGGCCGATGTCAAAGTAGATGAGGCGCGAGTTCTGACCCGTCGATGTCACGTTGGCGCGCACGCGGTCGGTGGCCCGGATGTTCAGCAGCGGGTTCATCATATTGCCGCTGAAGGTGACATAACTGCCCTGGTTGAAGTTGAAGAGCTTCTCGCCGAGGGCGGGCGGGCTCACGCGGGCATAGCCACCGTTGATGTTTATGCGTCCCGTCATGCGTCCCGAGTTCACGGGCGACATCGTGTAGTGCACGCCGCCTTCGGGCTGCAGCTGCACGCGACCCATGCTGCCCAGGTCGGCGGTGATGGCCACCGAGTTGCTGATGTTGAGCTTGGCGTCGAGGTTGAGCATCAACGTCGACGGCCTCTCCAGCGAGTCGGCGTGTGCCATCTGGGCCGAGTCGGCGAAGTTGACAAATTTCACCATACTGCCCTTCGACTGGTTCTGCAGCGTGCTTGCCGCCTCGGGCATGATATATGTGACGTTGGTGCCGGGGAGGATGTCGGCCTTTGCCTTGACAGTCAGGAAGTCGAGGTTGCCGCGGGCCGTGGCGTTGAGGCCCAGGAAAAGCTTGCCGAAGACGTCGGCGCCGCGCGGGGCCTTGACGGTGTTCACCAGCTGCATGTTGGAGGCATTGAACGACAGGTCGATGCCGGGCGACGACAACTCGGACAGGTCCACCGTGCCCGCCACCGTGAGCGGGTTGTCGTTGCAGGCCTTGATTTTTAGGTTGTTGAGGCGCACGATGTTGTTTTCGACCGGAATGTGCTCGCCGGGCAGCTCGAGTGTCGAGCCCAGCATGTCGACAGTCACCGCCGCCGAGTCGAAGGCGAGCCAGCCGTTCAGTATGGGCTTGGCCATGTCGCCCTCGACGGTCATACTGCCGTCGATGTCGCCCTTCAGCTTCGCCACTCCCGGCAGGAAGGCGTTTGCCGTCGACAGCGGGAAGTGTATCATGTTCAGGTCGAGGTTGAAAGGCGAGGTGCGTGTGCTGTCGTTGAGGTCGCCCTTCAGCGTCATCGACTTGGTGCCGTTGACCCACAGTGCCATGTCGGCCGAGACGCGTCCCGAGCGGCCCGTCTGCACGTCCAGTTCGGCCTTGAGGTCGCCCACGCGCTCCTTGCCGTAATAGAGGTTGCCCAGCGTGATGTCGCCCTCGCCGCTTATCGACCCGTCCTGCAGGTTGACGCGCAGGTCGGTACCGAGGTTGCCGCGGATGGCCGGGGCAAAGGGGTTGATGGTGATCCAGTCCTGCAGACGCAGGTCCGAAATCTGCACCACCAGGTCCTCGTCGGCGGTGTGCATGCCCGGGTCGTGGCTGTGTGCCGCCTCCGAGTAGATGGCCACCTTCGAGCCGGCGCCGGCCATGTGCAGGTCAGCGTCGATGTGACGTTTCTTGAAGTTGTAGGTGACGTAGTTGCCCTCGTTGACCGTCCAGGGCGAGTAGCCGATTATGGGGTCGAGCTTGTCGAGGGTGAGCGTTGCCGTCGAGTCGCCGGAGAGGGATATGCCCGCGCCGATGTCGAAGCCGGTCTTGCCCTGGATGTTCTGCTGCTCCAGGTTGAGGCCCAGGCGGTCGGTGTCGAAAAAGCCGTCGAGGCGGGCGTGTGCCCAGCTGTCGAAGGTGCCGGGGCGGTTGTCGAGACGGCCCTGTATGTCGAGACGGCGCCCGTGCTGGCGCATGTCGAGTGTCAGCGTGTCGAGGCGTATCGTCGGGCTGTTGAAGCCCAGGACGCGGGCGTCGAAGTTGATGAGGCTGTCGTTGGAGGCGTTGACCGAGAAGTTGCTCAGACTCATCTCCGAGCCGGCAAGGATGCGGCCTACCATATTGTTGTTGCCGCCGCTGATGGCGAGGTTGAAGGGCGGCAGGGCAGCCTGCAGCTCGGTGACGCTGATTTTGTGCTCGGCGTTGAGGCGGTCCATCACGGGTGTCACGCGCGCCAGGCTGTCGACAAAGGGCATCAGCAGCATCGGCGTCGAGAAGAAGGCGAACATGTCGCGGTTGCGTATCGAGGCGTTGGTGACCGAATCGACGCTGTTGAGGCGGGCGACGATGTCGCTGACGTGCATCTCGCCCGTGGCGTACGAATATTTCAGCGTGTCAAGCCGCAGCGTGGCGGCGATGTCGGTGAGGCTCTTGTTGAAGCTGGCGTCGAGGTCGGCGCCGAACATCACCGCTGCCGGCGTGGTGGACATTTTGAGGTCGTACAGGTCGATGCGGCGGCTGTTGAAGGTGCCGTCGATTTCGAACTTGTCGCCGTCCACCGTGGCCGTGGCGTCGAGGGCGAAGTTGAGGCCGACGTTGCGCGAGTCAAGGGTGATGTCGCCGTGTCCGTCCTCAAGCATCACCTTGCCGGAGATGTCGCGGTAGGTGACGCCCTGGTAGCGCAGCGAGGTTATGTCGGCGCTGACGTTGGCCCGGGTGGCCTTTGAGAACAGGTCGAGGCCGTACCCCTCGCCCTCGATGTGCGCCGTCACCTCGCCCACGCCGGCGCCGGGCATAAAGGCCTGGACGGGGAAGGCATTGGTGATGAGGTCTATATTGTATTCGGGGCCGCGGCCGACGAGGGTGCCGTCAAGGCGCAGGTCGCCCTCTGCCGTGGTGGCGGTGAGGGTGCCGCTGTAAGTGCCGTTGCCGAACATCATGTCGGCGCGGGCGTCCATCATCGGCACGGCGATGCCCGAGCCGGGCATCAGCATCGACAGCCACGGGTGCACGTCGCCGATGTGGCCGGTGAGGCTGAGGTCGCCCTCCATCTTGGCCGGGTTCATCACCGAGCTGAGCAGGCCGCTGCCGCTGAGCTCGATTACGCCGGGAAGGCTGAGGTCAAGGCCGTTGATGTTAAGCTGGCCCATCGTGCCGTCGATGGCGGTGCCGAAATCTATCGCCGAGTCCTCGCCGGCGGGGGCGAGGTAGGGTTTGAGGACGGGGAACATCAGCTGCGCGTCGGCCACGGCGAACTTGCCGGTGGCGTCGAGGCGCACGCGCAGGTCGGGGTCGGTGGCCATATCGCCCATCTGCAGGTATCCCTTGCCCTTGAGGTCGGTGCCGTTGGCGGTTGCCAGGCTCACGTCGTCAAAGGTGAGGCCTATCGAGTCGATGGCCAGCGTGCCCGCCACGTCCAACTGCACGCCGCAGCGCTCGGTGCCGGTGACTTTGAGGGGTATGTTGACGTCGGTGGCACGGTTGTAGAAATTGTCGCTGACGAGGGTCAGGTCGGTGGCCTGGATATACGCCGGGTCAAAGCCGGGCAGCGGCTTCAGGCCGTGCGTGGTATAGAGGCCCGACGACCGGTCGAAGCTGATATGTCCCACGCGCACTGTCCACGGCGCCGAGGACGAGGGGGCGGGCGGAGCGACCTTGGTGGCCAGAATCTGGGCCGAGTCGGGGACAATGTAGGTGGCCGCCAGGCCGTGGCCCTTGAACGTGCCCACGTCGACGGTCTGCTTGTACAGGTCGACGGCGATGTCGCGGATGTCGCCCTCGTCGATGTGCACGTCGAGGGTGTCAATGGTGGGCATGAGGTTCATGCCGAAACGCAGGTCGCGCACTTTAAGATGCTTGACGGCGATATTCATCCGCGTGGGCTGCGACGGGGTGCTGTCGACGGGAGGGTCGGGATTGATCCACAGCTTGAGCGAGCCACCGGCAATCAGGCCGTCGTTGGCCTTGATGGCCATGTCGCTGAGGCGCACCGACGCGTCGTCGAGCAGGATGGTGTCGCCGGCTATGCGGATGATGGTGGCCGAGTCGGCGTTGCCCATATTGTAGCGGCCCCGCAGCAGTCGCGCGCGGTCAAGCTCGACACGTCCCTCGAGCAGCGACAGCGGGCGCACGTTGCCGGTCAGGGCGCCGGCGGCGACGGTAGTGTCGCCGCGCTCTATCCACACCAGGCCGTCGAGGTTGAGGCTCAGCGGAAGGGTGATGCGCAGCCCGTCGAGGCTGAAACGGGTGTCGGGGCGGCGGTTCATGTACTCGACGAGGTGCACGCGCAGCATGTCCTGGAACCATGCCGAATAGAGCACGGTGAAGCTGCCGAACACGAACAGGACAATGCCGACGAGTGTCAGCAATGCCGGCTTTGCATAACGTGATGTACTGAACTTTGCCACAGAATCAGAATGTTAGCGATGACGTGGTTGAAAACGCGTATGATGAATGTACCGATGCGGGCAGCGCGGGCCGCCTTGCTTTTGAATTTACAACACTCGGCGGCTGCAAAGGTTGCGACAGGACGGATAATTTTTGCCGCGACGTATCCCAAACTTTTGGGGGTCAACCCGTCACAAAATTTTGTCGCTACCCGTCACATAAAACCGTAATAACCCGACACCCGGATTGCGGATGTCAGGTTACGGCAGAATGTTGTTTGCGGGCCGGGGCCGGGACTCACTTAACGGAAATCTTGTCGATGCGGTGCTGATGGCGGCCACCGGCAAACTCGGTGTTGAGGAAGACCTCGAGCATCGAGATGGCGTATTCGGGGCTGGTGAAACGGGCGGGCATGACAAGCACGTTGGCGTTGTTGTGCTCGCGAGCCAGACGTGCTATCTCGACGTCCCAGCACAGAGCGGCGCGCACACCCTGGTGCTTATTGAGGGTGATGGCCATGCCCTGGCCGGTGCCGCACATGGCGATGCCGGGATAGACCTCGCCGGCCTCTACGGCGCGGGCGAGAGGATGGGCGAAGTCGGGATAGTCAACCGACGCTGTCGAGTCGGTGCCGTAATCCTTGTATTCGATGCCGGCGGCAGTCAGGTAGCCTTCGATAATACTTTTGAGTTCAAATCCGGCGTGGTCGCTGCAGAGGCCTACCGGAACTCCGGGTTTAAGTATTGACATAGTGGTATGTGAGTTATGTTAGTCGATGGAAGGGGGGTATAAGAGGTATAAGAGGTATCAGAGTTATTGGGCTCTTTACCTTTCTGCAAAGATAACACTAAAACGGCCAAAAATGCTCTTGCGGGACAATTTTTTTTGCCCGACGGCTATTTCTTTGTCAGCAGGTAGAGCTCGCGCGCCCACAGCACAAGCGACGAGGCGGCGATGATGATGACCAGGTCGAGCGTGCCGGTGGGGTTGAAGTGCCAGTCGATGGTGTGCAGCATGGGGCTGACATTGAAGAACTCGTAGGCGACTTCGGTAATGAACAGCTGGCCAAAGACGATGATGGCCACGATAGTCCAGAAGCCCTGGCTCATGTGCACTCTGAAGATGCTCTCGCCGGTCTCGAAGCAGCGGGCGTCGAACATGTACCAGAAGTGCGTCCACACAAAAATCGAGAACAGCAGCGTCATCTCGTAGGCCGTGAGGCCGATTTCGACCTTGGGCGGCGCGCTGAACATCTGCGGGATGGAGGTGACGTCGGTGACGTTGAAGATGCAGTAAAAGCCCAGCGTAATGGCGAAGAAGAACGTGCCCACCCCGAAGAGCTCGCCCAGCATGGGCCGGGTGAGTATCGAGGCGCGCCGGTCGCGCGGCTTGTCCTTCATCACCCTCTCGGACGGGGGCAGCGAGGCAAGGGCCATAGCGCCGAAGGTGTCCATGATGAGGTTTACCCACAGCATCTGCGTCACCGTCAGGGGCGACTCGGTGCCGATGAACGAGCCAAAGAGCACGAGCAGGCACGCGGCAACGTTGACGGTGAGCTGGAAGAGCAGGAAGCGCTGGATGTTCTGGTACAGCGAGCGGCCCCACATGACGGCGCGGCCTATCGACGCGAAGGAGTTGTCGATGATGGTGATGTCCGAGGCTTCTTTTGCCACAGACGTTCCGTCGCCCATCGACAGGCCCACCTGTGCCGTTTTCAGCGCCGGGGCGTCGTTGGTGCCGTCGCCGGTGACGGCCACTACCTCGCCGCCGGCCTGCAGGGCCTCGACAAGGCGTTTTTTGTCCAGCGGGCGGGCGCGGGCGATGATCTTGAGCTGACCCACGCGGCGCCGCAGCTCGTCGTCGCTGAGGGCGGCAAGCTCGGGGCCGGTGATGATGTTGGCGTCGCCGTCGCCGGCGTCGTTCCACAGGCCGATCTGGCGCCCTATCTCCTTGGCCGTGCCGGGGGTGTCGCCGGTGACAATCTTGATTTTTATGCCGGCGTCGAGCACCTCGCGCACGGCGTCGGGGACATCGGCGCGGACCGGGTCCGAGATGGCGACGATGCCGAGGAAGACGAGTCTGTCGGCCACAACCTTGCCGTCGGCGATGGTGACGTCACCGTCGGCAAGCTCCTGATAGGCAAAGCCCAAGGTGCGCATGGCGCGGTTCTGGTATGTCTCCAGGCGGGCGTTGATTTCGGCTGCCGTGACGCCGCAGGTGTCGGCGCACATGCCAAAGACAATCTCGGGCGCGCCTTTCACATATAATATCTTTTTGCCCGTCGCCGAGGTAACGACGGTGGCCATATACTTGCGCTCGGTGGTGAAGGGCAGCTCCTCGACGCGCGTGGCGCCGGCACGCAGAGCGGCATAGTCGGCCCCGCGGCTCTCGAGCCACAGCAGCAGCGCGCCCTCGGTGGGGTTGCCGAGCACCTTGGGCGTGTCGCCCGACTTGTCGAGCCAGGCGGTCGAATTGACGGCGATGCCCTCGTAGAGCGCCTCGTCGGACGGATGGCCGAAGAAGTCGGTGTGGGCAACCTGCATGCGGTTTTGGGTGAGCGTGCCCGTCTTGTCGGTGCAGATGACGGTGGTGGCACCCATGGTCTCGCAGGCGTGCATCTTGCGCACAAGGTTGTTGGTCTTGAGCATACGGCTCATGCTGTAGGCCAGCGACAGGGTGACGGCCATGGGCAGACCTTCGGGCACGGCTACGACTATCAGCGTCACGGCCACCATCAGCGTCTTCAGCGTATGGGCGAACAGCGACGACCAGGCCACGTTGCCGGCACCGGGATTGATGAGGGCGAAGACACCGCATATCGTTGCCATAAACAGCACCAGGCAGAGCGCTATAGTAAAGACGCGTGCGGTCTTGGGCCAGCTCTTGAACTTTGTCATCACCAGACAGAAGAACAGCGACACGGGCACCACAACCGTCCACGCCTGCCAGGCACCCCAGCCCAGGAAGTGGATGAGCTGGCCCACGATGACGAGGGCGGCGACGATGTAGCTGCCGTCGGTGATGATGGCGGCGAGGCGCGCAAGCTGCTTGTCGAGCGGCGTCTTTACCGAGTCGTCAATCTGCGCCTCCTTGAAGACTTTGCCCGACTCGGTGGCGTCGCCCACCTTCAGCACCTCCATCACTCCGTGGCCCTCCATCACCCTTGTGCCGCGCAGCACGTGGTCGACGGGATAGGTGGCGTCGGGGTCGAAGTCCTCGGGACGTATGCTTTTGTGGCTGATGGGCTCGCCGGTGAGGGTCGACTCGTCCACGCTGAGCGTGACGGCGTCGAGCAGCTTGCCGTCGGCCGGAATTTCGTCGCCGGTGTGCAGCGACACTATGTCGCCCACCACCACGTCGCGGCGGGGGACATCGCGGACAAAGCCGTCGCGGAACACCTCCACCGGCTCGTCGTCGCTGACCTTGTTGAGAATTTTGAACGCCTTGTTGGCGCGCTCCTCAAAGAAGAAGGACAGCCCCGTGGCCAGGAAAATGGCCACAAAGATGCCTATGGGCTCGAAAAAGACCTTCCAGTCGTCGCCCAGCCACACATATTCATATACAGCGATGCCCACCGACAGCACGCCGGCGACAAGCAGAATGACAATCAGCGGATCCGAAAATTTTTCCAGAAATTCCTTCCACCAGGGCGTCGGCGCCGGCGGCGTCAGCACATTGGCGCCGTAGCGTTTGCGGCTCTCGGCCACTTGTGCCTCGCTAAGCCCCTGATACCTATCGTTCTGGCTCATTTATCCTATTTGTTTGTGTTTGTTATTCTCTACGTGTCAGTTATTACGATGCAAAGGAAACAAAAAACGGCGACACACACAAGCCGTCATGCCGTAGCATCCATGTCCCGGACACACTAAAATTAGTTAACGGGCAGGCTGCGGTATACTTCACTACGGTTGAACGGTATCAGCCGTTGGACATCCGGAGCGATAACCGATTGCATATTAAAGCTTGTTTAAACAAACTCTTAGGTGATGGACATCTGCCGGAACGCCACTCCGTTTGGTGGTGTTAACATAAATTAGTAATTTTGCACCCGATTTCAGATTTAAGGTAAAACGGGGGAGGGCTGTAATGATACAGCGACTCTGACACCTCCCCGCACAAAAAAGATTGTTTATGAAAATAATCGGACAGCCGGATTTTCATCCGGCGATTATAATGGCATGCCGTAATTACAGCATGGACAAGTTCCGCAAAGATTTGATTGCGGGTATCGTAGTGGGCATAGTGGCTCTGCCACTGGCCATCGCTTTCGCGATTGCCAGCGGCGTCAGCCCAACGGTGGGTCTGGTGACGGCCGTTATCGGCGGCTTCATCGTCAGCGCCTTCGGCGGCAACTCGGTGCAGATAGGCGGCCCCACCGGCGCGTTCATAGTCATCATCTACAACATCATACAGCTCTACGGGCTGACTGGTCTGGCTATGGCCACCTTCATGGCCGGATGCATATTGCTGCTGATGGGGCTGTTCAGGCTGGGAACGATAATCAAGTTCATACCCTACCCCATCGTTGTGGGCTTTACGGCCGGCATAGCCCTCACAATCTTCTCGACACAGATGCCCGATTTCTTCGGACTGGACATCAGCGGCGAGGTGCCCGGCGACTTTGTCGGCAAGTGGGGGGTATATCTGGCAAATTCAGGCTCGCTTGACATAGCCACGCTATGCGTCGGCCTGCTTGCCCTGGCAATCAACATCATCACGCCCAGAATTTCCCAAAAACTGCCCGGAGCGCTCACTGCCATCGTCGCAGTGACACTGCTGACATGGCTGATGCGCGAGTTCGGGGGCGTGGACGGCATCGAGACCATCGGCGACCGCTTCGGCAATCTGTCGCCCTCTTTGCCGCACATCGCCACTCCGGGCTTTGATATGCAGACGGTGAACCTGCTGCTTCCCTCGGCCTTCACCATCGCCATGCTCGGCGCCATCGAGAGCCTGCTAAGCGCCACCGTAGCCGACGGCCGCACCGGCGACCGCACCAACTGCAACACCGAACTCATGGGACAAGGGCTGGCAAACATCGTGGTGCCCGTTTTCGGCGGAATTCCCGTTACCGGCGCCATCGCACGCACCATGACCAACATCACCAACGGCGGCAAGACACCCGTGGCAGGCCTTGTGCACGCACTGGTGCTGCTGGGGGTATTCATGTTCGCCATGCCCCTTATAAACATGGTGCCGATGTCGTGCCTGGCCGCAGTACTTATTATGGTGAGCTACAACATGAGCGGATGGCGCACCGTTGTAGACATGATACACAACCCCAAGGGCGACCTTTCGGTAATGCTGGTGACGTTTTTGCTCACCGTCGTCTTCAACCTCACCATCGCCATCGAGCTTGGTCTGCTGCTGGCCGTGGTGATGTTTGTGCGCCGTGTCACCGAAAACACCACCATCAAGGTCTACGGCGAACAGCTCGATGCCGCCGAGGACACCGACCTGTCCCGTCACGAAGTGCTCAACCTCAAACCCGGTGTGTCGGTATACGAGATTGACGGTCCCTTCTTCTTCGGCGCCGCAACAAAGTTTGACGAGATGATGCGAGTGACGCCCCGGCATAAGCCGGTGGTGCGCATAATACGCATGCGCAAGGTACCTTTCATCGACTCCACCGGCATACACAACCTCAAACTGCTCATCGAGTCGTCGCACTCCGAGGGCATTCTCATCGTCCTATCCGGCGTGCGTCCCGGCGTACGCGCCTCACTGCACGCCGCCGGCATAGACCGCCTGATTGACGACGCCCACATCTGCGACCACATCTCGCGGGCCGTCATCGTCGCCAACGACATAGCTGGCGCCCGGCTCTCCGCCGCCACGTCACGCCTCCCGGCAGTCTGACCGACTGCACATATCTTCCCTTGTCCGTCGTTTCATCACCTATGATGATTTAAAACAATGGATGATCTAAAACAATGGATTTTTCACATTTTGCAAGGGTAAATTATGAAATAATACTATCTTTGCAGGTGTAACCAAAAGAATATTCGTTGTCAATAATGTAGTGGTAAACGACAAAGTATATGTCTATAATCGCGTTACACCCGGCAGCAGTGTTACCAAGTCCACCTATGTCGGTTCACCGAAATCCTCAGGAGGCGGTTCAGTCACAATGCCCGTGAACCCATCCTACGGAAATCCAAACGGAGCCGGACAGTCGTCCAACAGCGGCCATATGAGCCAGGAATGGTACCAAAACACATACAACCGCTACGCCAACCAGGCCGCTGACATTTACAACTCCATAACGACCAAACTTGTGGATAGTAACGGCAATACTACCCGCGGATATGTTTATCGCCGGCAAGACAGCCAGGTTGCCATCCAAGGCATGATTCAGAACCTTCGAAAAGTCCAGCGTGACATGCGCGATTTGCGCCAGGAAGCGTCCAGATACGGTTACCGGTTGTCATCTTCCACATACGAAACCATCGACGTAAAATACTACTGACCGACCTTTGATGTTAACGTCTGACAGGCCTTACGTGTTAAACAATTTGTTTTTTTGGCAATATTACGTATATTTGCAAGTGTCATATTGATATGAGCGGGGCTGAGGCTCCGCGCCATGCCTAAATCCAATAAACTGACAAAAACTCTCTAATCCCTAATACTGACAGATATGGTTAAAATTTCAGGTGCTGTTACTGTTGATCGCGACCGCTGCAAGGGTTGCGAGCTGTGCGTGGTGGCCTGTCCCACCGACACATTGTTGCTGCAGCCCAAGGAGGTCAACGACCGCGGCTATCACTACGCCTTTATGGCCCACCCCGAAAAGTGCATCGGCTGCGGCTCGTGCGCCCTCGTTTGCCCCGACGCCTGCATCGAGGTATACCGCGTGGTGGAAAAATAAAATCTCTCTCTCCCGAAAAAAAATTTCGCTGACATGGAAGAAATAAAACTTATGAAAGGCAACGAGGCTATTGCCCACGCTGCCATACGCTACGGCTTCGACGGCTACTTCGGCTATCCCATCACCCCGCAGAGCGAGGTGCTCGAGACCCTCGAGGCCCTTATGCCCTGGGAGACCACCGGAATGGTGGTGCTCCAGGCCGAAAGCGAGGTCGCCGCTATCAATATGGTCTACGGCGGCGCCTCCACCGGTAAAAAGGTGATGACATCGTCGTCGAGCCCCGGTGTCTCGCTCAAACAGGAAGGCATAAGCTACATCGCCGGCGCCGAGCTGCCGGCTCTGATTATCAACGTCATGCGCGGCGGCCCCGGCCTGGGTACCATCCAGCCCTCGCAGGCCGACTATTTCCAGGCCACCAAGGGCGGCGGCCACGGCGACTACCACCTTATCGTACTCTCCCCCGCCACCGTGCAGGAGATGGTCGACTTTGTGGGCCTGGGCATGGACCTTGCCTTCAAATACCGCACGCCGGCGATGCTGCTGGCCGACGGCATAGTGGGACAGATGATGGAGAAGGTGCGCCTGCCCGAGTTCCGTCCCCGCCGCACCGACGACGAGGTGCGCCAGCAGTGCCCCTGGGCCGCCACCGGCAAGCACGGCCGCAAAAAGCGCAACGTCATCACCTCGCTCGAGCTTGAGTCGGCCGCGATGGAGAAGAACAACGAGCGCCTGCAGGAGACCTACCGCAAAATCAGCGAGAACGAGGTGCGCTTCCAGGAGTATTACACCGACGACGCCGAGTACCTCATCGTCGCCTTCGGCACCGTTGCCCGCATCGCCCTCAAAGCCATCGAGGAGGCCCGCGAGAGCGGCCTCAAGATCGGCCTGCTGCGCCCCATTACCCTGTGGCCCTTCTGCTCGGCACGCATCGCCGAGCTGTCAAAACAGGTCAAGGGTATACTTACCGTCGAGCTCAACGCCGGCCAGATGATCGAGGACGTGCGCCTCGCCGTCAACGGCAGCGTGCCCGTCTACCACTACGGACGCATGGGCGGCATGATTCCCACCCCGGGCGAGATTATGGACGCCTTCAAGGCCGACTTCCCCGATGCCGTCAAGTAAGAGCCTGTTCTCCAACCTCCTAAACTGAACCGTCATGGAACTTCAAGATATTATCAAACCCGAGAATAAGATTTACGAACGCCCGCACCTGCTGCTCGACGTCAACACCCACTACTGCCCCGGCTGCAGCCACGGCGTGGTGCACAAGCTCATCGCCGAAGTGATAGCCGAGCTGGGTCTCGAAGACTGCGCCGTCGGCGTGGCTCCCGTAGGATGCGCCGTCTTTGCATACAACTACATCGACATCGACTGGATTGAGGCCGCCCACGGCCGCGCTCCCGCCATCGCCACCGCCGCCAGCCGCCTGTGGCCCGAGAACGTCGTCTTCACCTACCAGGGCGACGGCGACCTTGCCGCCATCGGCACCGCCGAGACCATCCACGCCGCCAACCGCGGCGAGGACATCGTCATCGTCTTCATCAACAACGCCATCTACGGCATGACCGGCGGCCAGATGGCCCCCACCACTCTGCTGGGACAGAAGACCGCCACCACTCCCTACGGACGTCGCGCCGACCTCAACGGCTATCCCCTGAAAATCAGCGACATCCTCGCCGGCCTCGACGGCACATGCTACGTCACCCGCCAGACCGTCCATACCCCCGCTGCCGTGCGCAAGACAAAAGCCGCCCTCAAAAAGGCCTTCCTCAACGCAAAGGCCAAGCACGGCACTTCGGTGGTAGAGGTGGTTTCGACATGCAACTCAGGCTGGAAGATGAGCCCCGCCGACTCCAACAAATGGATGCAGGAGCACATGACCGCCAAGTACCCCCTCGGCGACCTCAAGGACATCGAAAACGCTCACATTCAGTAAGAACTCTTAACCCTTAACGACAATGAAAGAAGAAATTATCATAGCCGGATTCGGCGGACAAGGCGTGCTGTCGATGGGCAAGATTCTTGCCTACGGAGCACTGATGAACGGTAGCGAGGTAACGTGGATGCCCGCCTACGGCCCCGAGCAGCGCGGCGGTACGGCAAACGTCACGGTAATCGTCAGCGACAAACCCATCTCGTCGCCGATTGTCGACAGCTACGACACTGCCGTCATCCTCAACCAGCAGAGCCTCGACAAGTTCGAGAGCAAGGTCAAACCCGGAGGCACCCTCATCTACGACCCCTACGGCATCCACCGTCCCCCCACACGCACCGACATCACCATCGTCCCCGTCAACGCCACCGACGAGGCCATCGCCTTAGGTAACTCAAAGACCTACAACATGCTGCTGTTGGGCGCTCTGCTCAAAGTGCGCAACCTCATCCCCGACGAGGCCATCATCCGCGGCCTCGAAAAGACCCTGCCCGAGCGTCACCACCACCTCATCCCCCTCAACCGCGAGGCCATCGACCGAGGCAAAAAACTGGTAAAGTAACCCGCCCAGCCAAGCATACCACTCAGGCCGGCCACGCTAAAACGCCTGATTTAGTTATAATAGCTACTTTAGCTAAGATAGCTATAATAGCTAAGATAGCTATAGTAGCTACCGCCGCCGGTTAGCCGGATACCCCCCCTACCCCGGACCCATTTTGCGCCCGCAAGCACAAAATGGGCCCGGCGTTTGTTTTAATTTTCAATTATAGCTAATTTTGCAAACTATACAACACTAAATTCAACACATACTCTCCCCTCAGCCCTCCACCGATGAAAAAATCACTCATATATGCCGGCTCGCTGCTCATTGCAGCGGCAATAGTCGCCGGCGGTGTGCATGCCAAGAACCGCAACACCGACATTTCGCGCAACCTGCTTATTTTCAGCGATGTGTACAAGACGCTGATGAACAATTACGTCGACACCCTCGACGCCACCGAGACAATGCGCACCGCCATCGACGCCATGCTCGGCAACGTCGACCCGTACACCGAGTTCTACAGCGAGGAGGAGCTGGACCAGCTCACCTCCATCTCGTCGGGCGAATACGCCGGCATCGGTTCGGTGATACAGAAGCGCGACAGCGTGATAATCCTCAGCGAGCCGCGATGGAACTCGCCGGCACGTCGCGACGGAGTGCGCCACGGCGACATCCTGCTGATGATCGACGACACCGTCATCGACAAAGACTTTGCCATCGACGAGGCCTCAAAGCGCCTCAAAGGCAAGGCCGGCACCAAGCTGCGCCTCAAAGTCAAACGCCCCTACATGCCACAGGGCACCGACTCGATTTTCGACCTCGAAATCACCCGCGGCACCATCACCACCGATGCCATCCCCTACCACGGCATGGTAGCCGACGGCATAGGCTACATCGGCGTCTCCACCTTCTCGGAGAAAACCGGCAAGGACTTCCGCAACGCCCTGACAGACCTGCGCAAGCTCAACGGCGACAAAGAGCTCAAGGGCCTCATCGTGGACATGCGCAACAATGGCGGAGGTCTGGTGACAGGGGCTGTCGACCTAGTGTCGAACTTCGTCCCCCGAGGCACCGAGGTGGTCAGCATGAAAGGCCGCACACGCTCAAACACAAGCACATACAAGACCACCCGCAACCCGATGGCCAAGTCGCTACCCCTGGTGGTGCTCATCAACGGCAACACGGCAAGCGCGGCCGAAATCTTCACCGGCGCCCTGCAGGACCTTGACCGCGCCGTCGTGGTGGGCGAGCGCTCTTTCGGCAAAGGCTTGGTGCAGACTCCCGGCTCGATGCCCTACAATTCGTCGATAAAGGTCACCACCGGCCGCTACTACCTGCCCTCGGGCCGCCTCATCCAGGCCATCGACTACCGCCACCGCAACGCCGACGGCTCGGTGGACCGCATCCCCGACTCGCTCACCACGGCCTACCGCACCAAAATCGGACGTGAGGTACGCGACGGCGGCGGCATCACCCCCGACATCGCCATCGAGGCCGAAGAGCCCTCGCTGCTCGAGTACGGCCTCGTCACCGGCCAGTGGATATACAACTTCGCCAACAAAATCGCCAACAACACCGATGTCGTCCCCGACATCGACAGCTGGCAGGTCACCGACACGCTCTACAGCCAGTTCAAGAGCTTCATCGACCCCGCCAAGCTCAAATATGACCGGCCCACCGAGGGCGCCATGGACTTTCTGCGCCGCGTGGCAAAGATAGAGGGCTACGAGAAGGACGACTCGGTGACACAGGCCATCGCCAGCCTTGAAAAGATGATGACGCGCGACCTCGACAAAGACCTCGACTATCACCGCAAGGCCATCAGCGAGCAGCTCGACATCGAGCTGCAGAGCCGCTGGTTCAGCCCCGCCGACATGACGCGCCGCGCCCTCCGCGACGACCCCGCCACCGCTGACGCCATCAAGGTGCTCAACGACACAACCCTCTACCGCCACCTGCTCTCGGCCGGCACCAAAGTCGGAGGCAACGCCCCGGACAAAAAACCCCAAAAAGCCGACAGCAAGGACACAACCGACTGACCGCGATGGAGCTGACACGACTTACCGACCTTTTTGTCAGCGCCGGCACACGCAAAGCCGACCTCGACAGCCTGTTGCGCTTCAAGTCGTCCGAGGCCTGCGGCCTCGCCGGCTCGTCGGCGGCAGTGCTCGTCAGCGCCATAAAGGGCCGCAAGGTGCCCGTGCTTGTCACCGGTGACGACGCCGACGACGCGGGCTACATCTACCACGACCTCAGCCGCCTGTGCGGACCCGACGCCGTGGCCTTCCTGCCCTCCGGGTACCGCCGCGCCCTCAAATACGCCCAGCCCGACGAGCCCAACCGCATCCTGCGCACCGAGACGCTGGCGCGACTCAGCGCCGGCGACCGCTCGCTGCGATTTGTCGTCACCTACCCCGAGGCCCTGGCCGAGCGAGTGGCGGCACGCAACGACCTGCAGAAGCACACGCTGGCGCTGTCCGTCGACAAGCCCGCACACCTCACCGACGTCACCCGATGGCTGCTCGACAACCACTTTGTCAAGACAGACTATGTGTACGAGCCGGGGCAGTTTGCCCTGCGCGGCTCAATCCTCGACATCTTCGGCTACTCGCTCGAACGGCCCATCCGCATCGACTTCTTCGGCGACGACATCGACTCAATACGCACCTTCGACGTCGAGACGCAGCTCTCCGACGAGAAGCTCGACACGGTCAGCATCGTCGCCGACCAGGCCCGCTCCACCGAGGGACGCCTGTCGCTGCCCGAGTTCCTCGACCCGTCGACACTCCTGGTTGTGCGCTCCGGCGCCGACACCACGGCCCGCGTGCGCGCCATCGCTGCCGACGGCATCTCGGACACGGCCACACTCACCGCCTCGGCCGTCAACGCCGAGGAGAGCGCCCGCGCCACCGCCGCCATCAACGCCGCCCGCGCCGACATAGTCGACGCCGACGCCTTCGACAAGGCCTGGCACTCGTTCAAGCGCCTCACCATCAGCGCCGCCCAGCCCAAGCCCGGAGCCGTGCACACCACCAGCTTCCAGTGCTCGCCGCAGGCGATATACCACAAAAACTTCGACCTTATAGGCAAGTCGTTCAGCGACTTCACCGCCCAGGGTTACCGCATCTACATCCTCAGCGACTCGGACAAGCAGTTTGCCCGTCTGCGCGCCATCTTCGACGACCGCGGCGACAAAATCACCTTCGAGCCCGTCCTGGGCACCCTCCACCAGGGCTTTGTCGACCACGTCACCAAGGCGTGCGTCTTCACCGACCATCAGATTTTCGACCGTTTCCACAAATACACCCTCAAAAGCGACCGCGCCCGCTCGGGCAAGCTCGCCCTGTCGCTCAAAGAGCTGCAGGCCATCGAGGTGGGCGACTACATCGTGCACATCGACCACGGCGTGGGCAAGTTCGGCGGACTGGTGCGCACCAACGTCAACGGCACCACCCAGGAGATGATAAAACTCATCTACCAGAACGACGACGTGGTCTTTGTGTCGATACACGCCCTGCACAAACTCTCCAAATACCGTGGCAAAGAGGGCGTTCCGCCAAAAGTCAACAAGCTCGGCACCGGCGCCTGGAACAAGCTGAAAGAGCGCACCAAGGACAAGCTGAAGGACATCGCCCGCGACCTTATCCAGCTCTACGCCGCGCGCAAGGAGGAGAAGGGCTTCGCCTTCTCGCCCGACTCGTATCTGCAGCACGAGCTCGAGGCCTCGTTTGTCTACGAGGACACCCCCGACCAGCTCACCGCCACGCAGCAGGTCAAGGCCGACATGGAGAGCAGCCGCCCGATGGACCGCCTGGTGTGCGGCGACGTCGGCTTCGGCAAGACCGAGGTGGCCGTCCGCGCCGCCTTCAAGGCCGCCACCGACGGCAAGCAGGTGGCCGTGCTCGTGCCGACGACGGTGCTGGCTTACCAGCACTTCCGCACCTTCAGCGAGCGTCTCGCCGACTTCCCCGTGCGCGTCGAATACCTGTCGCGCGCCCGCACGGCAAAGCAGACCAAACAGATTGTCAGCGACCTGGCCGAGGGCAAAATCGACATCATCGTCGGCACGCACAAGCTCATCGGCAAGTCGGTGAAGTTCAAGGACCTGGGCCTGCTCGTCGTGGACGAGGAGCAGAAGTTCGGCGTGGCCGTCAAGGAGCGTTTGCGCCAGCTCAAGACCAACGTCGACACACTGACGATGAGCGCCACGCCCATCCCGCGCACCTTGCAGTTCTCGCTGATGGGCGCGCGCGACCTGTCGTCGATAAACACCCCGCCGGCCAACCGCTACCCCATCATCACCCAGGTGTCGCCCCTGTCTGACGAGCTCGTCGCCGAGGCCATCAACTTCGAGCTCAGCCGCAACGGCCAGGTCTTCTTCATCAACAACCGCATCGAGGGCCTCTCCCAACTTGAGACGATGATACGCCGCCTTGTCCCCGACGCCCGCGTGGCCGTCGCCCACGGCCGCATGGAGCCGGAGAAACTCGAGCAGACCATCGTCGACTTCGCCAACCACGACTACGACGTGCTGCTGGCCACCACCATCGTCGAGAGCGGCGTGGACATGCCCAACGTCAACACAATAATCATCAACAACGCCCAGAATTTCGGCCTCTCCGAGCTGCATCAGCTGCGCGGACGCGTGGGCCGCTCAAACCGCAAGGCCTTCGCCTACCTCACCGTGCCGTCGGGACTGACCCTGTCGCCGGTGGCGCGCCGCCGCCTGCAGGCCATCGAGAGCTTCAGCGACCTGGGCTCGGGCATACACATCGCCATGCAGGACCTCGACATCCGCGGCGCCGGCAACCTCCTCGGCGCCGAGCAGTCGGGGTTTATCGCCGACCTGGGCTATGAAACATACCAGAAAATCCTCAAGGAGGCCGTCATCGAGCTGCGCACGCAGGAGTTCGCCGACCTCGACGACGAGACAAAGGCGCAGAATGCCGTCACCGGCGACGGCGAGGAGGAGTTTGTCGCCGACACCACCGTCGAGAGCGACCTCGAGCTGCTGCTGCCGGCCGACTACGTGCCCCAGGAGAGCGAGCGCATCAACCTCTACCGCGAGCTCGACGCCATCGACCGCGACATTGACATCAAAGCCTTTGCCGAGCGCCTCAAGGACCGTTTCGGCCCCCTGCCCCACGTCACCGAAGAGCTCATCCAGGTGCCGCGACTGCGCCGCCTGGCCCGTCATTTGGGTATAGAAAAGATTGCGCTGAAACAGGGCAAGATGTTTACCTACTTCGTCAACGACGCCAACAAAGCCTACTACCAGAGCAAAGCCTTCGGCCGTATGCTGTCGTACCTGCAGCTCAACCCCCGACGCGTGCAGATACGCGAGGTAAACATGCCCAACGGCACGGTAAAACGCAGCTTCTCCATCGCCAACGTCCGCTCGGTCACCGACGCCGTCACTGTCCTCGACACCATCCGCGCTCTCCCCAGCGTGTGATATGGGGGTGGATTATACGACAGATATGTGATGTATGTTTATAAGGGAACGGGGGGCTTTCAAACGGGGAGGACGGCGTTTTTGAGGGCGCGGCGCAGGATGGCGTTGCGGCCGCCGCAGTAGCGGTCGAGCAGGGCGTAGAAGCGGGGCGAGTGGTTCATCTCCGTCAGGTGGGCAAATTCGTGCAGGATGACATAGTCGCGCAGTTCGGACGGCAGGAGAACCAGCACGCACGACAGGCGTATCTCGCCGCGCGTGTTGCAGGTGCCCAGACGTGTGCTGCCCAACGAGCGGCTTATCGAGCGCGGGCTCACGCCCACCCTCGCCGCCAGCTCGACGGCGCGCGGCAGTATGATGTCGTCAAAGGCGCGCGCACACATTGTGCGCAGTAGGCGCGTCAACGCCTTCTCGCACTGCGGGTCGTCAAGGTCAAAGTCTTTGCTGATGAAAATACGTCGGTCACGTCCGAGAGCCATCGAGCGCGGGCCAAGTCGCGGCTCGCGCTCAATCGTCACCCTGAAATCGGGCGGTCCGAAGGGCACCCCCACCTCGAAGCGCGTCGACGGGCGGTTCTGCACCAGCCGCGGTATCATCGTCGCCATCGCCTCGGCCAGCCGGTCGGGCGTGGTGCGCGGGGGCACGGTGACGCTGAGGGTGCGCCCGTGCCAGCGGGCGGTGAAACGGCGGGCATTGGCGCGCACGGTCACCGCGACGGGGCCCAGCTGCGGGTCGTCGTACTTGTGCGAGACAACATATCGCGGCGCCGGGCGGCCGGCGTCTTTCTTTTGTCCGAAAAGTCCGAAAAGCATCAGTTGAACATCAGTTTGGAGCGGAGGACGGCGGGGAATTCGTTGCAGCGCAGCTGCACGATGTTGGTGCGGAAACCGGCACGGCGCATCGTCACCGTCGTACCCTGTGGCAGGGCCACCGACCGGCCGTCGAGGCTGAGGCGGAAGACCTTGCAGCGGCCCGTCACCTTCAGGCTTATCTCCATGTCGTCGCTTATCACCAACGGTCTCATTCCCAGCGAGTGGGCGCAAATCGGCGTGATAACCCAGCACGGCGCCGAGGGCTGCACGATGGGGCCACCTGCGCTGAGGTTGTAGGCCGTCGAGCCGGTGGGGGTGGAGACTATCAGCCCATCGGCGCGGTAGTCGGTAAGGGCACGTCCGCCCACCGTCGCCGAGGCCGTGATCATCGAGGCCGAATCCTCCTTGGCCACCACGGCCTCGTTGAGGGCGTAGGGCCAGCCGCGCAGACCGTCGGCCTGCACGTGCAGCAACGTCCTGGGCTCGACGATGTAGTCGCCCTCAAGTATATAATCGGTGTGCGCCACGGCCTCGTCGATGCCCAGAGCCGACAGGTAGCCCAGGTTGCCCGTATTGATGCCCAGGATCGGCGTCCCGGTCTCGGCCACCCATGCCGCCGTGCGCAGGAAGGTGCCGTCGCCGCCGATGCTGAGGGCAAGGTCGGCCTCGGCGGGCGACCGGTACGGATCGGCCACGGTGACTCCGGGCAGACTCATCCCCAGCTCGCCGCTGAGGTGCTCGTAAAGTTTGGGGTGCATGGCAATCCCGGCTCCGCCTACGGCAAGAGCGTGCAACAAACTCTGCAACTGCGGGGCATGGGGCGTCTGGCGCCGGCTGCCGTAAATAGCTATCAGCATAGGTCTTGAGGTTATATACAAGGGGTTAGGGCTGCAACGGGCTGTCGACGGTTACCGCCACTGAAAATTTTTCGGCCACATCGCGCATGGGGTCGGTGATGACCTCGCTGTCGTAGCCGTAGCGGGCCAGCGAGCGCACCACGCTCTGCCCGTGGCGTATGCCCACGCGCAGCAGCACGGCCACCATATCGGCAGACGGCGACGTTGCCAGTATGTTGAGATTGAGCAAGTGAGCGTCGCAGTCCTCGACGGCGCGGGCAAGCCGCGAGGCCGAGTAGTCGGTGCGTCCGCACAGAACCTTCACCCAGCACGACTCGTGGTTGGGCGGAAACATTTGCTCTATGTTGCTATTTGACGTCAAAATGATTGGTCGTTTTGTCGTTTTTTAGTAATTTTGTGCTTTGGATGCGGGATGTGCCCCGCCCATTGCGTAAACTGATAATACAAATTTACGAATTTTTTTCGGAATATTTTTAATGCCGGAGCAAAATTTCAACCAACCGGCTACGTACAGACATATATTAAATGACAAATCTTAGCGTAAACATAAACAAAATTGCCACCCTGCGCAACGCCCGCGGCGAGAACAACCCCGACGTCGTGGCTGTGGCCCAGGACTGCGAACGATTTGGTGCCCAAGGCATTACCGTTCACCCGCGTCCCGACGAGCGCCACATACGCCGCAGCGACGTCTATGCCCTGCGCCCCGTGGTGAAGACCGAGTTCAACATGGAGGGCAACCCCACCCCCGAGTTTATCGACCTTGTGCTCGCCGTCAAGCCCGAGCAGGTGACACTGGTGCCCGACCCCGAGGGCGCGCTGACGTCGAACGCCGGATGGGATGTGGATAAAAACTTCGAGTTCCTCAGCGAGACCGTCGACCGCTTCAAGGAGGCCGGCATCCGCACCAGCATCTTCGTCGCCCCCGACGACGAGCAGATACGCTTTGCCGCCCGCACCGGCGCCGACCGCGTCGAGCTGTACACCAAGCCCTACGCCGACCTCTACGCCAAGGACCCCGCCGCCGCCGTGGCCCCCTACGCCGAGGCTTCGCGTACAGCCCACTCGGTGGGACTGGGCGTCAACGCCGGACACGACCTAAGCCTCAAAAACCTGGCCTACTTCCATACCAACGTCCCCTACCTCAACGAGGTATCCATCGGTCACGCCCTCATCTGCGACGCCCTCTACCTGGGCCTGGAGGAGACAATAAAGCAGTACCTCAAATGCCTCTCCGGCAAGTGACGGACAGGCAAGACATATACATCGTATAAGACACATCTCTTAATTTTCAGCAACTGTTTTCACCCTTAAAAAATATGATCCTGCTACAAACCGCGGCTCCCGCCGCAAACGCCGCCGCCAAAGCCACCGCCGAGGCCGCAAACGCCGCCGGCCCCTCGATTTCGCTGTGGCAACTCTGCCTCGACGGAGGCTGGATAATGATTGTGCTGGCCGTTCTGCTGGCAATTTGCATCTACGTCTTTATCGAGCGCGCAATAGCCATCGGCAAGGCCGACCACACCGACGAGCGCTTTATGAGCAAAATCAAGGACTACATCCACGAAGGCGAACTGCAGAGCGCCAACAACCTGTGCAAGGAGACCAACACCCCCTACGCCCGCCTGGTGCAGAAGGGCATTAGCCGCATCGGACGCCCCATGAACGACGTGCTCGTCACCATCGAGAACACCGGCAACCTTGAGGTGGCCAACCTCTCGCGCGGCTTTACATGGCTCGCCACCATCGCCGCCGGCGCGCCCATGATCGGCTTCCTCGGCACGGTAATCGGCATGGTGCAGTCGTTCTACGCCATCGCCCAAAGCGGCAGCTCGGCCCAGATCGGCGACTTCGCCGGAGGCATCTACACCGCCCTGGTCACCACCGTCGCCGGCCTCATCGTCGGCATCGTGGCAATGTTCGCCTACAACTTCCTGGTGGCACGCGTCAACACGGTGATGAACCGCATGGAGGCCGTCACCCTCAACTTCATGGACCTGCTCAACGAGCCCGCACACTGATACGCCCTCGCAACAGCAGGCCGCTGCAAATCCGCCGGGCAGTTGAATGACGACGAACGTACCCCAACCGCCCCGCATATCGCCCAAGTTTTAACAACCACTTAATTCGCAACCCAATGTCCCTTAAAAGACAACGCGACATACTGGCCACCTTCTCGATGGCGTCGATGACCGACGTGGTGTTTCTGCTGCTGGTGTTCTTTATGGTAACCAGCACGTTCATCTTCCCCACCGCGCTCGAGGTCACCCTGCCCGAGTCCACCGAGCAGACCCAGCTCAAGCCCGTCACCCGCGTCTACGTTATGGCCGACTCCACGCTGTGGGGCGCCTACCAGGACGCCGAGCCGGTGCAGTTTGCCACCTCCGACGCCCTGGTGGAATTTCTGAAGAGCGTCCAGCAACAGGACCCCGAAAGCGGCATAGCCATCTACGGCGACGCCGGCGCACCCTACGGCCGTGTCATCGAAGTGCTTAACCTCGGCGCCGAGAACGACCTGAAGATGGTGCTGGCCACCAAACCCCGCGGCACCGCCGCCCCGGCTCCCGAAGGCACCCCCGCCACCGGCGACGGCACAACCGGCGACGCCGGCACTTCAAACCCACCGTTATCGGGCGAGCTCGACCGATAACAGTCAAGCCCCAAACGGCCAGCAACGGCCCATAGCCCCCTCTCCCCACCTCATCACTCATTACTCTGACTTACAACCCACTAATGACCCGTTCGCAGGAAATATCGGCTTTGGCGACCCTGGCAATCCTGGCATTGCTGACGCTCTTGCTGTGCGTATGCCGCCTGAGCTGGAACCCCGGCCAGGCATGGCCGCCCGAGCCAAGCCCATACATCGTGGCCCAGGCCGACGAGTTCATCGAGCCGGAGCTGCTGCCCGAGCCCCCCGTAGCGGGCGATCAGGCCGACGCGCCGGCACTCACCGAGGAGCCCCTCGACGTGCCCTCGGAGGCCGCTCCCGAGAGCGGCTCGGCTCTGCGCGACCAGGGACCCGTGGCTCCGCCTCAGCGCGAGACGCCCGCCGCCAAGCCCTCGCCCGTAAAAAAGACGCCCGAGCCTAAGGTCACCAAACCCGGCGCCGCAGCCGAGAACGCCCAAAAGGCCCGCGAGGCCGAGGAGCGCCGCACAAACTCGACCGTCAGCAACGCTCTGGCAAAGGCCAAAGCACGCAACAACGCCAACAACCGCCAGGGCGACACAGGCCGCTCGGGCAGCCCGTCCGGCGACAGCCGCTCGGCCGGCCCGGCCAACTCGACCTCCAAAACCGCCGGGGTGCGCCACGGCAAACTCGGCGGCGGATGGCAGTGGCCCAGCTACAACGTGAGGATACGCACATCCAAGACCGGCTCGATTGTCCTCAGCCTCACCATCGACAGCAACGGCAAGGTCACAAAGGCCGACCCCGCCGGAGGCGAAGCCCCGGCATCGTCCGACCCCGATCTTATCGAGCAATGCCAAGAGGTGGCCCTCAGCCACACCTTCACACGTCCCGCCGGAAGCCCCGCTCCCGAAAAGGCGATGGCCACCATCACCTTCACTTTCTCAAACAGCGAGTAACACAGCCTAAGCATATAACATATTCGACGACAGGCACCTGCCTGTCACCGATATCAGCATAACAGGCATAACAACCGAAAAAAAACACGCACAACGATATGACCAAGAACTTCAAACGCACCCTCATCACCACGGCTCTCCCCTACGCCAACGGCCCCGTCCACATCGGCCATCTGGCCGGCGTGTACGTCCCCGCCGACATCTATGCACGCTATCTGCGCCTCAACGGCCGCGACGTCCTGCTCATCGGCGGCAGCGACGAGCACGGCGTGCCCATCACCATCAAGGCCAAAGCCGAAGGAGTGACACCCCAGGACATAGTAGACCGCTACCACAAAATCATCAAGGACTCGTTTGAGGAGCTGGGCATATCCTTCGACGTCTACGGACGCACCACAAGCGAGATACACAAGCAGACGGCGAGCGAGTTCTTCCGCCGCCTCTACGACAACGGCAAGTTTATCGAGCGCACATCGATGCAGCTCTACGACCCCAAGGCCAACCAGTTCCTTGCCGACCGCTACGTCACCGGCGAATGTCCCCACTGCCACAACCCCCGCGCCTACGGCGACCAGTGCGAGGCCTGCGGAACGAGCCTGGCCGCCACCGACCTCATCAACCCCGTCAGCGCCATCACCGGCAACGTGCCCGAGCTGAAGGAGACAAAGCACTGGTATCTGCCCCTCGACCAGTGGGAGCCCGCCCTGCGCGAGTGGATTCTCGAAGGCCACAAGGAGTGGAAAACCAATGTGTACGGCCAGTGCAAGTCGTGGCTCGACCTGGGCCTCCAGCCCCGCGCCGTCTCGCGCGACCTCGACTGGGGCGTGCCCGTCCCCGTTCCCGGCGCCGAGGGCAAGGTGCTGTATGTTTGGTTCGACGCTCCCATCGGATACATCTCCAACACCAAAGAGCTGCTGCCCGACTCGTGGGAGAAGTGGTGGAAAGACCCCGAGACGCGCATCATCAACTTCATCGGCAAGGACAACATCGTCTTCCACTGCATAGTCTTCCCCGCCATGCTCATGGCCTACGGCGACAACTACCAGCTGCCCGACAATGTCCCCGCCAACGAATTCCTCAACCTCGAGGGCGAGAAAATCTCCACCTCGCGCAACTGGGCCGTCTGGCTGCACGAGTATCTGCGCGACTTCCCCGGCAAGCAGGACGTGCTGCGCTACGTCCTCACGGCCAACGCCCCGGAGACAAAGGACAACGACTTCACCTGGGCCGACTTCCAGACCCGCAACAACAGCGAGCTGGTGGCCATCCTGGGCAACTTCGTCAACCGCGCCGTGGTGCTGACACACAAATACTTCGGCGGCCTCGTTCCCGCCGCCGGCGAGCTTGAAGGCATCGACCGCGACGTCTTTGACGAGCTGGGCCGCATACGCGGTGCCCTCACCGAGAGCATCGAGAACTTCCACCTGCGCGAAGGTCTGCGCGAGGCAATGAACATCGCCCGCCTCGGCAACAAATACCTGCAGGACACCGAGCCCTGGAAGGTTGCCAAAACCGGCGACATGGCGCGCGTGGCCACCATTCTCAACACCGCCCTGCAGATTTGCGCCAACATCGCCGTGGCCTTTGAGCCGTTCATGCCCTTCACCACCGAGAAACTCTGCCGCATGCTCGGCCTCGACAGCCTGTCGTGGCAGGAGCTCGGCTCGGCTTCGATGATGACGGCCGGTTCGGCCCTGGGTCAGCCCGAACTGCTCTTCGACAAAATCGAGGACGAGGCCGTGGAGGCCCAGCTGCAACGCCTCAAGGAGGCCCGCCGCCAGAACGCCCTGGCGTCGTGGAAACCCGCCCCGCAGCAGACCGACGTCGACTTTGACACGTTTATGAAGTCCGACATCCGCGTGGGTACGGTGCTCGAGTGCGAGCGCGTGCCCAAGGCCGACAAGCTGCTGCGCTTCCTCATCGACGACGGCCTGGAGAAGCGCACCATCGTCAGCGGCATTGCCAAATTCTACGACCCCGCCGACCTGGTGGGCAAGCAGGTATGCTTCATCGCCAACCTGCCCGCCCGGCGCCTGCGCGGCATCGAAAGCCAGGGCATGATACTCAGCGCCGAAGACCGCGACGGCCGCCTCGTCGTCATCGGTCCCACGGCCCCCGTCGCCCCCGGCGCCGCAGTCAAATAGTTTGCTATTATAGCTACCTTAGCTATTTTAGCTATTATAGCGAAACCTATTAACCCATAAATTCAGCATCATGAAGCAACCGCGCATACTTATAATATATACCGGTGGCACCATCGGCATGATCGAGGATCCCGTCACAAAGACCCTCGCTCCCTTCGACTTCACCCACCTGATGGAGAACGTGCCCAAAGTCAAGATGCTGGACTATCACATCGACAACATCTCGTTTAACCCGCCCATCGACTCCAGCGACATGAACATCTTTCACTGGCAGGAGATGGCGCGGACAATCGACATCAACTACGACAAATACGACGGCTTTGTCGTGCTGCACGGCACCGACACCATGGCCTACACATCCTCGGCGCTGTCGTTTATGTTGGAGGGGCTGATGAAGCCCGTCATCATCACCGGCAGCCAGCTGCCCATCGGCGAGGTACGTACCGACGGTGAGGAAAACTTGATTACGGCCCTACAGATTGCCGCTGCCCGCGACGCCTCGGACGGCGGCCCGATGGTGCGCGAGGTGGCCATCCTCTTCGAGAACTACCTGTGGCGCGGATGCCGCGCCAGCAAACGCAGCGCCGACAACTTCAACGCCTTTGTCAGCAACAACTACCCGCGCCTGGCCCACATCGGCCTCGGCATAGACTTCAACGTCGAGGCCCTGGCTCGTCCCATGACGGGCAAAAAACTGTGTGTGCAGTACAACCTCGACCGGTCCATCACCATCATCGACCTCTTCCCCGGCCTATGCGAGACCACCCTGCGCCATCTGCTGCACACACCCGGCATCAAAGGCGTGGTAATGCGCACCTACGGCGCCGGAAACGCCCCCACCGCCCCCTGGTTCCTCGACGCCGTCCGCGACGCCATCGACCGCGGCATCGTCATCCTCAACGTCACACAGTGTGTCGATGGCTCGGTACGCGCCAACCGCTACGTCTCCGGCGACATGCTCACCGCCGCCGGCGTCCTCAGCGGCTACGACATGACCCTCGAAGCCGCCACCACCAAAATGATGGTCCTCTTTGGCCGCGGCACCGCCACCCGCGACGTCGTCGTCAACCTCTCCCGCCCCATCTGCGGCGAAATGACCGTCCTCTAACCCCCCAACCCAAAGCTCCAAAAGTCCTTAACACTAAATCGGCCGGGGCCTTAAAGTCAAAAATGACTTTAAGGCCCCGGCTGGCGTTGGGGTGTGGCGGGTGGTTAGCGGGAGCAGGCGGCGGAGACGACTTCGGCGAGGGTGGGATGGGTGTGGATGAGGCGGACGGCGATGTCGTCAAGGGTGAGGGCGCGCTGGATGGCCAGGGCGAGCTCGGTGATGAGGTCGGCGGCGTGGGGGCCGACGATGTGGGCACCTAAAATGCGGCGGTCGCCTTTGCTGTACACCACTTTGACAAATCCGTCGGGATGGCCCATCGCACGGGCCTTTCCGCTGCCGGCGAACATTGCCTTTGACGTTGCGGCGTCTATTCCGGCGTCGAGGGCCTGCTGCTCCGTCATTCCGGCCATCGCGGCCTCCGGCTCGGTGAAGACGGCGGCGGGGATGACCGACATGTCGACGTCCTCGCCAAAGACGCGGCGGCTCTGTGCCGTTGCGGCATGGGCCAGCATCGCCAGGCCGTTGCAGTCGCCCACGGCATACACGCCGGGACGCGAGGTCTCGAAGGTTGTGGCATTGACGGCGATGAAGCCGCGCGGCGTCAGCTCTATGCCGGCCTCGGCAAGCCCATCGGGCACTACGGCGCGACGTCCCACCGACATCAGCACGGCGTCGGCTACGACAACAGCCTCGCCCTTTTTGCCCGTGTAGGTGACGGCACGCTTGCCGTCAGCCTCGGCGGCAATAGCTGTCACGGCGGCTCCGGTGATAAACTTTATGCCGCGACGGCTGAGGTAGCTGCGCAGGCGCTTGGCCACCTCGGCGTCGAAGGGCGGAAGCACCTCCTTACAATATTCTATCACAGTGACTTCCGTGCCAAAAGCCGCCATTATGGAGGCAAACTCAAGGCCGATTACACCCCCGCCTATCACAGCCACCGAAGCGGGGAGGCTGTCGAGGTGCAGGAAGTCGTCGCTCGTCAGGGCCAGCTCGACCCCCGGGATGGGGAGCGCGGCGGGCCTGGAGCCGGTGGCGATGAGAATTTGCGGCGCCGAATATTCCTCACCGTCGACAACGACGTTGCCGGCGGCGTTGAAGGCGGCCTGCCCGTGCACATACCGGCACTTAGACAGCGACGACTCCACGTCGGCGCGCAATCCGGCGACAATGCCGCGCATGCGCTCGGCAGCCTTGCCGTAGTCGGCCGTCACGCCCTCAGGGATGTTGACGCCGAACTCCGCGGCAGCCTTCACCGTCAAGATAGTCGACGCGCTGGCGCACAGGCACTTGGTGGGAATGCACCCGCGGTTTAGACAGGTTCCTCCGGCAAGGTCGCGTTCGATTATCACCACGTCGCGGCCCTTCGCGGCCTCTGCCGCGGCGGTCTCGAAGCCGCCGGGGCCGGCTCCTATTACTATAAGGTCAGCCTTTTGCATCAGTCCTGTAAATCAGCGTATTTGACTTTGGGAGTGAGAGCGGCCTGCGTGTCGTCGGGGTGCGCGATGGGCGTGGTCAGCGGGGCGTTGAGCACCACCTCGGGCGTCTCGGCGGCCTCGCGGGCAATCTGACGCATCACCTCGATGAAGCGGTCGAGCGTCTCGCGCGTCTCCGTCTCGGTAGGCTCTATCATCAGCGACTCGTGGAAGAGCAGCGGGAAGTAGATGGTGGGCGCGTGGAACCCGAAGTCGAGCAG
Organism: Bacteroidales bacterium; assembly: GCA_004553485.1. GTDB lineage: Bacteria > Bacteroidota > Bacteroidia > Bacteroidales > Muribaculaceae > CAG-873. The sequence continues at coordinate 36,329 of SFLG01000002.1, read as the reverse complement.
GCGCTTGGCCACGTTGAGGGTCGTTACCCCCGTCGACTTGTCGGCCAGGCCGTCGAAGACAAACTCGTGCTTGCAGCGACCCGGTACGGGCAGTTTGTACAGGTCCTTAAGCGAGTCCTTGATATAGTTGGCGTTGAGCGTAGCCATCGGGCCGGCCTGGGCCAGCCCCTCGGCGCCGAGGGTGAGGATGTACGCCAGGGCGCGCATCTCGACGGCGAAGTTGCCGAGCCAGCTGCTGATGCGGCCCAGCGCGTCGGCGTCGGCGCAGGTCACCTCGTACTGGTCATGCTCCTCGTTCCAATATACTCGGGGGTTGGGCAGGAATTTCTCAAGCCCTTTGCGCACACCCACGGGGCCGCTGCCGGGGCCGCCTCCGCCGTGGGGAGTGGAGAACGACTTGTGCAGGTTGACGTGCATGACGTCGAAGCCCATGTCGCCGGGGCGCGACACACCCAACATCGGGTTGAGGTTGGCGCCGTCATAGTACATCAGGCCGCCGACCTCGTGCACGAGACGGGCGATTTCGGGGATGTTTTTCTCAAACATGCCCACCGTGTTGGGGTTGGTCATCATCATCGCCGCAACCGTGTTGTCGAGCTTCGAGCGCAGGTCGTCGACATCGACGGTGCCGTCGGGCAAACTCTTCACCTCGACAATCTTGTAGCCGGCGACGTTGGCCGAGGCAGGGTTGGTGCCGTGGGCCGAGTCGGGGACAATCACCTTGTCGCGGGCGGTGTCGCCGTTGGCGTCGTGGTAGGCGTGTATCACCATCAGACCGGTGAGCTCGCCGTGTGCTCCGGCATACGGGTTGAGGGTGAACTCCGACATTCCGCCGATTTCGCTAAGGAACTCCTGCAGAGTGTGGTATGCCTCGAGGGCGCCCTGGACAGTCTCGAAGGGCTGGGCCGGGTGCAGACCTCCCGTCACCGGGTCAGCGGCAATTTCCTCGTTGATTTTGGGATTGTACTTCATTGTGCACGAGCCAAGGGGATAGAAGCCCGTATCGACGCCGAAGTTGTTGGTGCTGAGATTATTGTAGTGGCGCACCAGCCCGGGCTCGTCCACCTCGGGGAGGTCGGGACCGGCGTGGCGCAGTAGGTTGACGGGGAGGCTTTCGAGGGCCTTGCCATACGTGTTGACGGGCAGTTTGACGGCACGGCGGCCGGGCTGCGAGCACTCGAATATCAATTTTCCGTATACTTCTCTGTTCATTTTTTCAAAATATTTGATGTACAGACTTGCTTTTAGTGAAGAACTTGACCGTCAGGCCGTTTCCTCGGTGAAGAAGCTGAAAATTGACACTAAATCATCTATCTCGTCCTGGGTGCGCATCTCGGTGACGGCAATCAGCAGCTTGTCCTCGTCCACCTTCACGCCGGCAAGGATGCCGTGGGCCTGTGCCATCAGCAGAACATCGTCGGCGGCGGCGTATTTGAGGCGAACGACAAACTCGTTGAGGAATGGCGACTCGGGATAGGCCAGCTCGGCCGTGCCCGTCTCGACAATCTGCTCGGCCAAAGTGTGCGCACCGGCATATCCCAGCTCGGCGGCCTCGCGCAGGCCCTTCTCGCCCATCACCGACAGGTACATGGCGGCCCAGAGGGTCATAATGCCCTGGTTTGAGCAGATGTTCGAGGTGGCCTTCTCGCGGCGGATATGCTGTTCGCGTGCCTGCAGGGTGAGCACGAAGCAGCGACGGCCCTCGGCGTCGGTGGTGGCGCCGACGATACGTCCTGGCATCTTGCGCATCAGTGCCTTTGTGCAGCACATATATCCCAGGCCGGGACCGCCGTAGTTCATGGGCATACCCAGGCTCTGGGCCTCGCCGACGGCGATGTCGGCGCCCCAGTCGGCGGGAGTGCGCACCACGGCAAGGTCGGCGGCGTGGCAGTTCATCACCAGCAGGGCCTTGGCGCCGTGCACCTCGTCGGCCAGGCCGGTGAAGTCTTCGAGAATGCCCCAGTAGTTGGGCGACGCCACTATCACGCCGGCCACGGGCTCGCCCTCGGCGAGCATACGGCTCAGGGCCTCGCGGTCGGTGACGCCGGCGGCGGTCTGCGGCACGGTGTCGAGCTGAACCTTGTGGTAACGGGCGTAGGTGGCGACAACCTGACGGACGACGGGACTGACGGTCTCGGCGATGAGGACGCGGTTGCGCTTGCGGGCGGCGGCGACGCACATCATCATTGCCTCGGCGGTGGCGGTGGCGCCGTCGTACATCGAGGCGTTGCAGACGTCGAGGCCCGTCAGCGAGCACATCATCGACTGGTACTCGAAGATGTATTGCAGGGTGCCCTGGCTGATTTCGGGCTGGTAGGGAGTGTAGGCCGTCAGAAATTCGCTGCGAGACATCAGCGAGGGGATGACGGCGGGGGTGTATTTGTCGTAGCAGCCGGCGCCGGCAAAGCATACCAGTGGCTCGTTGTTGTCGCGCAGCCGTTTGAAGAAGCGGCGCACCTCAATCTCGGAGTGCTCGGGCGGCAGGTCATACGGGGCCTTCATCCGCAGCTCGGCCGGGATGTCGGCCAACAGGTCGTCGACGGATGCGGCTCCGCAACGGTCGAGCATCTTTTCAATGTCCTCGGCCGTCTGGGGCATATATCTGTGCTGTGACATAGACGCTTTGAGAGGGGTGTTAACAGGTGTGTTGTTTATTCGAGGGGTCGTAAGACCGACTCAGATTAAATGTTTGGAGGATTAGTGCTCCTCGTTGGCGCAGAGTTCCTCGTACTGCTCGGGGGTGAGAAGTTTCTCCAGGTCGCCGGGGTTGGACATCTCGACCTTGATGATCCAGTTCTCCATGGGGTCCTGACCCACGAGGCCGGGGTTGTCGGCGAGTTTCTCGTTTACCTCGACAACGGTGCCCGAAACGGGAGCGAACAGGTCGGAGGCGGCCTTTACCGACTCGATGGCGCCGAAGTCTTCGCCGGCTTCCACCTCGTCATCAACTTCGGGCATATCGACGTAAACAATGTTGCCAAGCTGCTTGGCGGCGTAGGGCGAGATGCCGATGTAACCATAGTTGCCGTCAACGCGGACATACTCGTGCGAGGGAAGGTATTTTATCATAGCTGTATATGTTTAAATGATTTTTATATATTAAGTTTAGCAAGCTCAGTTTGAGGGTTATGTGGTTTATGTGGTTTATATGGTTTATGTGATGTATGTTATTTATGTGACCCATAAACCCATAAACTTATAAACCCATAAGCCTCAGATTTTAAAGCTCAAAATGAACTTTAAAATCTGAATTATTTCTTATAGTTTGGTGTATAGAAGCGTTTTTTGACCACGGTGGCGGGGAAGGTCTTGCGGCGGACGCGGACGCTGACGGGGGTGCCGAGCTTCGACTTGCCGATGTTGACCAGGGCCATCGCCAGGTTGCGGTTGAGGGTTATCGAGCGGTAGCCGGTGGTGACGGTGCCGATGACGTTGCCGTCCTCGTCGAGGACATCATAGCCGTGACGTGCGATGGCGGGGCCTTCGATTTCGAGGCCTACCGACTTGCGGTCGACGCCCTCGGCCTTCTGGCGTGCCACCACGTCCTTGCCGATGAACTCGTCCTTGTCGAGTTTGCAGAACATCGACAGGCCGGCCTCGACGGGGGTGATTTCGGCGGTGAGCTCGTCGCCGTAGAGGGGCAGACCGGCCTCGAAGCGCAGTGTGTCGCGGCATCCCAGGCCGCAAGGCTGTACGCCGGCATCCATCAGCTTCTGCCAGAAACGGCGGGTGGCCTCGTGCGAGGCATAGACCTCAAAACCGTCCTCGCCGGTGTAGCCCGTGCGCGATACTATCATCTTCTCGTCATCCTTCTCGATGCCCTTGAAGGTGTAGAACGTGAGGTCCGAAGCGTCGATGCCGAGGACATCGCTGAGGGTCTTTTCGGCCTCGGGACCCTGCACGGCAAGCTCGCCGTAGTAGTCCGACAGGTCGTTTATCTGCACATCGTAGCCCTTGGCGGCGTCCTGTATCCAGGCAAGGTCTTTGGCGATGTTGCCGGCATTGATTACAAGGAAATACTCGTTTTCGGCGAGGCGGTATACCAGCAGGTCGTCCACTACTCCGCCGTTGGGGTAGAGCATCATGCCGTACAGGATATCGCCGTCGCCGATTTTGGTGACGTCGTTGGTGAATATGTGGTTGACGAAGCGCCGGGCGTCGGTGCCTTCGACGTAGACCTCGCCCATGTGGCTGACGTCGAACACGCCCACGCCCTCGCGCACGGCGTTGTGCTCCTCGACAATGCCAGGTGCAGGTCGTGCAGACAGGTCGTCTTGTTTTCGTTCTGTTCCATGGTTTAGTTGGTTTATGTCTGTTTTGTTAGAAATTTTGTTTCATGTTAAGCGTAAAATTACAGCACCTTACGCCAAGGCCGCCGACTCGGCTATCATCTCGGCGAGGATTGCTGTGGGCACTCCGGCCACCGTGTCGGCGTCGAAGGCGATGCCGTCGGGCCGACGTCCGCGGACGGCGTCGCACAGGGCGTCCACCGCGTCCGGGTCCATGAAGTCGCCGCTCACCGTCAGCGTCGCAATCGTACCGTCGGGGCCGACGGTGACGGCCAGGCCCACCGTGCCCGTGCCGGGGATGTAGCGTGTCACGCGGTTGAGGGCGCTGTGGCTGCCGTAGAAGTAGGCCGGGTCGTAGTATCGCTGCTCGAGGCGCTCCACCTCGGCCACCTGGTCCGCGGTGAGGACGTACTGCGCGTCGGCGATGTTGTCAGACAGGGCGCGGCGGAACTGCGCGAACGACAGGTCGGGACGCAGCTCGCGCGCCGTGACGATGCGCGAGCTCACCGACTGCACCTGCTTGCTCTCAAGCTTGGCGCGCGACGGCGTGATGGCGTTGAGCATATTCTCCATGTCGGTGTCATAGAGCATCGTGCCGTGCACAATCGAGCGGCCGGGCAGGTGGTAGAACGAGTTACCGCTGATTTTGCGGCCGCCGACGGTGATGTCGTTGCGGCCCGTTGCCTCGGCGTCAAGTCCCATCGCACGCAGCCGGGCGGCGATGAGGGCGGTGAACCGCGCGAAGGTGCTCTCGACGTTTACCGACGGCGTGACAAAGCCGGTCATCACGTTGCCGCCGTCGGCATAGATGCATCCGCCACCCGACCGGCGACGTATCATGTCTATGCCGTGGCTGCGGCAGTACTCGCCGTTCACCTCGGCCTTCATGTCCTGGTTGCGCCCGAACACAACAGTGGGACGCACCACCCACCACAGGCAATACTCGGCGGGGGGCAGCTCGCGGGCAACCCACTCTTCCAGCGCCAGATAGAATGCCGCGCGGCGGGGCTGCTCTCTATGGCCTTCGGGTAGTAGAACTTCTATCACAAGTAACTGTGCTACGTGTTTCAGTTGTCCAAATTTACCACAATTTTTTGAAAAGCCAAAAAATCCCGCCCCCTTTCGTGGCAATTTGCCAAAACACCCTCCATACCACCCCCGCTTCCAACAGAAAATCCCCGCGCCGGACCCGTGAAAAGGCCCGACACAGGGATTGTATCGCAGGGTAACAGAACCGCAATGACAGCGGTCCTATCTGTCAATGACAGTAATGGTTGCGGGGCTTAGAACCCGTCAGACTGTTGCGGGGCTTAGAACCCGAAGCCTCCGCCCTGTCATTTGAGGGCTGCCGTAGCTGTGACAGTGCTACTGCCGTTGGAGACAGTATACGATGTGCCGCTCACCAGCCCAGGGCAGGTGATGAGGGTACCACCGCTGATGTTGAGCTTGCCGTCGGACGGGGTGATGGTCAGGCGGCGGAGGGGAGGGAGTGGGGCGAGTCGGGGCGGTTGAGGGTCTTGTGGGCGACGTAGATCCAGGCGGCGGTGACGCAGATGCCGGTGATGGTCCACGAGATGGGGTAGATGAGCAGCAGGCGGGGGAAGGAGGTGAAGCTCTGGATGTGCACCCACACTATGCGCAGCACGCAGGTGCCAAAGATGATGATGACGGTGGGCGTAAGCGAATAGCCCACGGAGCGCATGGCGCCGGCCGAGACCTCGTAGGTGGTGGCTATCCACTGGAAGGCGAGAACGGTGGTCAGGCGCTCCATGGCGTAGCGCAGTGTCTCCGGGTCGGCGGTGAAGACGCTGAGGCATTGCACGTGGAAGCAGACTATCAGCACATTGAGGACCGCGCAGCTGCCCATGCCGAGGAAGAGGCAGCGCAGGTAGATGGTGCGACAGCGCGAGTAGAGGCCCGCGCCGTAGTTCTGCGACATAAAGGCCACGGCGGCCTGCACAAAGGCCGAGACGACAAAGTAGCAGTAAATCTCGTAGGTGATGGCGGCGGCCGAACCGGCGACGGCGGCGGCGCCGAACTTGTTGATGGCGCCCTGGATGAAGACATTGGAGAGGGCGAAGACCATGCCCTGCAGGCCGGCGGGAAGGCCTATCTGCATAATCTTGCGCAACTGCGCGCGCCACATCTTCATGGCACGCAGGTCGAGGCGGATGTCACTTTTCTCGTGGGTCAAAATCCACACTATACCGCCGGCCGACACAAAGTTGGCGCAGACGGTGGCGATGGCCACGCCGTGCACGCCCATATCGCACACCAGCACAAGGAAGAGGTTGAGGATGACGTTCACCACGCCGCCGATGCACAGCCAGTAGAAGGGCCGCTTGGTGTCGCCGATCGACCGCAGGATGGCGTTGCCGAAGTTGTAGACCATCATCGCGGGGAAGCCCAAAGCGTAGATTCGCAGGTACTTGGCGGCAGCGTCGAGGATATCGGCGGGGGTGTCGAGCGACTCAAGGATGGGGCGTGTCACCGTCACTCCCAACACCAGCAGGGCAAGGCCGCCGATGAGGGCGACGAGGGCCGACGTGGACACGGCGCGCCCGATGTCGCGGCGGTTGCGCTGGCCTATGCACGTGGCGATGACGACGTTGGCGCCCACCGAGATGCCGATGAAGAGGTTCACCAGCAGCGCGATGATGGGGCCGTTGGCACCGACGGCGGCAAGGGCGTGCGGGCCCACGAACTTTCCTACCACCGCCACGTCGATGGCGTTGAACGACTGCTGCACGATGCCGCTGGCGATAAGCGGCAGTGCGAACATTATTATCTTGCGGGTGAGGCTGCCTCCCCCTGTCATATCTATTGTATTGGCCACGTTGCGACGAATTAGCGGTTTATGTGCCGGAGGATGAGAGTGAGGGCGGCGGCACGGCTAAATGATTATGTTGTTTATGTGATTTAATTTGTGTAGCGTACGTATATATTTGTGTATGTATATAACGTTACAGGGCTTTGCAGGTTCTTTGCTATTGCGAAAATATTAGTGGTGGCAGGTGCCGGGCAAAACAACAACCCTGCCCGCGGTGGCGGGACAGGGTTGTTGTTCATGGAGCCGTGGCGGCGGCTGCCGCACGGGGGATTTTTCAGTGTGGGGAGATTACTTCATGTAGCGGCCGAAGTCGGCGTTGCGCATGTCGCCGGTCTCGTTGAAAGCCACGTGGAAGGCGAAGGCGGCCTGAAGGGTGTGCGGGGTCTGGCCGAACTTACCCATCTTGAGGTACTCGCGCAGCAGGGGCTTGTAGTCGGGGTGAGCGCAGTTTTCGATGATGCGCTCGGCTCGCTGTACGGGGTCGGTGCCACGCAGGTCGGCGATACCCTGGTCGGTGACGATGACGTCGACCGAGTGCTCCGACGAGTCGGTGTGGGTGACCATGGGCACGATGTTGGAGATGAGACCGCCCTTCGATACCGACGGGCACGAGAAAATCGAGATGTAGCCGTTGCGGGCAAAGTCGCCCGAGCCGCCGATGCCGTTCATCATCTTCACGCCAAGGACGTGGCTCGAGTTGACGGCGCCGAAGATGTCGGCCTCAAGGGCGGTGTTCATGGCGATGACGCCCAGACGGCGGATAACCTCGGGGTTGTTCGAGATTTCGGCGGGACGCATCACAATCTTGTCGTGGAAGAAGTCCATGTTCGAGAACAGCTCGGCCTCGGTGGCGTCGCTGAAGGTCATCGAGCAGGTCGAGGCAAAGGTGCACTTGCCCCTCTTCATCAGCTCGAGCACGGCGTCCTGGATAACCTCGGTGTACATCATGAAGCTGGGCAGCTCGTCGGCCTCGGCCAGGCCGTAGAGCACGGCGTTTGCCACGTTGCCCACGCCGCTCTGCAGGGGCAGGAACTCCTTGGGGATGCGGCCGGTGCGGTACTCGTTGAGCAGGAAGCTGACAACGTTGTTGCCGATTTTTGTCGACGTCTCGTCGACGGCGGTAAACTCTTTTACGCCGTCAAACTCTTCGGTGTCGATGATGCCCACAATCTTCTTGGGGTCGATTTTGAGCACAGGGCTGCCGATGCGGTCGTTGGCGTGGTAGATGGGCACCTCGCGACGGTATGGGGGGTCGTTGAGGAGCACCACGTCGTGCATGCCATGGAGGTGTTTGGGCAGCTTGTGGTTGATTTCGATGAAAATCTTGTCGGCCATGTGGGCGTAGGTGGGCACGTTGCCCAAGCCGCAGCCCAGCAGCACCTCGCCGTCGGGGGTGATGTCGGCGGCCTCGATGATGGCGAAGTCGATGGGGCCGTAGAAGCCGTAGCGGGTCTCCTGGGCCATCTCCGACAGGTGACGGTCGAAGTAGTGGATGTCGTGTGTGTTGATGTGCTGACGCGATACGGGGAGGTTCTGGTACGGAGCGCGGCGGTTGATGGCGTTGTTCTCGGCCAGAATGGTGTCGACATGGCGGTTGGTGGAGGCACCGGTAAAGATATTTACCTTGTACTCGCGGCCTGCCTCATGTTCTTTGATGGCTTTGCGTGCAACACCCTCGGTAACACCCTTGGGAGTGCCGGGAGCGGTAAAACCGCTCAATCCCAAAGTAGCACCGTTGTTGATTATCTGCGCTGCTTCATCGGGAGTGATGTGATTGAAAGGCATTTTTTGTCTGTTTGATTGGTTGGTTTCGACAATTAAGCGTGCGCCGGCTTTTGCCCGCGCAGTATTTTTTGTAATTTTGTGCAAAATTAAAAATTATAGCGCAACTGAACAAATATTTATACGCAAAATACAGTTAGCCCGACAATACATTTTCCTGCTATGACAACAAAAGCACAGACCGAACGCCGGCTCTACATAGAAACCTACGGCTGCCAGATGAACGTGGCCGACAGCGAGGTCGTGGCCTCGATAATGGGCATGGACGGCTACGCCCTCGCCGACAGTGTCGACGACGCCGACGCTATCCTGCTCAATACCTGCAGCATACGCGACAACGCCGAGCAAAAGATTGCCAACCGCCTGCGCCAGCTTGCCGCCGTGCGCAATGCCCGCAAAAACACGCCCCTGCTGGTGGGCGTAATCGGCTGCATGGCCGAGCGCACCCAGCACGAGCTGACCGAGAAATACGGCGTCGACATCGTCGCCGGCCCGGACAACTACCTTGACCTGCCCGCCCTCTTCGCCCAGGCCGAGGCCGGCCACCCCGCCATGTCGGTGCAGCTGAGCACCACCGAGACCTACCGCGACATCCTGCCCAAACGTGTGGGACGCGCCACGGTGTCGGGTTTTGTGTCGATTATGCGCGGATGCAACAACTTCTGCTCGTACTGCATCGTCCCCTACACCCGCGGCCGCGAGCGCAGCCGTCCCGTGCCATCCATCCTCAACGAGGTGGCCGACCTTAAAAGCCGCGGCTACAAGGAGGTGACGTTGCTGGGCCAGAACGTCAACTCGTACCGCTACACCAACGACGACGGCACCGTCACCGACTTCCCCGCCCTGCTGCGCGAGGTGGCACGCGCCGTGGCTCCGATGCGTGTGCGCTTCACCACCTCACACCCCAAGGACATGACCGACGAGACCATCGCCGTCATGGCCGCCGAGCCCAACATCTGCCGCCACATACACCTGCCCGTGCAGTCCGGGTCGAGCAAGGTGCTGAAGGCCATGAACCGCAAGTACACCCGCGAGTGGTACCTGGGACGCATCGCCGCAATACGCGCCGCCATGCCCGACTGCGCTATCACTACCGACATGTTCACCGGCTTCCACGACGAGACCGAGGAGGACTTCGAGCAGACGCTGTCGCTGATGCGCGAGGTGGGTTTTGACGCCTCGTTCATGTTCAAATACAGCGAGCGCCCCGGCACCCTGGCCGCGCGCACTATGCCCGACAACGTGCCCGAGGAGGTGAAAATCGAGCGCCTGAACCGCATGATTGCCCTCCAGAACGAGCTGTCGCTGGCATCGAACCGGCGCGACATCGGCAAGGAGTTCGAGGTGCTTGCCGAGGGTGTATCGAAGCGCAGCACCGAGCAGCTGGTGGGACGCACGTCGCAGAACAAGGCCGTGGTCTTTGCCCGCGGCGACCACCGTCCCGGCGACCTGGTGCGCGTGCGCGTCACCGACGCCACCAGTGCCACCCTCCTGGCCGAGCCGGTCTGAGTGGGGATTATACATCTTATACGTATCTCAGGGCCCTCTCTTACACTTGACTTGAGATGTAAAGCGAGCGCCGTACCCGGGTCTGGGCACGGCGCTCGTTTTTTTCCGGTTCGGCGCTGTGACTTACTTTATCACGTTCAGCTTTTTGCCGACCTTGACGAAGGCGGCGATGGCGCGGTCAAGGTCCTCGTGGCTGTGGGCGGCGCTGAGCTGCACACGGATACGGGCCTGGCCCTTGGGTACGACGGGATAGTAGAAACCGGTGACGTAGATGCCCTCGTCCTGCATGGCGGCGGCAAAGTCCTGCGACAGCTTGGCGTCGTAGAGCATGACGGCGCAGATGGCGCTCTGGGTGGGCTTGATGTCGAAGCCGGCGTCGAGCATGCGGCTGCGGAAGTACTCGACATTGTCCATCAGGCGGGTGTGCAGGTCGTCGCTCTCGCCCAGCATTTTGAACATCTCGAGGCTGGCGCCGACAATGGCGGGAGCGACGGAGTTGGAGAACAGGTAGGGGCGCGAACGCTGGCGCAGCATGGCGATGAGCTCGCGCGGGCCGGTGGTGAAGCCGCCCATGGCACCGCCGAAGGCCTTGCCGAGGGTGCCGGTGAAGACGTCGATTTTGCCGTAGAGGTTATACTTCTCGGCCACGCCGCGGCCGGTGGGACCGACAACGCCGGCCGAGTGGCTCTCGTCCACCATCACCAGGGCGTTGTACTTCTCGGCCAGCTCGCAGATTTTGTCCATGGGGGCCACGTTGCCGTCCATGCTGAACACGCCGTCGGTGGCGATCATGCGGAAACGGCAGCTCTGGGCCTCCTGCAGGCAGCGCTCGAGGTCGGCCATGTCGGCGTTGGCATAGCGGAAGCGGCGGGCCTTGCACAGGCGCACGCCGTCGATGATCGAGGCATGGTTGAGGGCGTCGCTGATGATGGCGTCCTCCTCGGTGAGCAGAGGCTCGAACAGGCCGCCGTTGGCGTCGAAGCAGGCGGCGTAGAGGATGGTATCCTCGGTGTGGAAATATTCTGAGATGGCCTTCTCGAGCTGCTTGTGCAGGTCCTGGGTGCCGCAGATAAAGCGCACCGACGACATGCCGTAGCCGCGCTCGTCCATGGCCTTTTTGGCGGCTTCGATGAGGCGGCTGTTGTCGGCGAGACCAAGGTAGTTGTTAGCGCAGAAGTTGAGTACGTCGCCCTTGCGGCCCTCGACGGCGATGTCGGCGCTCTGGGGGGTTACGATGACGCGCTCTTCCTTGTAAAGTCCGGCGTCGCGGATGTCCTGTAGCTCTTTTGCAAGATGCTCTTTGAAGTTGCTGTACATGATTGTCAGGTATTAGTTGTTTATGTGAGTTTTTTCTGTGCCAAAATTACAAACTTTTAGCAAAAAAATATTATTTTTGCGACAAAATAAGGCGAAGAACTGCGGGCGCGGCCCCGGCGTTGTTGCTAATTGCCATTACTGCCCCCTCTTTTGCCTCGACTGACCCTTCTCTTTCCCTCTCAAAACCATAATTCTACACATCCTGATGAAAAATATTCTGATTATCGGAGCCACCGGCCAGATTGGCAGCGAACTCACCATGAAACTGCGCGGAATATACGGCGGTGGCAACGTTGTGGCCGGATATATCAAAGGTACTGAGCCCAAAGGCGAGCTGGCCGAGTCAGGCCCGTCGGCGCTGGTCGACATCACCGACCCGGTACAGATTGCCGACGCGGTAAAAAAGCACAACATCGACACAATATATAATTTGGCAGCCCTGCTCAGCGCCGTGGCCGAGGCACGACCCCAGCTGGCCTTCAAAATCGGTGTGGGCGGCGTGTACAACGTGCTTGAGGTGGCACGCGAGAACGGCTGCGCCGTCTTCACGCCCAGCTCGATCGGCTCGTTCGGCGAGGAGACGCCCCACAACCCCACCCCGCAGGACACCATCCAGCGCCCCAAGACTATCTATGGCGTCACCAAGGTGACGGGCGAGCTGCTCAGCGACTACTACGCCCGCCGCTTCGGCGTCGACACCCGCTCGGTGCGCTTCCCAGGCCTCATCAGCTACGTAACCCCTCCCGGCGGCGGCACTACCGACTATGCCGTCGACATCTACTATGCCGCCGTCCAGGGCCGTACCTTCAAATGCCCCATCAAGGCCGGAACGTTCATGGACATGATGTACATGCCCGACGCCCTGCGCGCCGCAATAGAGATTATGGAGGCCGACCCGTCGCGCCTCAAACACCGCAACTCGTTCAACATCGCCTCGATGTCGTTCGACCCGGAGATTATCTACAACAAAATCAAGGAGTACAAGCCTGAGTTTGTCATGGAGTATGAGCCCGACCCGCTGCGCCAGGCCATCGCCGACTCGTGGCCCGACCGCCTCGACGACTCGTGCGCCCGCGCCGAATGGGACTGGAAGCCCGAGTACGACCTCGACGCCATGACCCGCGACATGCTCGAGAAGCTCGAGCTGAAATTCGCCCCCAAGCTCGAGCTGCACTGAACGGCAGCGGTGCGCCCTGCCCCACCCCTCCCGGCATATTTTTGTCAAACAGTCAAACTTCAAGCAAATGATTACTCTTTTCTCGTGGAACGTCAATGGCCTGCGGGCCGTTATGGACAAAGGCTTTGAGGACATCCTGCGCAACTCCGGAGCCGACATCTTCTGTCTGCAGGAGACAAAGCTCTCGACGGAGGTGAGCGAGATGCCCCTAGACGGATATGAACATTTCTGGAACGTGGCCGAGAAGAAGGGCTACTCGGGCACCGGCATCTACACCCTGCGCCATCCCCTCAACGTCACCCGCGGCATCGGCGTGGACGAGCACGACCACGAGGGACGCGTGCTCACGCTGGAGTTTGACGACTTCTACCTCGTCAACGTCTACACCCCCAACTCGCAGACCAAGCTGGCGCGCCTGTCCTACCGCATGGAGTGGGAGGACGCCTTCCGCGACTACGTCTGCCGCCTCGACGCCGTCAAACCGGTGATAATCTGCGGCGACATGAACGTGGCACACTGCGAGATTGACCTGAAAAACCCCGACACCAACCACAACAACGCCGGCTTCACCGATAGCGAGCGCGACGCCTTCAGCCGCCTCCTCGACGCCGGATTTACCGACACATTCAGGTACCTGCACCCCGACCGCGCCCGCGAGAAGAACGTAGGCTGGCGCATCGACTACTTCCTCATCTCCAACCGCCTCCTCCCCCGCCTCTCCCAAGCCCGCATCCACACCGACATTCTCGGCTCGGACCACTGCCCCGTCAGCATCACCCTCACCGACTGACCACCGGCTCGGCCCCCGTGCCGTCACCGTTATCGGTCGAGCTCGACCGATAACCGTACCCGCCCCCTGCCCCCCCCAAATAGCATATTGCTATACCATTCGTGAATTTTATTGTACTTTTGGCCGCCGCCCTTGCATTTTTGCCCGGGCGGCCTTAATTTTGCGATAGAAATGCCAGAACGGCGTTCCTTACCTTTTTCTTACGGCCTTAAAAATTACTGTCTTAACTAATCACGGCCTTAAATTCTAAAGTAATTACGTCTTTTGCATCAAATGAAGCATCTCATCCTTGTCTTGCTCGTGTCGTTGGCGAATATTACTTATGCGCGCACCGACTGGTCCGCGCTGCCCGTCAACGACGTTCTCGACTCGCTGGACAACTACATCAAACACAGCGGCGAATACGAAGCCGCGGTCCGCAACCGCATCTTTGAGCAAAAGAAAAAGCTGCTTAACAAGCCCATCGAGCACCGCGCCCTGCGCTACCTCGAAATCGGCGACATGTACTCGCACGTCGATGTCGACTCGGCCTTGCGCTACTACGACCTGGGCATGCAGGTCGCGCGTATCAACGACGACCGTGATCCGTACCTCATGCTGCGCATGGCCCAGCTGTGCATCCTCCCCTACAAGGGACTGCTGCACCAGGCCATCACCGGCATCGAGAGCATCGAACCGTCCACACTGCCCGACCGCCTGCGCCGCAAGTACTACTACTCGCGCCACCTCATCTTTCAGAACGCCGCCTCGCCCGGCTTCCCCGACTCGGTGGTCTCCGCCAACATGCGCCTCGCCGATGTCGCCATGGACTCGGTGATGACCTACCTCGACGACAACAGCCGACGCGCCGCCGCGACCTTCTACCCCTATTGGCGCTCCATCAAGCAGGGCGGCAGCAAAGCCACGGGCGACCAAACAATCAAAGGCCTGCACGGCATCGTCGACACCATGTCGCTGACAAACGGCTACCTCCCCCTTGCCGCCTCGCTGCTTGCCGAGGGCTACCACAACGAGGGCGACACCGACAACGCCGCGCGCTATTACGCCCTGTCGTCCATCGCCGACATCGTCCAGGGCAAGAACGAGACAACATCGCTGCACCGCCTGGGCAAGCTGATGTCGGACCGCGAAGACAATGAGCGCGCCTACCGCTACCTCACCGCCAACCTCAACCGCTCGGTGGCAGCCGGCGCACGCATCCGCGCCCTCGAAGCCGCCGAGGCCCTCCCCCTGGTCATCAAAACAGCTGAGGAGCGCGCGCAAAAGAGCCGCCGCTTTATGATAGCGCTGGTGGTCGTTCTGGCCGTCTTCGCCATCACCCTCTCCGTCATCGCCGCCTTCCTCATCCGCAGCCGCCGGCGTCGCCGCAAGCTCGAAGTGAGCCTGGCGCGCGCCAACATCTCCAAAGACACCTATATCGCCCGCATGCTCGAAATCTGCGCCGGCAACATCGACTCCATCGAAAACTTCAACCGCGTCGCCGCACGCAAAATCAAGACCTCGCAGGTGCGCGACCTGCTGCGCATGGTCGAGAACAACGACATTGTGCAGAAACAGCTGCAAAACTTCTACACCGTCTTCGACAACGCCTTCATCAACCTCCATCCCGACTTCGTCGCCCGCGTCAACGAGCTGCTACTGCCCGACCAGCGCTTCGCCCCCATCGCCGAAGGAGCCTCCCTGTCGGCCGAGCTGCGCATGCTGGCACTGATGATAAGCGGCATCTCGGACAGCACGCGTCTGGCACGATTTCTCGGTCTCTCGCTCAACACCGTCTACACCTACCGCACGCGCCTCAAAGGACGTGCCCTCGACCGCGAAAACTTTGAGGAAAAGGTGCGCAAAATATATGAAATCCCTGACACAAAACTTATATTTGAGTCTTCAGGCACATCAGATAATTAACTGTTAATGAACGGGAAGGGCAAAATATTTTTTCATTTGCATCTATATTTGTTCTTAAAACCGTAGGTTGTCTAATGCACATTGAGTAACTTTGTCCCGCATTAAGATAAATAATTATTTAGGTCTAAGATTCAAGGTTATTATTTTAGGATTTTTGTAGTATAGAAATCGGCCTCATCGCCGGGGGTGATGTTGACGATGCTGACCCCGCGGTGGTCGGCAAAGGCGCGTATGTCGTGATAGGCACGGAAGGCCACATAAAAGCTGTGGACAATGTCGTGAAGGCGATAACCCTCATACTCGGCATACACGCGCGCGCGCTCCTGCTCCGAGTCGCTGTAGAAGTGCGGCTGCACGCTGACGACGTGGTTGTTGTCGTCGACATAAATCGTCTGCATCCAGCTGTGGTCGGCGCCGGCAATGTAAATCGTTGAGTAACCGAGCCATATCCCGCACATTATGGCAGGAATGAGCACGTTGCGCGGCCTGGGCATCGCTAGGCGCGAGCCGTAGGCCATATTGCGGAAACAGCCAAAACCCTCGACACCCACCGCATTGAATGTCAGCACGTTGATGTTTGTATTTCCGGCCACCAGAGCCTCCGCCTTTTTACGCATCTCCACCGGCACGAGCAGACTCATCGGCCAGTCGACCTGCGCGAGTCCGCGCCACAGCTTAACAAGATTCTCGGCATCCTTCCCGCTGAAAAAGAACGGATCGGCCAGGATGTAATATCTCGGATGCAACTCGCTGAACACCGGAGCATTGGCGGCGAAGTTCACCGCCATCAGGTCGCACCCGGCCAGCCGCTCGCGCTGCTCTTCGAGAGTCTTGTTTAGCGACGGCCCGTTGCCCAATACCACAAGCGGCCTGTCGTGCCCGACAGCTCTGAGCGATGCCCGCCGGCTGAGCACAAGCATCTTGCCCGCGCCCTTCACCGACGCGCCCAAATCGCCAAAAAACTTTTGCAAACTCATATAAGTCAAGTTATAACTGTTTATCTATCAATATCTAAACAAAGCGCAACGCAGTAAGCCGGCACACACCAAAAATAACCCTGCGTGGCCCACCCAATGCGACCGCTGTCAGTCATCAGCGGTGTAGTCGTGAGTGCGGAGATATTCAGTGACCGGGTGGAGAGGGTAGAGGTCGGTGGCGGCAATCTGGCGGGCGTCGTCAAAGGTAAGAGTGGTGGTCATCTCGCGCAGGCGCGATTTGTCGTAGAAGCGCGTGGCGACGCGGGCGAGGAAGCCGCCGAGGGTCCATACGCGCTTGTCGTTGATGCGGAAAGCCAGGGCGTCGATGAGGTCGTCGACGCGGGTAGTGGTGCCGTCAGTGATATTCATCGGCTCAAATGTCTGTCCCGCAAGCAGTTTGGACGAAACAATAGCGGCAATGGCGGCGGTGTCTATGGCGTGGACAACCGAGATGGCAGCGTCGTTGCCACGCACGTGTACCAGCCAGCCCGCATCAATTCCGACGGCCAGCCACATCGGGAAGCCCGTCATCCCCGTCCCGACGACGTGGGCGCAGCGCAGTATGGCGCACGGCACGCCGGCGTCGCGGCAGAGGGTGCCGAAGTCGCTCTCGCGGGCAAACCACGGCGACGACTCGTCCACGGGGTGCGTCTCGTCGATGTTGCGTCCCTCGCGGCAGGCGTAAATCTCTGTTGACGAAATCATTATGGCCGGCTCCACGCCTTCGGGCATCGCCTGCGGCAGCTTTTCGGCCACGATGACGCGTGTTCCGCTGCCAAAGGCGGCTTCCATATAGGGCGCCAGAAAGGCACGGTCGGGGCAATATACCAGGGCGACGCGTTTGCGCTTGGCTTCGGCGTCAGGCGCGGCTACTTCGAGAATTTCGTCTATTTCTTCCATTGGTTTCTGATGATATATAAATAATGTGACAACACCCGCGGCATCGATGCCGGCAGGCCACATCGGCGCAGGGCCCGCAGCTTCTCGCGGTTGTTGATCCACAGGCGGCTGACGACCGACGACGAGATGCCGCCGGCCTCCATTTCCACCATATCCAGCGACAAATATAGATATTTAATGTCGGGGCGGCAAAAAAACCGGCCAAACATTTCAAAATCGGCAGCTATGACATAGTCCTCGCTGTACTGCCCCACGCTGCGCTGCGTGCTCATCCTCACCGCCAGAGTGGGGTGCGGCGGGGCATAGCCGTGCAGAAGGGCCTCCAGGCTGCCGTGCGAGCCGCTGTAGCGGCGCACCGTGCGACCCTTGGCGTCGACGTAGTGGAGATCGCCGAAAAGGAAGTCGAGCGACGGGTCGGCGAACTGCCGCGCCACCTGTCGCACGATGCTGTCAGAGGTGAAAGTGTCGCCCGCATGCAGAAGCATCAGCACATCGCCCCCGGCAACTTCCATGCCGCGGTTGATGGCGTGGTAGACGCCTCGCGGAAGAGCCGTCACCAATTTAATATCATCCTGGTTATCAAGCCACTGAGCCGTGCCGTCAGTACTCTCACCGTCCACGACGATGTGCTCTATTTCAATATCCGGCAACGGGGAGCTATCGGCAGCGTTTCCGGCCTCCGGCGCCCTGTCCGGGGCCGAGCCGTCAACGTCCCCCACCCTCTGGGCGCGCACCGAGGTGACGGTCTTTTTCAGTCCGGCGAGGTTGTTGCGCGTTATGGTTATTATGCTGACTTTCATATACTTCCCCGTCATTCCTATTACTACGCCAGCGGATTAGGCCCGTTTAGCGCCGACATCTGCAGCCGGTAGGCCACGCACAGCACCACCAGCATCGTCACGGCAAAGACGGTGAGCCAGATGCGGAAGGCGCGTCGCCGGCCATAGTCGCTCAGGCACACCACCACCGCCGGCGCCATCAGCGCCACCGCCGACAGGCCGTAGCGCGAGACCGTACCGCCGTAGATAACGCAGGACGACAGCCAGCACAGCAGGCCCCACACCGCCAGCATATACAGCGTAACACGCTTGCTGTCTGAGGAATAGCGTTGCCAGTAGTCGCGGCTCATAAACACGAAAAATATGAATATGGCCTCGAAAATATATCGCGGATAGGCAAAGTGGGCATAGACAAACGACGGACCGAACTCGAGGTCGCGCAGCCAGTTCCACGGAAAGGGCACCAGCATCTGCACGCACGCCGACAGCGGCAACATCAGCACCCGCTGCCACAACGGCATCGTTCCGGTGTTGCCAAACAGCTCATAATAAGCGTAGTGCTGCGGTGCGACATACATATTGTTTACTAACTCCTGCACGGCAGCGTAGTTTGCCGGCGAGGTATACACGCCCATGTGGTTGGCGGCGTACCATGGCAACAGGCACACGCCGGCCCACACAAGACGCACCAGCGCGATGCGGCCCTTGTCGGGAGCCTTGAACGGAAATGTCAGCACCAGGCCCAGCACCATCATCCCGCAGAGGGGAGGCCGCGCCAGTCCGCCCATCAATGCCGCCACGAGCAGCAGCGCGCCCGGGCGAGCCTTGAGCATACTGCGTGCGGCAAGCAGTATCGCACATATCGACATGGCGTCCTTCAGCAGCGTGCATCCCATCGACATCCAGTAGCACAGACAGGTCATAACTATCAGTGCCGCAGTGCACTGACGGCGCGACAGACCCAGCCGGCGGCATATCACCGCCACCTGTACCAGCGACGTCATCAGGAAGGCCATGCTGATAATGCAGCAGGCCGAGATGGAGTAGCCGAACACCCACATCACGGCCGCGGGGACATACGAGAATGCCCGGATGTTCATAAACCACTCGGCCGGACTCTCCAGAAAATCAACGGCTTGCGACCAGTGGCGGTTGACGTCGGGGTTGAGCAGCACCGGTGCGCTGTCCGTCCCGCCAGAGTATACGGTGTAGTACCACACATCGGCTATCACGCCGGCGCTGACGAGCGTTGCGGCCACATACATCACCGCCATTCCCTGCCAGGTACAGGCTCTTGTGCGCCCGTAAGCCAGGACGGCGGTTACGACGATAAGCCACATTACCCCCACCCAGACAAGCGGCATCCCCGGCAAGGCTGCCCGCAGGGCCGCCGTGACGGCCAGATAGACCACAAGCCCCCC
This sequence comes from Bacteroidales bacterium, assembly GCA_004553485.1. Taxonomy (GTDB): domain Bacteria; phylum Bacteroidota; class Bacteroidia; order Bacteroidales; family Muribaculaceae; genus CAG-873. Next base: position 16,653 of record SFLG01000002.1, on the reverse strand, counting down.
GACAGCGGTGCGACGCTGCCGTTCGCTGCGGAGAACCTGGTTGAAAATGTGCATATTGTCTGCGGTTATCGTGAGCAATCAAGTGTGGACCCGTCAGCCCACAGGGCAAAGTAGCTAAGATAGCTAAGATAGCTAATTTAGCTAAGGTAGCTGTAGCAGCCCTTTAGCTATAGCTGGCCGGGTGCTTCAGAAGCACAGCTGCAGCTCGGCAACGATTATGTCGTTGTTTTCGATGCCTCCGGGGTGATGATGGCCCCAGAAGTACTTCTCGTAGTTGAGCTGGAGGTGGCAGTCGACGCCCTTGAAGCCGATGTGGCTGAAGGTGGCGCCGAGGGTCAGGCGGTTGCGCTGCGGATTGTCAAGCTCGGTGACAATCTCGCCGTTGTCATCGCGTCTGCTCGTCCAGCAATGGGTCATGCCGTCGACACGAGCCTGCACCGACCAGCGGTTGAACAGGCGCGTGTTCATGGCGTGCTTGTAGTCGCCGTAGACCACATAGCCGTGGGTGGCGGGGTGACTGCCGTGGGCATAGTGGCGGTACAGATACTCGGCCACCGCCGAGAAGGCGCCCTGGCGGTACTGCAGGCCAAAGTTGGCAAGGTTGAGGCGCACGCCGTCCGGAGCCGTGGTGAGGAAACCCGTGTTGACGGTCACCGGGCCCAGGTAGATGCGCGCACGCACCGAGCCGGCGTAGGCCTTTGTCCAGGTTTTGTGGTCGCTGATGTTGTACGGGCTAAAAATGCCGGCGGCAAGGTCGAAGGGCAGCTTCGAGGGCTTCCAGGCCACCTCGGCGCCGACGGCGCGGTAGTTGGCCATGTATTTGCCCACAAAGGCGCGGTTGGCAAAGACGTATGTCGCCGGGCCAAGCGCACATTCGTAGCCGAAGGGCATTCTGAACTGGCCCAGACGCGCCGTTATGGTCGGCGTAACGTCGGCCGAGGCCCAGGCGTCGAGGATGCGTATCGAGCCGCGGTCGCAGAAGTCGACGTTGACAAAGCCCTTGAAAATGCCGTAGAGCGTGGCCGTGCCGTTGACGCGCGCATAGCGCACCTGAAAACGGCCGAAGCCGTCTTCGGTGTCAATCTCGTAGCGTCCGCGGAACTGGCCGTGTACGGCGAGCTCCACCGCCTTCGGCTCGTCAAGCGTGGTGCTGTCCGAGCCGGAGGCGAAGGTGCACGGTGCCGTCAGCAGCGTTGCCGCAAGGATGACAGTCTTTGCTTGCACTCTCATTATCAGATAATTTCCTATTTGCCGTCCTCGTAGAGCTTTTCGTCGTTATGGCTCTTGGGGTGCGACAGCACGAGGGCGTAAGCCAACAGATAAATGCAGACAGCGACAAGCAGCCAGAAGCTGCCGAGGATGCCCGTACCACCGGCGATGGCGCCCATGATGAGGGGGATGATGCCGCCGCCGCAGACCATAATCATAAAGATGCCCGAGGCAACCTGGGTGTACTTGCCCAGGCCCTCTACCGACAGGTTGAAGATTGCGCCCCACATCACCGAGGTGCACAGGCCGCAGAGAACCAGGAAGATGGCATTGACGGGGATGCTGACGGGCATAAAGCTGAGGTCGGACGAGTTGAAGCCAAAGAAGGGCACCTTGCTCTCGGGCATATAGATGCCGAGCAGGAGCAGGACAGCGGCCACGGTAGCGGTGGTGACGAGCATGGCGCGGCTCGATACCTTGCCGCCGATGACTCCGCCGATGAGACGGCCGACGAGCATCAACAGCCAGTAGAGACCCGTGACGGTGCCGGCGATGGCGGCGGCGGTCATGGTGCCGGAGGCGATGGACTCGTTGCCGCTGAGGTACTGCAGAGTGAAGTTGGCGATACCCACCTCAAGGCCTACATAGCCGAAGATGGCGACCATGCCGAAGACGAAGTTGCTATAGCGGAAGGCACCCGAGGCGGGGATTTTCTCCTTGTCCTTGCCGAAGTCGGGAGCCTCGGGGAGCTTGGTGAAGTAGAGCACCAGGAAGGCTACGGCAAAGATTATCATTGCCATGTAGAACACAGGATTGGCAGACGAGATGGTGCTGGCGCTGCCGCCGATGAGGCCGCCCACGATGACGGGGGCGAGAGTGGCGCCGAGCGAGTTGCACGAGCCGCCGAACTGTACCAGCTGGTTGCCCTGCTTCTGGTTCTTACCCAGCGAGTTGAGCATCGGGTTGACGACGGTGTTGAGCATACATACCGAGAAACCGGCGATGAAGGCGCCCAACAGGTAAATGGCCACGGCAAGGGTCATGTCCTCGATAAAGCCCGACAGATAGGTGACCAGCACACCTAAGAAGCCGACGTTGACGGCCATCAGGGCGGTGTAGCGGTAGCCCTTGTTCTGCAGAATTTTGCCGGCGGGATAGCCCATCACGGCGTATGCGATAAAGTTGGCGAAAGTACCGAGCTGTGAGGCAATTACCGAGTTGCCCGACATCTTTTTGATGACATCGCCCAGAGGGTTCTGGTAACCGGTGACAAACGCAATCATAAAGAACAGAGCAAACATTATGGCAATAGGCAGCGCATAATTTTTACCGTTTTCCTGTGTTTTAGATGACATAATAGTTTAGGGTTTAAGTATTTTGAATTAGTTTTTTCGGGGATTAATCGAGGTTTAATCAGGATTAGTCAAGATTAATCGGGGTTAGTCGCGGGTCAGTCGGGAGGGTCAGTATTGCCGCTCGCCAAATATTGCGGTGCCAACGCGCACGAGGGTCGAGCCGCATTTCACGGCCAGGGGGTAGTCGCCGCTCATGCCCATCGACAGCACGTCAAAGCCGCGCAGGTCGGGACAAATTTCCTCGATGCGGCGCTTGCACAGGGCGATGGCGTTGAAGTCGGCGGCGACAATCGCGGTGTCGTCGGTGTTGGTGGCCATGCCCATTATTCCGCAGATATGGGTGGCACGCAGGGCCTCGAAGCGGCGCTGTCTGAAATACTCCATCAGCTCGTCGGGATACCAGCCGAACTTCGTCTCCTCGCGGGCCACGTGCACCTGCATCAGCACCTTTGTCACCACCCCGGCCTCTGCCGAGCGGCGGTCTATTTCGTCGATAAGGCGCTGACTGTCTACGCTTTCTATCATCGCCACATGGCCGATGAGCTGGCGCACCTTGTTTGTCTGCAGATGTCCTATGAAGTGCCAGTCGATGTCGGCGGGGAGCACCGGCTCCTTTGCCAGCAGCTCCTGCACGCGGCTCTCGCCAAAGCGACGCTGGCCGGCGTCGTAGGCGGCGCGGACGGCCTCGGCGGGATGGAACTTCGACACGGCCACCAGCCCTACCCCGGGGGGCAGGGTGCCCAGCACGGCCTCGAGGCGCTGACGTATCTTTTCAGACTCTGACATCGCGCAGCGCTATTACTTGTCGAGGGTCAGCTTGGCGCGGTAAACGTCCATGAGGGGCGTCTCGGCGATGGAGACAATCTCGTAGTCGGCCATTGTGTCGGCCATGCCTTTGGTGAAATTCTCGACGGCGTTTTTAAAATCGGTGGCCTGGACGAGGATGAACGAGTTCGACTTCTTCTCCACGCCCGACTTCTCGTCGATGGTGATGAAGGCAACCTTGGCCAGGTACCAGCGGTCGCCGCCCTCGTCGTAGAAAATCTCGCTTATCTTTGTACGTTTCACCGCCGACACTGAGAAGTCGCCCGAGATAAAGGGTGTCTGCTCCTCGATTATGCGTGCCTCAGCCTCCGTGAAGCTGAGCGCATCCACCAGATAGGGCTCGTTGACCTTTTTCACCGACCCGTTGTCCTGTACTTTGTCGTAGCGCACTTTGCACTCGAACCAGTTTGCCATATTTCGTAAGATTTAAAATTCGATAAAAAAACAATAATAACCGCCCTGTTCGGGACGTACTGCAAAAGTACGACAAAAAACGTAAATATCCCCCTCCCCCGCCCACTTTTTTGTTTCGGAGCCGACGGCACCACCGTTCGACGCCGCCTTTCGGAGCGCGGCTCCCCGGCGTCGAGCTCAACAGCGACGGCAGCGACGAGATGCCGGCCCTAAAAAGCGAAAACCGCGCTGCCGGGATACAACAGGAAACGGCAAGACGCGATTGGCGGGGCGAATAGTGCGGTTATTTCGGAAAAATACAGTAATTTTGTAACCGCTAAAATTTTTGATTGTCATTTTTCAGGTCCGGATGGCATTTACAGGTGCCTTTGGGCTTTGAGTGGCAATTGTTTAGAGTCGATTTTACCTGCCGCACGCCGCGGCGCACTGTCTGCCACCAATGAGCAACTGCATCACCGACATCGGCCTTGAGGGCGGCGCGACGCCCTCGCCCCTGCAGATTGACCTGCCGGGGACGTTGACGCGCAAGCTGGGCCGGCAGCGCATGCGCTTTGTGCCCAAGTGGCTCATACGCTGGCTCGAGAAGGTGATTTGCGTGCCGCAGATGAACGCGCTGCTCAAGGCCGCCTGGCCTGCCACCGGCGGCGATTTTGCCCGCCGCGTGCTCGAGGTGCTGGACGTGCGCACACACGTCGTAGGCGCCGACCGCCTGCCCGACCCCAACGACCGGCGCGTGATGCTGGTGAGCAACCACCCCCTGGGCGGCATCGAGGGCATGGCCCTTATCGACCTGATGAGCCGCCACTTCGGCGGACGCGTCTACGTGATGGTCAACGACATGCTCATGGCCATCGAGCCCCTGCGCGAGGTCTTTCTGCCCGTCAACAAGCACGGCCGTCAGGACCATGCCACCGCCCTGCGCGTCGAGGAGGCCCTGGCGTCGGACAACCCGGTGCTGATTTTCCCCGCCGGACTGGTGTCGCGCCTGCTGCCGCGTGTCGGCGTCCACGACCTGCCCTGGAAACCCGCCTTCGTCAACCTGGCCGTGCGCCACGGCCGCAAGGTGGTGCCGGTGTACTGCGGCGGCCGCAACAGCATGTTCTTCTACCGCCTGGCGCGCTGGCGCCAACGCCTGGGCATAGGCTTCAACATCGAGATGGTGCGTCTGCCGCGCGAGGTCTTCGGCTGCCGGGGCACAACGTTGCCCATAGTGATAGGCGACCCTGTCGACGCCGCCGACATCAAGGGCGGCCCGCAGGCACGCCAAACCGCCGACGACCTGTGCCGGCGCGTCTATAGCCTGGCCCGACAGGTACCGACAAATATTTAACCGCGAACAACAACTTACCGATAATGACCCAGCAACCTATAATTCCCGCCGTGCCCACCGACGTGCTGAAGTCGGAGCTGACCCCCGACCGTCTGCTGCGAACCACCAACAAGGGCGGCAACGTCATCTATGTGGTGGACGCCATGTCGTGTCCCAACGTGATGCGCGAGATAGGACGACTGCGCGAGATAACCTTCCGCGCCGCCGGCGGCGGCACAGGCAAGGAGTGCGACATCGACGAGTACGACCTTATGGACCCGCCCTGCCGCCAGCTTATAGTATGGGACAACGAGTCTGAACAGATTCTGGGCGGATACCGCTTTCTGCTCGGCTCCGACATCCGCCGACGCGACGACGGCACGCTGCGCATAGCCACGGCGCACATGTTCAGCTTCTCGGACAAGTTCTGCCGCGACTACCTGCCCTACACCATCGAGCTGGGCCGCTCCTTCGTGCGCCCCGAGTACCAGTCGTCGCGCGCCGGCGCAAAAGCCCTCTTCGCCCTCGACAACCTGTGGGACGGCCTGGGCGCCATCACCGTCCTCAACCCCGACATACGGTTCCTCTTCGGCAAGATGACGATGTACCGCAACTACAACCGCAAGTGCCGCGACATGCTGCTGCACTTCCTGCACAGATATTTCCCCGACCCGGACGGCCTGGTGCGCCCCTTCGAGCCCATCGACAACGACGTGGACACACCCGAGATGGACGCCATCTTCAACGGCGGTTCGTACTCCGAGGACTACCGCATCCTCAACACCGAAATCCACAACCACGGCATCGCCATCCCCCCGCTGGTGAACGCCTACATGGGCCTGTCGCCCTCGAGGCGACGTCGAGGAGTCGGGCATCATGCTCACCCTCGCCGACATCTACGAGGCCAAGAAAAACCGCCACATCCAAACCTACCACCCCGACCTCTGACCCGCCCGGCACCAAAACCGACACACCTTATAATACGACAAAGCTATACGCCAAAGGCCCGGAAATTCCGAGCCTTTGTCGTTTCTATTATTCAATTATCATTTAGCGCATTATCTTCTTCCGCGTATCAGTGCCTCACCCCAGGGCCAGCAAATCCAGGCCGGTGCGCTCGTGCAGGCCGAAGAGCAGGTTCATGCAGTGGACGGCAGCGCCGGCCGATCCCTTGAGCACGGGGTCGAAGGCGGCGGTGACGGTGAGGGTGCCGTCGGCGGGACTCTTCTCCAGGTTGATGAGGAGCTTGTTGGTGTTCACCACGTCGATGGGATGCGGCTTGCGACCCGGCAGGGTGAACACAAAGTTGTGGTCGTCAAAGTATTCGTCGTACATCTCCTGCACGTGCTTCAGGTCGGCGTTGACGGGGATGCCGTAGGCCATAAAGCGCATGAAGCGCACGCGTCCGCTGAGGTCGCGCACCTCGCTCTCGCCGCTCTCGGCGGTGGAGATTTTCAGCCGGCCGTTGTAGCCTAACTGCGCATAGCGCATAATCTGCGAGGCGCGGCCGGCGGCGACGACGGCATGTTCGGGGCCGATGCCCTCGGCAATGGCCACTATCTCGCCCTCGTGCAGACTGCCCTTCATCAGCGGCAGCAGCGACGTCACGGCCAGCAGCGTCAGCGCGTCGGGCACGGCGGCACGTTTGGCCCCGCGCACCAGCGGCTTGCGGTTGAGCTCGCACACGCCCGTCACAAATCCTTCGTGGCCTTCGAGGATGCCCGTCAGGTCGACGACGCGCAGGTCGGAGGCCTCCGGGCCGTCAATGTCAAAGTCGGGCTCGGACGAGTCGGCCAGGAAAAGCACGTCGCCGTCGGCGGGTCCGTACGTCTCGGCTATGCGCAGCGACGTGTCGCCGATAAAGCCGGGGACGACACTCGACAGCGCCATGGTGGCGTGGGCGGGCTGGCAGGCCACTGTCAGCTCGACATCGGGATGGTGAAGGAGGAGGCGGACAAGCTCACCACCGGCGGGGGAGGCGGCTCCGCTGACTATTGCTCGTATCATAATTTTCTATTTTACGTTTCGCCGGCTCAGCCTAAGGGGTTTATGGGGTATCGGTTTCGAGGTCACTTATTCCATACATTAAACCGCAAATTTCAAGGGCCGGGAGGGGGCTTGGGGAATTGGTAGGGTTAACTGTCGGCCAAATTTACGAAATATTTATCAATTAAGCACATCGGCTAAAAACATCGGCGTCAAAACGCACTGCGGGCGGCGTCTTCAGTCGGCATTGGCGAGGGCTGCGCCCGTGATGAGGGCCTGCATGGCGCGACGGTCGTTGACGGTGATTTCGTTGTTGGTGTATTCGATGAGGCCGCGCTCGCGCATGCTCTCCATGGCCGAGATGAACGAGCTGCGCTGGACGCCGAAGACGCTGTACAGGTCGCGCTGGCGGCAGCCGAGGGTAATCTCCGTCGCCCCGGGCTGGGTCATACACACAATCCACACGGCCAGGCGCTCTTCGATACTGCCGGTGGTGATGGCGAGGATGCCCTCGACGACATTCTGCGAGCCGCTGCTGAGCATGTTGAGGTAGTTGAGCATGAACACGGGGTCCAAGTTGAGGATCTTCAGCCAGTCGTTCTTGTCGACCTGCATGATGCTGCAGGTGTCGGTGGCGGTGACCGTGCAGGGACTGACGGTATTGCGCCCGAAGAGGAACTGCGGCAGTATGGCGTCGGGGCCCGTCAGCGTCTGGCCCACGCGGAAGCGGCCGTCCGAGCTGGCGACTTCGACGCGCACCTTTCCGCTCAGCAGAAACATCATGTGCGAGCACTGCTGTCCCGGGGCAACTATCTGGTTGCCTTCAAGATACTTCAGAAAATGGAATTTTGTGTTGCCCGCCGTTTCTGATATGCGCTCGCGCGACGCGCCGCGCAGCAGAGGCAGGTCCAACAGCGTCTCAAATATGCTGTTCATCTTATCTCGACTTACTTGTAATCTTCTAAGTTATAACCTTATACACCTATATGCCGCAAATTTTTCCGGGTCAGAAAAATACGGGCTACGGCGTGGGGAGCTCTATGCTTCCGCGATTAAAACGCCGTGGAGGCTATAATTGTTTTATGTTTTCTGACGTCTTGCTTCGCCGCCTTTCGGGGCTGAGTCGCCGCGACGCATCTTAAGATACAGCTGGGCCGAGTTGAAGGTGTTCTGCCACAACACGTAAGCCGCCGGAGCCACCGACGTCAGCGGGTTGAGGTAGGTCAGCGCCATCCATATCGCCAACACGGTGTTCTTCTGCCCCAGGCCCTGTGCGCCGGCGATGCGGTCGCCGCAGGCGCGGCCGATGCGGCGCCCCACGGCAAACTGCACGGCACAGGCCACGAGAGCCAGCAGCGCCAGCGTCACCATCAGCGGGATGGCCTCGGCGGGCTCTGACATGACAAAGCTGACGGCGCGGCCCACAACTATTATAAGCGAAATCGACCAAAGGTAGAACGAGATGGCCTGTTTCTCGCTCAGCACGGTGTGGACACGCGGCACGGTGCGCCCGATAATCACCGCCAGTGCCAGCGGGGCCAAAATAAGCGGCACCACATGGCGCGCGATACTCAGCATCGCCGTCAGCACGTCAACGTCTCCGTCGCCCATAGCGGCGAAAATCCACGGCGCCGTCAGCGCCACCGCGGCGTTGCTGACCAGGCTGAAGCTCACCAGACGCGCTATGCTGCCGCCCAGCATCTGCGTTATCACCGGCGCCGCAGTCGCCGTCGGGCAGAAAATGCAGATAAAGAACCCCTGCGCCGCCACCTCGCTGAATGGGCGCACGGCAAAGTACGCCGCCAGCGACACCGGCAGCTGCACGGCAAGCAGCAGCCACGACATACGTTCGATGCGCACCTCGCTGAGACGTATGCGGCAGAACGTTATCAGCAGCATGGCAAAAATCAACGCCGGGGCCAGAAAGGCCACGGCCTCAATCTCCTTGTGAAAAAAGATGCCCGCCACAATGGCAATCGGCATCATCAGCGGCTTTATCTTCTGTCTGAAGTGTCCAACCTTCATCTTCAACTCAAAAATTTTACTGCAAAATTACAAATTTTTCTGCATAACGGCTGACGATGCAGAGCCAAACGCCGCATACCGGGCTGTGTTATGTGGCTTATGTGGCTTATGTCACTGATAGTTCTGATATCTCTGATAAAACTTTTTTGCGATTTTTTTTGGTGGTTCAAAAAAAAGTTGTACCTTTGCAACGCTTTTGGCGAGAACGGGCGCTTAGCTCAGCTGGTTCAGAGCGTCTGCCTTACAAGCAGAGGGTCGGGGGTTCGAATCCCTCAGCGCCCACTTTTTTCTCTTTTGTTCTCGCACTCAGCATAATGGCGCAGCCTGCCGAGAAGGCCGCCGGCAATACATCTCCTATCTCGGGCGCTTAGCTCAGCTGGTTCAGAGCGTCTGCCTTACAAGCAGAGGGTCGGGGGTTCGAATCCCTCAGCGCCCACTTCAAGCCTCCCGTCAACACGGAGGCTTTTTTTGTAGGCTCACAAGGTTAGCGCCTACATCACGTTGAGCCATAAAACTGTTATTAATAAGACTTTACAATGAAAATCGGAATAATAGTGGCGATGGGCAAAGAGCTGGACCTGTTGCTGCATCTGCTTGAAGGACACGGGACAGTGACGGTGAATGACATCGTCTTCCACACCGGCACCGTGGGCACACGCCAGGTTGTGGCCATGCAGTGCGGCATAGGCAAAGTCAACGCCGCCATCGGCACGCTCACCCTCATCGACACTTTCCACCCCTCGCTGGTAATCAACACCGGCGTTGCCGGCGGCACGGGCGCCACCTCGGTGCTCGACATCGTCGTGGCCTCGGCAGTGGCCTATCACGACGTATGGTGCGGCCCCGGCACCGTCCCCGGCCAGGCCTCGGGCTGCCCGCTGATGCTGCCCTGCGCCTTCGACCCCGCCTGCCTTGACAAAATTCCCGGGGCAAAATTCGGCCCCGTAATCTCCGGCGACATCTTTGTCTCGCGCCCCGAGGAGGTCGCGCACATCCTGTCGATGTACCCCGACGCCCTCGCCGTAGACATGGAGAGCGCCGCCATCGCCCAGGTGTGCTACCTCAAAAACGTGCCCTTCATCTGCATGCGCGTCATCAGCGACACCCCCGGCGGCGACGACAACATCAGCCAGTACGAGAACTTCTGGGCCGACGCCCCCCGCCACACCTTCGAGGCACTGAAAGCCTTGCTCGCCACACTCTAAGAGCCCGTTCCCCTAATCGCCTTGGCGCTTGCGTAGCAAGAATTTCTGTTAACGCAGGGTCGCATATTTGGGGATGGATTTTGATTTGTGAAGATGGAGTGTAGCGAGCTACACGACTGATGAACAAATCGAAAGACGCCCAAAAGATGCGATACCGAAGAAATCAAAAAAATTAGGCACGGGTGTAAAAAAATCAATAATTAACAAAAGAATGCCACGCCTCAATAAAGTTACTGTCATCACGGACACCTTTTGGCATCTTTGCCGTTTCGGTTCAGTCGTTATGGAGCCCCATAACTCCTTCACCTCAACGACAAATCTACTCAAAAGTTGTCCGCCCTGCGTTAACATAAATTGGGGAACGGGCTCTAAATCCCGGACACAATGAAAAAAATCGCCAGCTTCACCATAAACCACCTCACCCTCGAGCCCGGCGTCTACGTCAGCCGCCGCGACACCACTCCCGGTGGCGACATCCTCACCACCCTCGACCTGCGCATGACGGCCCCCAACCGCGAGGCCGCGCTGACCCCGCAGGCCCTGCACACCATCGAGCACCTCGCCGCCACCTGGCTGCGCAACAACGCGCAGTGGGGCAGCCGCATCGTCTACTGGGGCCCTATGGGCTGCTGCACAGGCAACTACCTCATCGTCCAGGGCGACGTCAAACCCGCCGAGATAGCGCCCGTCCTTGCCGAGATGTTCGGATGGATAGCTCAGTTCGAGGGCGAAATCCCCGGCGCCACCGCCCGCGACTGCGGCAACTACACCTTCAACGACCTCGCCGCCGCTCGCACCGCCGCCGCACGCTATGCCCGCGTGCTCGAAAACCTCGACGAGGTCCACAGCGTTTATCCTGACTGACATTCTCCTCTGACTTTCAACTACATCCTACAGTGAAAGACATCCGTCCACAACGGGGCCGATACCTCGTGCAGCGACTCATAGAGGAGGGCGAGCACGAGCATCAGGACTTTAAATTCGCCATCAGCGACGCACGCAAAATCGCCCGCTCGGTGAGCGCCTTCGCCAACAACGACGGCGGCAGCCTGCTCATCGGCGTCAAGGACAACGGCGTCATCGCCGGCGTGCGCAACGACGAGGACATCTACGTCGTCGAGCAGGCCGCGCAAATGTACTGCGAGCCCTCGGTCGATGTCCGCTTCGAGGCCTTCCGCACCGACCCCGGCGTGGTGGTCATACGCGCCACCGTCGGCGCCTCCGACGTCCGTCCCGTGCGCGTCCGCGAGGCCGACGGCAGCCTGCGCGCCTACTACCGCGTCGCCGACGAGAACATCGCCGCCCACCCGCTGATGGTGCGGGCCTGGCAGATGCAGGCCGACACATCGGAGCGCCCCGCCCTCACCCTCGACGGCGAGGCCACGGCCATCCTCGACGCCATCGACCGCGCCGGCGGCACACCCCTGCAGGTCAACGACATCGCCATCGCCGCCCGCCTCAGCGAGCGCACCACCGCCGACGTCATCGTGCGCCTCGCCGCCGTCGGCGTCCTCACCTTCCGCTACAACGGCCACGCCTTCGGCATCACCCGCCCCGAGTAACCGGCCACCCGCCCGCCGACCCACCAATTAGTCCAATTAGACTAATTAGGCCAACCGCCTGCCCCTTATTGTTAAATAATACTAAAAGGGACGCCCGCGACGGCAATGGAGCACATTTATTAGGCCCCTTTGCTTGAAATCGCCTTGCAGATGTAGTAATTTTGCACCGAAAATCCGTAAAACGGCCCTTGTCCATTCAAGCCGGCCCCTGCCCAAACAAAACGGCCTATGTCCAAAACCGCAAAGCCAAAAAAATCGTCTACCTTCGGTTCGCGCCTCACCTCGGTGGTGAGCGTGGCCCTGACGCTCGTTGTCATTGGACTGCTGGCACAGACGGGCATTGTCGCGCGGCGCGTCACCGATGACGTGCGCAACAAGCTCACCGTCACCGTCCAGGCCAAGCCGGGCACCAACGACATCAACATCAACCGCCTCAAGCGGCTCATCGGCAGCAACCCCGCCGTCGAGTCGTACAAGTTCATGTCGGCCGACATGGTGCTGGCGCAGGAGGTGCAGTTCATCGGCGAAGAGGTGATGACGCTGCTCGACGAGAACCCATACTCGGCCGAGTACGAGGTGCACCTCAAACCCTCCGCCGCCGACAAGGACGGCGTGGAGCGCTTCAGGGCGCAGATGCTCAAGGACGCCGACGTCGAGGACGTCATCACCGACCTCACCGTCGTCGAGAACGTCAGCCGCTCGTTCCGCAACATGGCCCTGGTACTCAGTGTCCTGGGCGCCGTGCTGCTGATTATTTCGCTGGTACTCATTACCGCCACCGTCTCGCTGTCGATATATTCGAGGCGCTTCCTCATACGCACGATGAAGCTCGTCGGCGCCACCCCCGGCTTCATCCGCGCCCCCTTTGTCAAGGCAGGTCTTGCCAACGGCATCCTCTCCGGCCTGATAGCCTCGGCCATACTGGCCGGCGCGCAGCTGTACGGCATACACAGCGCCTCGTGGCTGGCGCCGATGCTGAGCTGGGCCGACCTAGGCTTTGTCTGCGCAGGCATCGTCGTTCTGGGCGCCATAATCTGCCCGCTGGCGGCATGGATAGCCGCGACGCGATACCTGAGGCGCAACTACGACGCTCTGTACCGCAAATGACAACGCCGCGGTAAAACGCGCACAATATCCCGAATTTCAACACATCAACATAATGGCAAACACAGCTAAAGAGAAAAAGAAAGACACCATCAAAAAGCAGACCACCGACTCGCTGCCGCTTATGCGCAACAACTTTATTATAATGATTGCGGCGGCCGTACTGATTGTCGTCGGCTTCGTGCTGATGGTAGGCGGCGGCTCGGAAGGCCCCGAGTTCAACCCCGCCATCTTCAGCAACACCCGCATCGTCGTCGGCCCGATGCTGGCCTTTGTCGGCTTCGTGCTGATGGGCGTCGGCATCATCGTCCGTCCCCGCGAGACAAAGAAAGACTAAAAGACACTCAGGACGGGAGCACCGTCCCCCTTCCACCTCCACATCATCACCTCAACGTAAAAAATGGATTGGTTAGACGCGTTAATCCTCGGCATCGTCCAGGGTCTCACCGAATATCTGCCCGTGTCATCGTCGGGCCATCTTGAAATCATGCACCAGATTCTGGGCCTCGAAACCAGCGGCGCCCAGAGTCTGCAGTTCGACATTATCCTCCACGTCGCCACCGTACTCAGCACCATCGTCGTGCTGTGGCACGAGTTCAGCGGCCTGTGCCGTTCGTTCTTCACCTTCCGCAACGACGACAACACGCGCACCGTGCTCAAGATCCTGCTGTCGTGCGTGCCCGTGGGCATCGTAGGCCTGCTGTTCAAGGACTATGTCGACGACTTCTTCGGCGGCCAACTCAACATCGTGGGCACCTGCCTGTGCATCACCGCACTGCTGCTGGCCTTTGCCTACTTTTTCCGCACCCGCCCGGTATGGAGCACACATAAAGGCGTAGTCTCGGGCGAGGCCGGACGCGACATCTCGTGGTTCGACGCCTTTGTCATCGGCTGCGCCCAGGCCGTGGCCGTTCTCCCCGGCCTCAGCCGCTCGGGCTCGACCATCGCGACGGGCATCCTCCTCGGCGACAAGCGCGACCGCCTGGCCTCGTTCTCCTTCCTGATGGTAATCATCCCCATCCTCGGCGAGGCCCTGCTCAGCATCGTCGGCGCCATCACCGGCAGCAAGTCCTTTGACTCGGGCGTGGGCATCGTACCCTGCGTGGTGGGCTTCCTCGCCTCGTTTGTCTTCGGATGCCTGGCCTGCAAATGGATGATCAACATCGTGCGCAAGGGCGGCCTGGTTTGGTTTGCCATCTACTGCGCCATCATCGGCGTCGTCTGCCTGCTGTGGTCGGCAGCACACTGAGCCAAAGCACGGCCGACTGAACAAACCGCGGCCGTTTTTCATTATCACACTGACGGACAACCCCCAACCGGGAGCAGCGCCCCGCGGCGCCGCCTCCGCCCGCCGGGAACGCCGTTCGTAAATAATATCGTATGAATTTTGTAGACGGAGAAATCCTCTATCTCGACAAGCCGTTGGGCTGGACATCTTTTGACGTTGTGAAGCGGGTGCGCAGCATCCTGCTTCGCCGCCTGGGCATGAAAAAGCTCAAGGTGGGCCACGCCGGCACCCTCGACCCTCTGGCGACGGGGGTGGTGATAGTGACCACCGGACGCAGCACGCGCCTCATCGAGCAGCTGCAGGCCGGCGTCAAGGAGTACGTCGCCACTATCGCCATCGGCGCCACCACGCCGTCGTTCGATCTCGAGACCGACATCGATGCCCTCTACCCCGCCGGCCACGTCACCGAGCAGGCCGTGCGCGACGTGCTGACGCAGTTCACCGGACGCATCGAGCAGGTGCCCCCGTCCTACTCGGCCATAAAGGTCGACGGCCACCGCGCCTACAACGCCGCCCGCAAGGGCAAGGAGGTGGAGCTGAAGGCCAAGGTGCTGGTAATAGACGAGATAGAGCTGCTCGACTTCAAACCTGCCGGCCAGGCCGACATCGGCACCGTGCCCGACGGCGACGACGCCCTGCAGAGCCGCCTGGTGCGCCGCCACTTCAGCGAGCGGCACCGCGACCTGGCCACGGCCACCGTGCGCATCGTCTGCAGCAAAGGCACCTACATCCGCGCCCTTGCCCGCGACATCGGCCAAGCCCTGGGCAGTGGAGCTCACCTCGTCGGCCTCCGACGCACTCGCGTGGGCGACGTCACCGCCGACAAGTGCATGACCGTCGAGCAGGCTACCGACCTGCTGGCAAACTGCCCGATAGAGATGCCTCAACACGATAAATAACAAAAACACAACGACATAGAGACATTATTCGAAACAATGAAGCTGTCACAATTCAAATTCAATCTGCCCGAGAACCTCATCGCCCAGCATCCCACCGAAGAGCGCGACGCATGCCGCATGATGGTCGTTCACCGCAAGACCGGCGAGATTGAGCACCGTATCTTCAAAGACATCCTCGGATACTTCGACGAGGGCGACCTGATGGTCTTCAACAACACACGCGTCTTCCCCGCACGCCTCAACGGCAACAAGGAAAAGACAGGCGCGCAGATCGAAGTCTTTCTGCTGCGCGAACTCAACGCCGACAACAAGCTGTGGGACGTGCTGGTTGAGCCCGCCCGCAAAATCCGCATCGGCAACAAGCTCTACTTCGGCGAGGACGAGTCGCTCGTTGCCGAGGTAATCGACAACACCACCAGCCGCGGCCGCACGCTGCGCTTCCTCTACGACGGCCCCCACGACGAGTTCAAGGAGGCCCTGTACAAGCTGGGCTTCACCCCCCTGCCCGAGTATATCAAGCGCGACGCCACCGAGCAGGACGCCGAAGACTACCAGACCATCTACGCCACCCGCGAGGGCGCCGTGGTAGCTCCCGCCGCCGGCATCCACTTCTCGCGCGAGCTGCTCAAACGCCTCGAAATCAAGGGTGTCGAAGAAGACTTCATCACCGTACACTCGGGCCTGGGCAACTTCCGCGACATCGACGTCGAAGACCTCACCAAACACCGCATGGACTCCGAACAGATGGAGGCCACACCCGAGCTCGTCGCCCACGTCAACGGCGTCAAAGACTCGGGCCACCGCGTCTGCGCCGTCGGCACCAGCGTCCTGCGCGGCATCGCCAGCGCCGTCTCGATGGGCGGACACATGAAAGCCTACAGCGGCTGGACCAACAAGTTCATCTTCCCGCCCTACGAGTTCACCGTCACCGACGCCCTCGTCACCAACTTCCACCTCCCCTACTCCACCATGCTGATGATGGCCACCGCCTTTGGCGGCTACGACCTGATCATGAAAGCCTACCAGGAAGCCATCGCCGAAGGCTACCGCTTCGGCGCCTACGGCGACGCCATGCTCATCCTCGACTGACCCCCGGTAGCCCCCGGCCCCAACCCATCCCTGATTAGTCCCGATAAACCCCCGATAAACCCCGATTAATCCCGACAACCACCGATAAACCCCCGATAAACCCCGATTTATCGGGGTTTTTGTTAATATTGGTAATTTTGTAGGTGGTGTGGAGGTTTTTCCGTAATTTTGCAACATCTATGCGCTTATGCACGCGCGCGACAGACGCGACAGACGTATGCACGCAAAAAGTGCCACTGCCGCGGCCGGGTGCGGATGGCGACGGGCATAGAAGTGAAATTGTTGCTTTGAAAAAATCAATCCTATATATCCTGCTGTTGATGATGGCGCCGTTGCTGTGGCAGGGCGCCGAAATTCTGGCCCAACAGGCCCGGAAGGGTATG